>DATKIB010000185.1:0-8056 GCA_035509915.1 Acidimicrobiales bacterium | reverse complement strand
CTGGTGGTGCTGGCACGCGACCCCGAGGGTTACGCGAGCCTCAGCCGGGTGATCGCCGAGGCACACCTCGAGGGTGGAGAGAAGGGCAGCCCTTCGCTCACCCTCGAGGCTTTGAGCCGAGGAGAACCGAGCCGTGGGCAGTGGCTGGTGATGACCGGCTGCCGCAAGGGCCCGGTCCCCCGCGCCTTGGCTGGCGCCGGACCCTCGGCTGCGGCGCGTGAGCTGGACCGGCTGATCGACACCTTCGGCCGCCAGAACGTGGCTGTCGAGCTGTGGGACCACGGCGATCCCGTCGACACGGTGCGCAACGACGCGTTGGCGGAGCTCGCGTGCAGGGCCGGGGTCGACTTCATAGCCACCAACAACGTCCACTACGCCCATCCATCCCGGCGCCCTCTCGCTACTGCTCTCGCAGCCGTGAGGGCGAGACGCCCATTGTCGGAGCTGGAGGGCTGGCTCCCCGCTGCAGCCACCGCCTGCCTGCGCTCGGGCGCCGAGCAGGAACGCCGCTTCGCGCGATGGCCGGGAGCGGTGGCTCGCGCAGCCGAGCTCGGACTGGCGTGCACGTTCGACCTCCGATTGGTGGCCCCCGGTCTCCCGGACTGCCGGGTACCGCCGGGCCACACCGAGCAGAGTTGGCTGAAGGAACTGGTGTCGCGCGGCGCCACCGAGCGGTACGGACCACGCGGCTCGAGTCGAGTGGTGGGCGCCTGGTCGCAGATCGACCACGAGCTCGAGGTGATCGGGACCCTCGGCTACGCCGGCTACTTCCTCGTCGTGTGGGACATCGTCGAGTTCTGTCGCAACAACGACATCTACTGCCAGGGTCGCGGGTCGGCCGCCAACTCAGCTGTCTGCTACTCGCTCGGGATCACCCGGGCGGACGCAGTGGGCCTGGGGTTGTTGTTCGAGCGCTTCCTGTCGCCCGAGCGCGACGGACCGCCGGACATCGACATCGACATCGAGTCCTCCCGGCGCGAAGAGGTGATGACCTACGTCTACGAGCGCTACGGGCGTCATTGCGCGGCGCAGGTCGCGAACGTGATCACCTACCGGCCCCGCTCCGCCGTGCGCGACATCGGCAAGGCGCTCGGGTACGCGCCCGAGCAGGTCGACGGATGGGCCAAGTCCCTCGACGGCTGGCCCTCGAACGGCTGGCCCTCGAACGGCTGGCCCGGGAACGGCCTCGCCCACCACGGGCCGCCCGCCGACCCCTCACCCGGCGACTTGCCCCCACCGCTGGCGCACCTCGCGCGCGAGGTCCTCGGCTTCCCGCGCCACCTGGGCCTGCACTCGGGAGGGATGGTCCTCTGCGACAGACCGGTGGTGGAGGTCTGCCCCGTGGAATGGGCCCGTCACCCCGGACGGAGCGTGCTCCAATGGGACAAGGAGGACTGCGCGGCCGTCGGCCTGGTGAAGTTCGACTTGCTGGGCCTCGGCATGCTCGAGGCCTTGCACCGCACCGTGGACTTGGTGCTCGATGGCCACGGTGTCGAGCTGGACCTGGCGATGCTTCCCCAGGAAGAGGCGGTCTACGACATGTTGTGCCGGGCCGACACGGTAGGGGTGTTCCAAGTGGAGAGCCGCGCCCAGATGGCGACCCTTCCCCGGATCCGTCCCAGGTGCTTCGCGGACCTGGTAGTGGAGGTGGCGATAATCCGCCCGGGACCCATCCAAGGCGGCTCGGTCCACCCCTACATCCGCCGCCGCCAGGGTCTCGAACCCCCCGATCCGCCCCATCCCTTGCTGGAAAAGGCCCTGTCCAAGACGCTCGGGGTGCCGATCTTCCAAGAACAGCTGATGCAGATCGCCATCGACGCGGCGGGGTTCAGCCCGGCAGAGGCGGACGAGCTGCGCCAGGCCATGGGCGCGAAGCGATCCGGGGAACGCATGGCGCGCTTGAAGGACCGTCTCTTCTCGGGCATGGCAGAGCGGGGTATCACCGAAGCAGTGGCCGAGGAGATATTCGGGAAGCTGGCTGCTTTCGCCAACTTCGGCTTTCCCGAGAGCCACGCCGTCTCATTCGCCTACCTCGTCTACTCGAGCGCGTGGCTGAAGCTCCACTACCCCGCCGCTCTCTGCGCCGGCTTGCTCAACTCACAACCGATGGGCTTCTGGTCGCCACAGTCGTTGGTGGCCGACGCGCGTCGCCACGGCATCGTCGTGCATCGCCCACACGTCGACATGTCCGGTGCCGAAGCCATCTTGGAGTGGGAGACGGGATCAGATGCCGCGCCAGGAGCACACGGCCGGCGGCGGGGTTGGGGCCCCCGCCATCCGGAGGAGGTCGGGGTAGGGGCCCCGACCGGGGCGCCGAAGGCGCCAGCAGTACGGTTGGGGATCTCCTCGGTGCGCTCCGTCGGCACCGAGCTCGCAGAGCGGATCGCCGCGCACCGCCCCTACTCCTCGATCGAGGACCTCGTGCGCCGTGCCGGGGTGGGCCGGGTGCAGCTAGAAGCCCTCGCCACCGCGTGCGCCCTCGAAGGGCTCCCAGCGCGAGACGGCGGGGTGGCCACGTCGGCGCACCTGCGCGGGCGCGCCCCCGGCGCCGACGGCCGACGCGGCGCCCTGTGGGCGGCAGGTCCCGTGTCGGAGGCCGCGCCCGAGCGTCTGCCCGGCCTGATAGTGGGAGAGGAGGCCCCACCGCTGCCCCCCCTCACCCCCCTGGAGGAGGCGACGGCCGACTTGTGGGCCACCGGGCTCACGGTGGGGGCAGGCGCCGTAGAGCTCGCCCGAGAGCGTCTCGACTCCCTCGGAGTCGTGCCCGCCGGACGCCTCCTCGGCGCAGAGACGGACGGCCGCGTGCTCATTGGTGGCGTGGTCACCCATCGCCAACATCCCGAGAGCGCCAAGGGGACCGTGTTCCTGAACCTCGAGGACGAGACGGGCATGGTCAACGTCATCTGCTCGCCAGGTGCCTGGGAACGTTGGCGTCACGTCGCACGCCACTCACCGGCCTTACTGGTACGGGGCCGTCTCGAGCGCACCGACGGCGCCGTGAGCGTGGTGGCCGAGAAGATCTCTCCCCTGGACCTCGGCGCTCCGGTCCCCTCGTCACGAGACTTCAGGTGACCTGCCCCAACGCGCCACCGCTCAAGCCCGACGCCGTCCGTGCCGACAAATTGGCATGGCGATTTGCAACGGATGCTTGGTACTACACCGTGACGGCGAGATCGCCTACTGCACCGAGGAGCTCGATGGCAACGCCTGCATCGGCTACGCAGAGCCGCATCTCGCCGGAGTGATGGCGTGCCGAATCACCCCACGAGGCACACGCTGTCGTCACTGCGACGAGGCGATGCGCCGCCGTCTCGCCATCGCACCGCGATTCGTACCCGAGCGCGAACCCGTACCGGCCAACTGACTCCGGGCCCGGCGCGCTGGCTACCCTCGCTGGCGGGCCCCCGTCCGTCGCCGCACCCCGACTATCCGTCGATTCCTCCTCCTTGTCCGGTGGTCGCAAAGCCGGCGGCGAGCGTGGCCGTCTCTACGGGTTGCCGGAACCCGCGCAAATTCAGGGGGGCGTGACGATTCCAGTTGTTCGACTCGTCCCCCGCTGCCTCGACTGTTCGAGCCGAAACGAGCACCCGCTCTGGCTCAGACTTCGCCGCCTCAGTGAGCCGGGCTGCTTCGTTCACTGGAGGCCCGATGACGGTGTACTCGAAACGACGGCTTGTCCCAACGTTGCCCGCCACAACCTCGCCTGAAGAAACCCCGACGGCGGCGTTGATTCCCGAAGACCGCAACTGCCCGGCAAGGAGCCTGCCAGCCCGCAGAGACCGGGCGGCGTGGTCACCGTAGGCCGCCGGCGCACCGAATACGCACAGGCACCCATCGCCCTCGAACTTGTTTGACCCATCCGCCCTGCTCGCTCACCTCATTGACAACGATCTCGAACATGGTGTTGAGCAAGCTCACTACCGTGCGAGCTTCTTCTCGCTCGGCCAGGGCGCTGGAACCTATGAGGTCGACAAAGAGCACGGAGACGTTGCGGTTTTCTCCTCCCAGCTCGACACCAGCATCAAGTGCTCGTTGGGCGACTTCCACTCCAACATGGCGGCCAAAGAGGTCTTCGAGTTGCCGGCGAGACCGAATAGCATCAACCATGTCGTTGAAGCCAGCCTGAAGCGCGCCGAGGTCGCCTGGCCGAGTGACGTCAATGGCAGCGTTGAGATCTCCATCTCTCACGCGTTTGAGCCCCCTGCGCACCGCTTCGACGGGATCGGCTACCGAGCGGGCGGCGAGAATGGCGGTGGTACCGCCAACTACCAAGCCTCCGATGGCCATATAGAGCATCGGGACGGTGATCGGCAGCTCATGGCGATGCCCGGGCCGAAGCGGGATGATGGCCACGAAGAGAAGCGGCACAGCGCTGCCTACCGCCCATGAGATCAACAACCTGGGGAGGACACCGACAGTTCGCCGCTCGGGTAGGGAAGTGGCAAAGGCACGCATGAAGAGCGAGCGCAAAGCCCTTTCCGTCGACAGATAGGCGATGGCAGCAAAGGTGAATCCCGTGAGGAAGAAACCCACGAGGTACCCGAGAGCCTGGCGTGCCGTGGCACCTGTTGCCACATTGGCGATGGCCCCGATGACGGTGATGGTGACGTTGCTTCCGAAGATCCAAGTGGCGACCCGGGCTGGGAAAAAGACGAGAAGATCCCTCTGGGTCTCCGAGGCCGCTTGACCTTCGACGGCCCACGCCTCGAAGGGCACGAGCCATCGCCGTCGGAGAAGCTGGTTTCCAACGACCAAGATGAGCACCAGATAACCGATCGACTCGCCGACATTCACGAAGAGCTGATCCACCCAGGTGTAGTCACCGAATACAGGCTGCCAGACCGCGAAATAGGCGGAGATAAGGATTGCCACGGGCGCAGCTACCGCTGTGCCGCGAATCAAGATGGAACGCCTGATGCTTGCGAACTCGGCTGGCGTCAAGGTCCCCGCCACAACCCAAGTCTAGGATCGTGACCAACCCGGCCGGGTGGAGTGGTAGTGATCAACCCGTTGGCAGCTGCCCGCGAATCCTCGGATTCGAGACGCTGAGCGGGCCGATGCGTCCCGCGGGAACGATGCGCTTTGCGGCTGATGGCACCGCTACGCGTGTCGATTTCAAGATGGCGCTCAACCCGCGAGGCCTGAGGAAGCTCATGAGCCCGATCATCCAACGACAGGTGCAGAAGACGACCACACAACAGCTGGCTGAGTTCAAGAAAATCCTCGAGCACCCCTGATTCGGACGCGTCGAGTGGGGCGACACACGATTCAGCGTGGATTCAACAAGCCGATTCGCCGAGCACTTTCTACCCTGTTCTCGCTGGTCACGGTCTTGCTGGCGGGGGAGGGCTCGAACCTCCAACATCCGGCTCCAAAGGCCGGCGTTCTGCCGATTGAACTACCCGCCAAGGAACGCCAATTCGTCGCTGCACGAACCAGCTTGGCATTGGGCGCGTGCCTACCGCTATCCTGCCGCACGACGAGAGGTCGGGCCGAACGGGGCTCCGACTCGGCAGACCGGGCGTTGCCCGACTGCACCGAAAATGTGACCGGAGCCACGGCATAGATGGGTTCGCTGATCAAAAAGCGCCGCAAGCGCATGCGCAAGAAGAAGCACAAGAAGATGCTGAAGGCCACCCGCTGGCAGCGGCGCGCAGCGGGCAAGTAACGACCGATCTCAGACGGGCTCGCGATCCACGGTGTGAACCTGCACGAGCGGCGCGCGCCTACCCCCGAGCACGAGGAAGCTGCGACGCTCGAGCCCCAACGAAGCGAGGTCGCCCTCCAGCCACCAAGCTGAGCCGCTTCCCGCCAAGTTGGGCCGGGTACCCGACGCTTCTCCAAAGCACTCTCGCCAGCGGGCGAGACCCGGCGCCACGTCCACTGCAGCCGCCTCGAGGTCGTTGTAGCAGTCGCTTTCCGACACTTCGCCGGCGCCCAGGCGCTGGCGATCGTCGAAGGCCCGGTAGACCGAGGCGGTTGACACGGCGAGGGGTGGCAACAGGAGCACGAAGCTGCGTGGCTCGTGCTCGAGCGGCTCGACGACCTCTCCGACGCCTGTCACGCGCGCCCGGCCGCCGCGCAGGCAGAAGGGGACGTCGGAACCCAGTCGCAGGGCCAGCTCGTAGTCCTCCACACCCGCCCACCGCAGCACGGCGGCGGCGTCCGCCGAGCCCCCACCGAGGCCGGCACCGTGCGGGATGCGCTTGACGAGCCTCACCGCCGCGCTGCGGCCGAGCAGCGCCAGGGCCCGGCTGACCAGGTTCTGCTCGTCCGAGGGGATCGAGCGTGTACCGAGCCCGCCCACCACCTCGTCGACGATCGTGATGCCATCGCCATCGTCGAGCTCGAGGGTGTCTGCGAGGTCGATGCTCACCATCTCGGCGTCGAGGAGGTGGTAGCCGTCGTCGCGCCTCCCGGTGACGCGCAAGGACAGAGTCAGCTTCGCGGGGGCCGAGATCGTGTAGAGCGCGCGACTGCTCAACTTGGACCCGTCGCGGGACCTACCGCAGCGAGCCTCCCCCACTGCTCGACCGACAGCTCCTGCGCCCTGGCCCTGGGGTCCACCCCGGCGGCGGCGAACGCCTCGGGTACCACCACGCCTGCGAGCGCACCTCGGAGCATCTTTCGGCGATGGGCGAAGCCGGCGCGCACGACCTCGAACAGGCGCTCGGGGGCAACCACCGACGGGTCGACAGCTACTCCCGCGCGCCGGATGATCCGCACGAGCGAGGAGGACACTCCCGGCCTCGGGACGAAGACCGAAGCCGGTACGGCGCCCACGATCCTCGCGGTGGCGTGGTAGGCGACCTTCACCGATACCGCTCCGTACTCAGGCCCTCCCGGCGCGGCGACGAGCCTCTCGGCGACCTCGCGCTGGACCATCACGAGCATCGTTCGCACCATCTGCGCCTCGTCGAGCACGCGCGCCAGCACAGGCACTGCGACGTTGTACGGGAGGTTGGCGACGAGCGCCCAGGGTTTCCCGCCGGCCGGGGGGGCATCGGGCGATGCTTGGCGGAGCAGCGCACGCCAGTCGACGCTCAGCGCGTCGGCCTCCACCACGCGCACAGGGTGCTGCGTAGTCTGGGACGACACCTGGGCGCGCAGGATGGGCACGAGCCGGCGGTCGATCTCCACGGCTGTGACCCAAGCCCCCGTGCGGGCCAGCTCGAGGGTCAGCGCCCCGAGCCCTGCTCCCACCTCCACCACCGGGTCACCGGGCTCGAGCTCTGCGAGGCGAGCCACCCTTCGGAGCGTGTTGCTGTCGACGACGAAGTTCTGCCCCAGGGCTCGGCTGGGGCGCAAGCCGTGCTCTGCCAGCAGGTCCTTCAGCTCGCCCCGGGTGAGCGCCACCCGACGATTGTGCCGTGGCTGGACCTGGCGGGCCCGATCACCAGGAGATCTGCACCTCGATGACCCCGGTGGAAGGGTCGGCGATCTGGGAGAACGTCTCCTCGGAGAGGTCGATGATGCGCCCGGAGACCGCCGGTCCCCGGTCGTCGACCGTGCAGGTGGTCGTGAGGCCGTTCGCCAGGTTGGTCACCGTCACCGAGGTGCCGAAGGCGAGGTTGGGGCTGGCACAGGTGCCGTCAGGAGCCTGGTACCACGAGGCCTCTCCCGTCTCCGTGTTCGACGGAGGTGGTGGCGGAGGAGGAGCTGTAGTCGTGGTCGTGGTGGGCGGCGGAGGGTCCGTGGTCGTCGTGGTGGGGCTCGCGCTCGCCGCCGCGGTCGCCGGAGGTACGTACCTCGCCGCGGTCACCGCAGCCGGCGGGGGTGTCGTCGTAGTAGCAGCCGCGGCTCGGACCACGTCGTCTGCGAGCGAGACTCGCGTCGTCCACGGGGTCACCGCCGCGGGCACGCGCGCTCGCTCTCGGTGCGGACGCACCGCTACGCGACTAGTTCGTGCAGGCGTGGTCACCCTGCGCGACAGCACGCCACCAGGGCTCGACAGCAGGAGGAGCGGCACCAGAACCAGGCCAACACAGAGCCCGAGCCGGATAGTGGGCCGCCACCCCCCGGCGCTTTTCGTCCTCAGATCTCCACCCTTCCTCTG
>DATKIB010000184.1:0-3458 GCA_035509915.1 Acidimicrobiales bacterium | reverse complement strand
AGCGAGGTGAAGTTGCCGAGGGACTTGGACATCTTGGTCCCCTCGACCTCGACCCACCCGTTGTGCACCCAGTGGCGGGCGAACGGGCGCTCCTCCGCCACGGCTTGGGCCCTCTCGTTCTCGTGGTGGGGAA
This sequence comes from Acidimicrobiales bacterium, assembly GCA_035509915.1. GTDB lineage: Bacteria > Actinomycetota > Acidimicrobiia > Acidimicrobiales > UBA8190 > Bog-564. The sequence goes on along the minus strand of DATKIB010000184.1, from coordinate 3,325 downwards.
AGGCCAGGTCGCGGCCCCCGCCGTGCAGGTCGAAGCCCTCACCCAACAAGTCGAGCGACATGACGACGCACTCCGTGTGCCAGCCCGGTCGTCCGTCCCCCCACGGCGCCTTCCACGACGGTTCGCCTTCCTTCGCCTTCTTCCACACGGCGAAGTCGAGCGGCGAGCGCTTCTCCTCGTTCTCCTCGACCCGGGCTCCGGCCCGTAGGGAGTCGAGGCTCTGACGCGCCAGCAGCCCGTACCCGTCGACCTGGCTCACGTCGAGGTAGACGCCGTCGGAGGTCTCGTAGGCCACCCCACGCGCCAGGAGGTCAGCGACCAAGGCGACCATGTCGGAAATGTAAGCGGTGGCGTGCGGGGTGTCGTCGGGCCGCAGCACGTCCAGCCCGTCCATGGCCTCCCACCACCGCTCCTCGAATTCGTGGGCCACTTCGGGCTCGCTCCGCCCCTGTTCGTTGGCCCGTTTGATGATGTTGTCGTCAACGTCCGTGATGTTCGAGACGTACTGCACGGCCTGCCCGCCGAACAACAGATAGCGACGCAGGATGTCGAAGACGAGGTTGTAGCGGCCGTGCCCGATGTGCGGGAGGTCGTAGACGGTCGGGCCACAGACGTACATCGACACGTGCCCCGGAGAGCGCTGCTCGAAGGGCCGGACCGTGCCCGTAGCGGTGTCGTGCAGGTGCAGCATCCAGGTACGGTAACCCGATCATGTCGAACCCTCCGAACGGCTCCCCCCGCGTCCCGGAGAAGCCGTCCCTCGACGGCCTCGAGGACCGCTGGGCCCCGGCCTGGGAGCAGGGCGGCACCTATCGCTTCGACCCCGCCACCACGCGGTCGGACGTCTTCTCCATCGACACACCACCGCCGACAGTGTCCGGGTCGCTCCACATGGGCTCGGTCTTCGGCTACGTCCAGACCGACGCCATCGCCCGCTACCGCCGTATGCAGGGATGGAACCTCTTCTACCCGATGGGGTGGGACGACAACGGCCTGCCCACGGAGCGGCGGGTCCAGACCTACTTCGGCGTGACCTGCGATCCCTCGCTCCCTTACGACCCCGACTTCCGGCTCCCCGACGAGCCCGGCAAGGACGACATCCCCGTCAGCCGGCCCAACTTCATCGAGCTCTGCGAGCGCCTCACCGCCGAGGACGAGCAGGCCTTCGAAGAACTGTGGCGGCGCGTCGGGCTGTCGGTCGACTGGCAGCGGACCTACGCCACCATCGGGGACCGGGCCCGGCGCACGAGCCAGCGGATGTTCCTCCACAACCTGGCCCGCGGCGAGGCCTACTCCTCCGAGGCGCCCACCATGTGGGACGTCGACTACCAGACTGCGGTCGCCCAGGCCGAGATGGAGGACAAGGAGCAGCCGGGTGCGTACCACCGCCTGCGCTTCGACGACATCGAGATCGAGACGACCCGACCCGAGCTCGTGGCGGCCTGCGTGGCCCTCGTGGCCCATCCCGACGACGAGCGCTACGAGGCGCGGTTAGGCACGACGGTGCACACGCCGCTCTTCGGCGTCGAGGTGCCCATCCTCGCCCACCATCTGGCCGAGCCCGACAAGGGGTCGGGCATCGCGATGATCTGCACGTTCGGCGACGTCACCGACGTCACCTGGTGGCGTGAGCTGAACCTGCCCACGCGCTCGATCATCCTGCGCAACGGCCGCATCGCCGAGACACCGCCGCCCGGCGTCCCCGACGGCGAGGCCTGGCGCGCCATCGCCGGGCGCACCGTCAAGCAGGCGCAAAAGGCGATGGTCGAAATGCTGATCGCCTCGGGGGACATGATCGGCGATCCGCGCCCCATCACCCATCCGGTGAAGTTCTACGAGAGGGGCGACCGCCCCCTCGAGATCGTGACGAGCCGGCAGTGGTTCATCCGCAACGGTGGGCGGGACGAAGTCCTCCGGCGGCGGCTCCTCGAGCGCGCCACCGAGCTCGACTGGCACCCGCCGTACATGAAGGTCCGCTTCGACGACTGGGTGAACGGGCTGAACGGCGACTGGCTCGTCAGCCGCCAGCGCTTCTTCGGCGTGCCGATCCCGCTGTGGTACCCGATCGGGACCGATGGCGAACCCGACCACGACGTCCCGCTCGTCCCCGACGAGGCGCGCCTGCCCGTCGACCCGACGACCGACGTGCCCGAGGGCTACACCGAGGAACAACGGGGCAAGCCCGGCGGTTTCGTCGGCGAGCCCGACATCATGGACACCTGGGCCACCTCGTCCCTCACCCCGCAGATCGTCTGCGGCTGGGAGGACGACCCGGAGCTCTTCGCCGCCACCTTCCCGATGGACCTGCGGCCCCAGGGCCCCGAGATCATCCGCACCTGGCTCTTCGCGACGTTGTTGCGGTCGCACCTCGAGCACGACGTCGTGCCGTGGAAGCACACGACCATCAACGGGTGGATCCTCGACCCGGACCGCAAGAAGATGTCCAAGTCGAAGGGCAACGTCGTCACCCCGATGGCTCTGCTCGAGCAATACGGCTCCGATGCCGTGCGCTACTGGGCCTGCAACGGCCGGCCCGGGACCGACACCGCACTCGACGAAGGCGTCATGAAGATCGGCCGGCGCCTCGCCATCAAGATCCTCAACGCGTCGAAGTTCGCGCTCGGACGGCTCGGCGACGGGCCCGTCCCCGGGATCGACGCCGTCCACGACGCGCTCGACGTGGCACTGCTCGCGGAGCTGGCGCAACTGGTCGAGGGTGCCACCGCGGCGCACGAGGGCTTCGACTACGCCCGTGCGCTCGAGCTGACGGAGGGCTTCTTCTGGTCCTTCTGCGACGATTACGTCGAACTCGTGAAGACCCGTGCCTACGGCGAGGGATCGGCCGGTGGAGCGGACTCGGCCCGAGCGACGCTCGCCATCGCGCTCCGCTCGCTGCTTCGGCTCTTCGCACCCTTCCTCCCGTTCGTCACCGAGGAGGTGTGGAGCTGGTGGCAAGAGGGCTCGGTGCACCGGGCGCCCTGGCCGACGGTGACCGAAGTCGGGCCACACGCCGGCGCCGAGCCCGCCGTGCTCGACGTGGCGGCCGAGGTCCTCGGTGCGATCCGGCGCGAGAAGACGTCGCAGAAGCGTTCCATGCGCGCCCGCGTGGCGACCCTCACCGTCACCGCGCCACGCGCCGCGCTGCTCGACGTCGAGGCGGGGCGAGGCGACATCGTCGATGCCGGCGGCGTGGACGACTTCGTCACGCAAGAGGATGAGGAGCGGGAAGACCTCCGGATCGACGTCCTGCTGGCCGACGAGGCCTGAACGAGAGCTCTAGGCGAGCGTCTCGCTCCCGAGGTAGGCGCCGACCACCTCGGACCGA
>DATKIB010000183.1:0-27215 GCA_035509915.1 Acidimicrobiales bacterium | reverse complement strand
GCGGTCCGCATGGACGTACTGACCCCTTTGATCGCCGCTGCCCACGGTGAGCTGGAGCTCCGCACCTTCGGCCGCCGGGGCCAGCAGGGTGGTGACCTCGTCGAGCAGGTCGCCGACCCCAACCGGCTCGAGGGCCAGGCTGAGCCGCCCGGACTCGATGCGCGAGATGTCGAGAACCTCGTTGATCAACGAGAGCAGGTGACGTCCCGCGCGCTGGATCTGGTCGATGCTCGACTGCTGGTCCTCGGGGAGGTCGTCGAGCTCTAGGAGCTGCGCGAAGCCGAGTATCGCGTTCAGCGGAGTGCGAAGCTCGTGGCTCATCCGCGACAGGAATTCGCTCTTTGCCTCGCTGGCACGAGCCGCGGCGGCGGACGCCCCTCTCAACGACTGCTCCAACCGCACCCGGTCGGTGATCTCACGCGAGACCGTCACCGTCCCGGTCACATGGCCCGAGTCGTCGATCACGGGCCGAGCGCGTGTCTCGAAAGTGAGGGTCTCGCCTCCGGGGAGGTGGCTCGAGGTCACCACCGGGTCGGGGGTGGGCTCTCCGGCGATGCAGCGCGCAGTGAGCGAGTCGAGCAACTTGCGGTCGACGAGGGACACCTCGCCGAGCACCGGAACGTCGGGCCCCAGCACCGCGCCGCGTCGAACGTCGTCGGCCACCCCGATGAGCCCGGCGAGAGACGAGCTTGCCAGGACGACATGACCTTCGACGTCGCGCACGACGATCGTGTCCGGCGAAGCGTGGAAGATCGACTCGAGCATCGACCGGCGCTCGTCGGCAGCTCGCTGGGCGAGGTGGCGCTCTGAGGCGTCGACGAAGTAGGCCACGACGCCCTCGAGTGTCCCTTGCGGGTCGCGCTCGAGGGTGTAGACCGCCTCCACGTCACCCCACGCTTCCGTCGAGAGGTCGCGCCGGAAGCGAAGCAGGGTCTCCACTCTCTCGCCTTGGCGTTGCGAAGCGCTGACTAGCAAGTCGCGCAGGCGTATCGCGTCCTCGGGATGGAACCGGTCGATCACGATGGAGGGGTCTTCGATCACCTTTTCGGGCGTGACGCCGAACAAGCGCGAGACGTTGGGGCTCGCATACGAGAACCTCCGCGAGGCGACGTCGTAGCGGATCGACACGACGGGGCTGGCGGTGAGGATGTCCTCGAGCTGACTACGCGCCCCGTCGCGCTCGGTGGCCCGGTCGCGCAGCTGCGACGCCGCGACGGTCAGGCGCTCCGAGAGCCTGCCGATCTCGTCGCTGCCGCCGGGAGCATCGGTGGGCAGCCCGCCCTGTTCCAGGGTCTCGGTGGCTCGCTCGAGACGCCGAAGGCGAGTGGTGACGCCGGAAGTGAACAGTTGCGACAGGGCGATCCCTCCGCCGAGCGCGAGCACCGTGGCCGCAATGGTGATCACGAGGAGGTCGGTGCTCGAGGAGTGGATGGTGGAGTGCAGGCCCGTGAGGGACGAGTTGATCTCCTCGTCCAATTCCGAAGCTGCACCGGAAAAACGTGCGCTGTCCGTCTCCGAGGAGCGAAGCAGCCCCTGGGTCGCCGGGCTCGCGGAGGGTGCGCCCATCTGCGAGGAGAGCTGCACCAGGTCGGCGAGCAGCCCTTTCGTCGTGCCGTCGAGTGCGTGGTAGGTGGCGCCATGCGCCAGTCCTTCCGACGAGAGCGAGCTCAGCTCTTGGAGCGAGCCGGGCGCGGAGGAGATCGCCGAACGGTACGTGGAGAGATATTGCGGGGCGCCGGTCAGCAGGTACCCCCTCACTGCGTCGTCCGCCTTCGACACGTTGTTCTCGAGGTCGTCGAGGACCGTTAGAGCGTTACGACCCTCGGTGCCGATCGACTGCGCCCGGTCGTTCACGTGGGTGAACCACGAGATGGAGCCGAGAACCGCCAACAGGAGCACGATCGGGACGGCGATCACCACGAGGCCCTTGGCTCGGATCGAGCGGTCCGACCACCACCCCGCTGACCGTGCTGGAGCCCCCATGTGTTGCGTCCCTCGCCAACGATTCGCGTGCGCGTTGTTGTAAGCGAGGATACCGGTGGTCCGTTTCCAGCGCCGACGTTGTCGGCTTGCTGAGAGGTGCGTTCAGCAGGCGCGTCTGCGAGCCGCCAGCCAGGCCTTTCGCAGCTTGCGGCGCTCCTCCTCGGAGGTGGCTCCCCACACGCCGGATTCCTGGTTGGTGGCCAGCGCGAACTCGAGGCACGGCTCGACGACCTCGCAGGCACGGCAGACCCGCTTGGCGGCCTCTATCTGATCCACCGCAGGGCCCGTGGTGCCGACAGGGAAGAAGAGGTCTGGCTCGGTGTGCCGGCACGCGGCCAGCTTTCGCCAGTCCTCGGCGTCCCACTCCACCGAGCGATTCCACATCAGTGCCACGATGCCCTCCTCCGGTGACGCGCATCGCACCTATCGTGCCGCTTTGTGACCCGATTCACATGACTGGCCACATACTGTTGGCCGTCAGGTGTAACCGGTATTAGTGAAGATACTCCCAAGCGCCCCGGCTGGCAAGGGAAAAAGGCGCCTGAGCGGCGGTTTTCCCGTCAGGAAGAGGCTGGAAATGACAGAGAGGGCACGACGGTGGCCGTGGAGGGGGCGGGGGGCGCGCCCCGCCCTGCTGGCCCACCGGGGGGGACGCGGCCCGTGGGTTGAGAACACCCTCGAGGCATTCGCCGGGGCGCTGCGGCTCGGGGCCGACGGGGTGGAGCTGGACGTCCGTCGCAGCGCCGACGGGGTCCTGGTCGTCCACCACGACCCGCGGGTGGAGGGCGTCGGCTTCGTCCACGAGATTCCCTCGGCGCAGCTCCCGCCCTGGGTGCCCACCCTCTCGGAGGCTCTTGCGGCGTGCGCAGGTGCGGCAGTGAACGTGGAGATCAAGAACAGCGCCGGCGACCCCGGGCACGACCCGAGCGAGTCGGTGGTATCCGAGGTGCTCGAGTCGCTCTCCGAGTGTGCTGCCCCGGGCCGCGGGGGCCCGTCGGAGCTGCTCCTCTCCTCGTTCTCGCTCGCCACGGTCGGGGTCCTCGCCTCTTGCGGGACCCAGGTCCCCTACGGCCTCCTCGTGGCGCCGGCAGCATCCGCTCTCGAAGCGGCGCACGAGGCAGCGTCCATGGGGTGCTCCTCGCTCAACCCCTTCCACCTCCAGGTCTCCCCGTCGCTCGTGGACCGGGCCCACGAGATGGGCCTGGCGGTCGTGACCTGGACCGTCGACGGGCCCGAGCAGCTGCGTGCGGTGCTCGCCGCAGGCGTCGACGCGATCGTCTCGAACGACGTCTCCGGCGCTCTGGCCGTGATCTCGGGACCCGGCGGATTGGTCCGCGACAGCGGTCCTCGGGGACAATCGGGGCCATGAACGTAGTCGTCTGCGTGAAACAGATCCCCGACCCCGCGGCGCCTGCCTCGTTGGACCCCTCGACCCGCACCCTCGTGCGGGAGGGCAAGCTCATCCTCGACGACTCGGACTCCTACGGGGTCGAGATGGGGCTTCAGCTCGCGGAGCCCGACGGCGAGGTGACCCTCGTGTCGATGGCTCCCGGCGGCGAGACCTCGGGCCTCCGCACCGCCCTGGCCATGGGCGCCGCCAAGGCCATCTTGGTGAGCGACGAGGCGCTTCGGGGATCGGACGCTCTGTCGACGGCCAAGGTGCTCGCCAAGGCGATCGACCGGGCCCGGCCCGACCTCGTGATCGCGGCGACCGAGTCCACCGACGGCTACACGGGCACCATGCCGGTGCAGCTCGCGGAGTTGCTCGGGCTGCCCTCGGTCACGTTCGCCAAGAAGGTGTCGGTCGGCGACGGGAAGGTCCGTGTCGAGAGGCAGACCGAGACCGGCTACGACGAGGTCGAGTGCCCGCTGCCGGCGGTCGTGACCGTCACGGCCGGAGTCGTGGAGCCCCGATACCCGTCGTTCAAGGGGATCATGGCGGCCAAGTCCAAGCCCCTCGAGCAGTTGACCGTCTCGGATCTCGGATTGAGCGCCGAAGACGTGGGCGCTGCCGGCGCCCGCCAGGAGATCATCGACGTCTCCGACGCGGAGGAGCGCAAGTCGGGCGAGATAGTCGTCGACGAGGGGGACGGCCACGAGCACGTGATCCGGTTCCTCGAGCAGCTCAAGCTGATCTGACAGGAGCCAAGACCGATGTCCATCGAGAAGATCTGGGTCCTCGCCGAGAGCGCGAACGGCGTACCGATCAGCACCACCTTGGAACTGCTGACCCAAGCGCGGTCCATGGCGCCCACCGTGGAGGCTGTCGGATGGGGCCCGGGCACCTCCGAGGCTGCGGCAACTCTCGGGGACTACGGCGCTAACACCCTCTACGACATCGGCGACATCGGCGAGGCCCTGCCCGGTCCACCGGTGGCGGCTGCGATCGCGGCGCTCGTCGCCTCCGGCAACCGGCCCGACGCGATCCTGGTCCCCGCCACCTACGACGGCCGCGACATCGCCGGGAGGCTGTCGGCGCGCCTCGACCTGCCGGTCATCACGAACGTCGTGGGCCTCGGTGTCGAGGGAGAAGACGTGCTCTCCCAGCACGGGATCTTCGGGGGCACTCAGGTGGCCACCGCCCACCTGACCGGCGAGAAGCCCTGGATCTTCGTGGTGCGGGCCAAGTCGTTCAGCGCCGAGCCGGCGGGCGCGGGGGCAGCGCAGGTCCAGCCGGCTGCCGCCCCCACCGATCTCGGGGCCACAAACAGCGCCACGGTGATCGAGCGCCACGTCGAGGAGCAGAGCGGCCCGAAGCTCGACGAGGCCGATGTCGTCGTATCGGGTGGGCGAGGCCTCGGCTCGGCCGAGAACTACGCGATGGTCGAAGAGCTCGCAAAGCTCCTCAAGGGTGCCGCCGGGGCAAGCCGCGCGATCGTCGACGCAGGATGGGTGCCCTACTCGCACCAGGTCGGACAGACGGGCAAGACGGTGAAGCCCACCCTCTACATCGCCTGTGGTATCTCGGGAGCGACGCAGCACATGGTAGGGATGAAGGGCGCCAAGAACATCGTCGCCATAAACAAGGACCAGGACGCCCCGATCTTCTCGATCGCGGACCTCGGCATAGTCGGCGACGTCCACAAGGTCGTGCCGAAGTTGATCGAGGCGCTCAAGGCTCGCAGCTGAACCGCCGAGGCAAGGGCGCAGCACCCACCCATGTCGTGACCCCATCAATGTCGTGACCCTGTCCGGGCCCGCCGACCTGCGCCACGTCTGGGTGCTGCGGCACGCGAAGGCGGCCGCCGACTCGCCCGACGGAGACGACCACAGTCGGCCGCTCACGAAGCGGGGAAGGCGGCAGTCCGAGGAGGTGCAGCAATTCCTCTCCGAGGCGCGCTCGCGCGGTGCGCCGGTGCCGACGCTGGTCGTCTCCTCGTCTGCCGCGAGGGCGATCGAGACCGCAGAGCTGGTGATGCCCGCGCTCGGCGCCGACGTGACGCTCGATACCGAGCGGTACATGTACAGCGCGAGCGAGGAGGAGGTCATCGATCGTCTGCGCCGCGTCGAGGACGAGGTGAGGTCGATGATGGTGGTGGGGCACAACCCCGCATTCGCCGAGCTCGTGCTCGTCCTCGTGGCCGATGCAGACGCGCCGTCCCGGATGCGCCTCCAGCCCTATCCCACCTGCGCTCTCGCGCATATATCGGTGAGCGCCCGAAGCTGGACGGACCTGGTCGCCGGATCGGGTCGCCTCGAGGAGCTGTTCGTGCCCCAGGCTTGACGACCCGCTCCAGCCGGACGGGAGCCCGACCCGGCCGGATCTGCCCATCCCCTGGGCCTCTCATCGGGCCCCTTGCTCAGACGAGCGGCCAGGGGTAGTGGTGGCGGTCGGGGTCGGGAACAGGGAACCTGCCGTCTGCGACCAGCGCACGTGCTCGCCGCGATACCGCCTCTATCTCGCCGACGGTGAGCAGGCCCGAAAGCTCACCGGGCAGGCGCCCGTGCAGCCGGTCCAGGTCCTCGGTCACACGCTCTGGCAGGCGTTCGCCTGCAAACTCCCAAATGACCGTGCGCAGCTTCGGCTCGCGGTGAAAGCACAAACCGTTGTCGATCGCCCAGATCGTGCCGTCGTCGCCGAGGAGACAGTGTCCGCTCTTGCGGTCAGCGTTGTTGGCCACGACGTCGAACGCGCAGATCGCCCTCAGCCGCTCGTGGTGAGCGGGGTCCTCCACGAGTGTGAAGTGATGCTGCGAGAAGTCGCTGTCGACGAAGCGCTGGAGCGAACCCGGCCCGAATGGTGCCTCGGAGCGTTCGATCGTCTCGGGCACGAGCCCCCAGCCGAGCATCTCCGACAACGCGTACGCGGCGACCTCTCGCCGGTAGACGGCCTCGGGGAAGTCCCAGAGCCGGCGCTCGCCCATCTTCGGCTTGTAGACCGCCTGCACCTCGTCCCCCGAGGCGCAGCAGGTAGTGAGGAAGGTGCGGTTCGAGCTCCACGGGAGCCGGCCGAGCACCTCGACCTCGCCGGTGGCGAGGACCCTCAGGCGGCGGGCGGCCGGTGACCGTTCGTCCTGGGGCATTGGTGTCCGGAGGGATCGATCGGACCGCCGCACAAGGGGCAGGGAGGCCGTCCGGCCTCCACGAGCGTGGTGGCGCGCGCGGCGAACGCGGCGGCTTGCTCGCGCGTGACCATGAACCGCGCCATGTCGCCGTCCTCGTCCTCTCCCACCAGTTCCTCGGCGACGAGGACGACCCTGTCGAGCGCCTCGTCGTAGGTGACCCCGAGGGTCCCGACGGCCCAGTGGGGCTCCGTCGGCTCCTCGAGATCGGGCGCCACGGGAAGCTGCTCGGGCGTCTCGAGGTCGGCGAGCAGACGATCGAGGTACTCGGCGAGCACCGACACCTGCTGCTTCTCGAGCTTGAGGGTCAGCACGGCCTCGCTCGCCCGGCATTGCAGGAGGAACACACGGCGTCCGACCGGACCCTCCGTCCCTACCGTGAACCTCTCCAGGTCGCCCAGGTCCAGTGCTGGGGACATCACGACACCGCCAGCTCTGCGAGGTTCGCAGTGGAGTTGACGCACAGCACATGGAATCCCGCCGGACCCCGCGAGAGGACCGTCACCGAGCAGGGCGACACCACCAGCCGCTGGAACAGGTCGAGAGGCATGCCGGCGGTGGCCGCAATCGCCGCTTTGATCGTGTCGGCGTGCGACACCGCCACGAAGGACTGGCCCTCGTGGCGCGCGCTCAGACGGTCGATCGATTCGGTGACGCGAGCTTGCATCTGCGCGAAGGACTCACCACCGGGGAAAGTGAACGCGCTGGGGAGCTGCATGACCGTCCTCCACTCGCGTTTGCGGCGGAGCTTGCGCAACTCCTCTCCGGTCCATGTCCCGAAGTCGCACTCGAGCAGACCGCGCTCCACACGGACGCGCAGGCCCAGGCGCGACGCGATCGGCTTCGCCGTCTCCATCGCGCGCTCGAGCGGCGAGGCGTACACCGCGACGGGGGGACGACGCAGAGCGCAGATCCGCTCTGCGGCCGCCTCCGCCTGAGCTCTGCCCTCGTCGGAAAGGTGCAGTCCACCGGCCCTTCCCGGCAGCACCGCTCCGGTAGTGGGCGTGCGGCCGTGACGAACGAGGAACGCGACGGCGGGTCCGGGCTGACGGCGCGGGGGCACGACGGGCCATCGTACGCTGTCGGTCGTGAAGCCCAGCTCGCGGGCACCGCGCGCCTCGGGGCGCGATCTGCGGGCACAGCGCGCCTCGGGGCGCGATCTGCGGGCAGGGCCGGCCGCTCGAGCCCGTGGGCTAGCCCGACTGTCCGCCGAGATCACCTCGTGCCGATCCTGCCCGCGGCTCGTCACCTGGCGCGAGCAGGTGGCGCGCCAGCGTCGCTCGGCCTTCTCCGACCAGGAGTACTGGGGGCGGCCGGTTCCCGGCTTCGGCGACCCGGAGGCCCGAGTATGCGTGGTGGGTCTGGCGCCCGCCGCCCACGGAGGGAACCGCACCGGGCGTGTCTTCACGGGAGATCGCTCGGGGGACTGGCTGTTCGCCGCGATGTGGCGGGCCGGCTTCGCCAATCAACCCACGAGCGTGGCGGCCTCCGACGGCCTCGAGCTCGAAGGTGCATACGTGCTGGCAGCGGTCCGCTGCGCACCACCTGCCAACCGGCCGACCACCGCCGAGCGCGACACCTGCCTGCCCTTCATGCGCCGGGAGCTCGAGCTGCTGGGCGAGGTCCGCGTGATAGTGGCACTCGGGTTGTTTGCGCACGACGCGTTGTGCCGTGTGCTCGGGGTGAGCCCGCGTCCGCGCTTCGGGCACGGGGCCGAGGCGGAGATCGGGGACGGGAGGGTGGTCCTGTGCTCGTACCACCCGAGCCAGCAGAACACCTTCACCGGCAGGCTCACCGAGGCGATGCTCGACGACGTCTTCGCTCGCGCCCGCGAGCTCGCAGCGGCTCGCTGAGCCCGTTCTCTAGACCGAGGTGGGGAGCAGGCCCGGCTCGCGCACACCTGATTCCGGCCACCTCCGGCGGCTCGTCCGTGCCAGCTTGCGCATCAGCTCCACTGCGCCGGGATCGTCGTCGGCGGGCCGCGTCTCGACCGCCCCGTCGGAGCGCATCCCCGAGAGCACCGAGCGCCCCTGGTCCGTGCGCACCACCGTCAGCGTCCAGTCCGAGAACGCCCCGATGCCGCCGGTCGAGATGTCAGCGTGCTCGGCTGCGAAGTCGGGGCACAGCTTGCAGCCCTCACGGGTCCATTCGTGGCCTTCCTTGAGAGGGACCTCGTGGTAAGCGCCGTCGGTGGTCCAGATCTGGAACACCCCTTTGATGTTGATCTTGGCGATGTCCTGGCGCCGCAGCCCGTAACGCGCTTCGAACAGCTCTTCGAAGATGGAGTCGTCGAACGTCTTGGAGCACAGCAGTCCGATCGAGAGGGCCAGGCGCCTCGCGACCTTGCCGGTCTTGCGGGCCGACATGACCGCAGGCACCGAGGCCTGGCAGCTCATCCCTACCAGGGCAATCCGCTCGGCGCCGGAGGAGACCGCTTCGGGGTACGCGAGTGGGTTCGCGGAATATGTGTAGCGCGACCCCGCGGTCGCCAGGACGTCGGCTCGCGTACGGGCGACAGAGGGCACCGCCTTCTGCGAATTGCCGTTGCGATCGGTCGCGGAAACGAGGGCCGCGTCGATGACGTCGTGCTCCAGCGCCCAAATGAGGATCGCGGACACGAGCCCCCCGTCCTGGCCGGCCTCGAGCACTTCCGGATCGGTGGCGCGCGCTAGCACGATGTCGTCGGCGACCCCTGCCACCTCCTCCGCGGTGCGCGCCCTGCCGAAGAGGAAGTTGTCGATCTCGGGCTCCCAGTCTCGAAAGCGGGGGCATGCACGCGTGCACATCGTGCAGCCGCGAACACCGTGGGTGCAGTCGGTGGGCCCGCCGTCTTCCTCTACCTTCCACGGCCGGTAGACGCCGCCGGTGTCGTCGTACTTCAAGACGTCATGCGGGCAGGCGATCACACAGCCAGCGCACCCGGTACATAGCCCCGACGTGACCACCTCGGTGTACAGGTGCGCCCAATGCGGCTTCTCGGGAGGCACCGGCCCACCCTATCCTCGCGGCAGCTCATGACCCTCGCCGAAGCTACGTGGTGGTAGGATGAACACGTGACGCGGTAAGAGGCCGCTGTCACGGGGTCTTCCTCACCAGCTCTTCGTGTCCCTTTCGCTACGGGTCTCGCAGATCATCGAGGCGGGCCCACCCTCAGGCGGCCGACAGGCGGCTGCCGTGCTCTCGAGGTCCTATGCGACCCGGGGGCTGGCGAAGCGGCGCAAGCGCCGCCCGGAGAAGAGCGAAAGCGAGAAGAGCATGACCACGACAGCCGAACGGCCGTCGCGCGTCGCAGCCGACAACCAATTCCAAGAGCTCGGGGTGGCTCCCGAGCTGATCTCGGTGCTCGGATCCCAGGGCATCCACAACCCCTTCGAGGTCCAGGCTCTCACGATCCCCGACGGCATCGCCGGGCGCGATGTGTGCGGGAAGGCCAAGACGGGGTCGGGGAAGACACTTGCCTTCGGGCTGCCCCTGTTGATGCGCGTAAGCCGGGGGTCTGAGCGCCGTCCCCGCGGGCTGGTGCTGGTGCCGACTCGCGAGCTCGCGGTGCAAGTTTCCGAAGTCCTGCGGCCTCTCGCGGCCGCGGTGGACCGCCGTGTCGTGGTCGTGTACGGCGGTGCCGACATCGATCGCCAGGTGAAGAAGCTTCGCAAAGGGGTGGACGTGGTGATCGCCACCCCGGGAAGGTTGATCGACTTGTGCGAGCGCGGCGAGGTCTCGGTCCGAGAGGTCGAGGTGGTGGTCCTCGACGAGGCGGACAGGATGGCCGACATGGGCTTCCTGCCGCAGGTGGACTGGTTGTTACGGCGTATCGAGCGTGCCCATCAGACGATGTTGTTCTCTGCGACCCTCGACGGTGACGTGCACCGGCTCGTGCGCCGGCACCTGGCCGACCCGGTCCGACACGAGGTCGCCTCCGACGTCCCGACCGTGGAGTTGATGGAGCACCGTTTCCTGAAGGTCCACCAGATGGACAAGGTGAAGGTGGCAGCTGCCATATGCACCGGAGCATCCAAGGTGCTCGTCTTCGTCCGCACCAAGCGCGGAGCTGACCGGCTCGTCACCCAGCTCGAGCGCGAGCGCGTGAGCGCGCGTGCGATCCACGGCGACCTTCCCCAGTCCACTCGCGAGAAGGCGCTCGACGCCTTTGCAAGCGGACGTCACGGAGTCCTGGTGGCCACCGACGTCGCCGCACGAGGCCTCGACATCTCTGACGTGGACGTGGTGGTGCACTACGACCCGCCCGAGGACCACAAGGCCTACCTCCACCGTTCGGGCCGCACGGCTCGCGCCGGTGGTACGGGCGTGGTCGCCACCCTCGTGCTCTGGGACCAGGAGCTGGAGGTCGAGCGGATCCAGAAGCGCCTGGGCCTCGAGGCGCCGATGATCGAGGTCTTCTCCAACGACCCCCGTCTGTCGGACCTGGCCGGCGCCATGGCGGCCGGGGTGGCGGTCTAGCGAGCCGAGCAGGCGAGGCTCAGAACTGTTGAAGGCGCCTGCACGATCCACGCGCCCAGGCAGCTGCCGGCGGGGCTCCTTGTAGGATCGGTCCATGGCCGACGAGCTAGAGCCACCGGCCATCGCGATAGACGACGCCGCGGGGGCCGCGCGCGTTCTCGTAGTCACCGCCCACCCCGACGACGTGGACTTCGGGGTCGCGGGTTCGGTTGCGGTGTGGGTGAAGGCCGGCATCGAGGTCTCGTACTGCGTCGTGACCGACGGCGACGCGGGCGGCTCGGACCGCTCGGTGTCGCGAGAAGAGATGGCAGTGCTCCGCCGCGAGGAGCAGCGCGCGGCGGCGGCCGAGGTCGGCGTCTCCGATGTCACGTTCCTCGGGTACCCGGACGGGCGGCTCACACCCGGCCTCGATCTGCGCCGTGACCTGAGCAGGCAGCTGCGCAAGGTGCGTCCCGACCGCCTCGTGTGCCAGTCGCCCGAGCGCAACTGGGACCGCATCGGCGCGAGCCACCCGGACCACCTCGCCGCGGGCGAGGCTGCGCTGTGCGCCGCCTACCCCGATGCTCGCAATCCCTTCGCCCATCGCGAGCTGCTCGAGGAGGAGGGCCTCGAGCCATTCTCGGTGGCCGAGGTATGGCTCATGGCCTCGCCGAGGGCCAACCGGGCGGTCGACATCACCGACGTCTTCGAGCTCAAGCTCGCCGCGCTGCGTAGGCACCGCAGCCAGGTGGGAGAGGGTGAGTGGCTCGATCAGAGGTTGCGGGGCTGGTTCTCCGAGGGAGCTCGCCTCGCCGGGTTGGACGAGGGCCGCCTCGCAGAGACCTTCCAGGTCGTGGGCATGCCCGACACGGGCTCCTCTTGAGGTCGGCCCTCTCAGACCAGTGGACTCAGACCCAGTGAACGTCGTCGTCGGCCCGCTCGGTGGTGCGTTCGCAGGTCGGGCAGTACCAACGTGCTTCGAGGGGAGTGCCGCAGGCCCGGTGCCGCGGCCCCTCGACCTCTCCTCCAGACAGGCGCGCTCCCCAGCGCGCTAGCAGGCGCAGGGCCCCGGCGAGCTCGCGGCCGGCCTCGCTGACCCGGTAGTCGAGCCTCGGCGGACGATCGGAGTAGCGAGCGGCGGTCACGAGCCCCTCGTTCTCGAGGCGCCGCAGCCGCGCCGTGAGGACGTTCGGCGCCAGCCCCGGGATCGCCTCCTGGAGCTCGGAGAACCTCATCGGCCCTTCTAGCAGGGCGTCGATCACGAGCATGCTCCAGCGGTCCCCGACCAGGGTCATGGCGCTGTCGAGGCCCGAGTTCTGGGTCGAGGTAGCTGCGTTCTCCGTGGTCAACGCTCCATCCTCCCACCAAGGGTCTGCCGCAAGTCAGATCGCGCGATGTATCTACGCTACTGCTGCGCAAGGAGCCGACCCGGCCCCGTACAACTGATCCCGCTTGCGCCGGAGCTTGCGTGGCACGGGCCTACTGAGCGCAGGTGAGCCCATAGCCACCCAGGCAGCATTTGCTGCCTGCCCACGAGCCGCTATCACCTGAGCGGCGTTCACGTCGGCGTGCTCTGTGTGGTGGCACCGAAGGCAGTAGAACTTCGCACCGAAGCGGTTCTTCGGGTCGATGTGCCCACACGCTGCACACTCGCGGCTCGAGTCGACCGGGTTCACCTTGTAGACCCTGCGCCCAGCTTCCTCCGCTTTGACACAGATCCAAAAGGCAAGCCGACCCAGTGCCGCGTCTTGGAGGGACCTGTTCAGTCCCGACTTCGCCTTCACGTTCTTACCGGGGTTCTCCTTTGTCCCCCTCGCCGACTTGGTCATTTTCACGAGCTTCAGCCACTCGATGGCGATTACCCCGTAGCGGGCGACGATCTCGATACCTGCGTGGCGTGCCCAGTTCTCACTTCGCGCTCTGGCCTTGCGGTAGGCCTTGGCGATCTGTTTGTTGAGCCTGCGCCACTCGGAGGAGCCCTTCATCTCGAGCTCTCGTAGTCCGCTGAGCTCGGCGATCTCGTCACGTGCATCTGCCAGGAACTTCGGCATCTCGAGCAGGGCCCCGTCCGGTAGTGCCGCTGTGACCGCTATTCCCCGGTCGACGCCGCCCACCTCGGTCTTCGGCGGGAGCTTCTTCGCTGCCACTCCTCTGAATCCAACGCATGCCCGCCAGGAGCCCGAGGGTTGCCTGGTGATAGTGAGCGTGCGGGGCTCTCCGCCACGCTCAGACAGCCTGCGCAGCTGCCGGACTGCCTGCTTCGACACGGGGATCTGCCCCACTCCATGGACGTAGAGGATCGGGTCCTCACCCTCGAGGCCCTTCAGGCCCCAGCAGCAGGGCTCGTCGTAGAAGGCGGTGCAAAAGCGCTTGCAGGACTTGAAGCGCGGGAACCCGGGTGTCTCACCGGCTCTACAACGGCGGAAGAACGCAGAGAACGCCTCGTCAACTCTAGAGATCGAACCCCGGACGAACTGGTTGCCGAAGGATGCAACATCGCGACGAAATACACGAAGCTCGGAGATCTCGTTGAACTGGTCGAAGGTGCTGACGGTGACCCCCGCCATGCGCCAGGCGTCGCGGCGGTGCTCGAGTGCGGCGTTGTAGACCTCACGCGAAAGGTCCACCAGGGTCCGGAGTCTGCGGGCCTTGGCCCGTCCCGGAGACAGGGAGAACTCCGCCTTGCGACACAACTCCTCGTCTGTACCGTCGACCACGAGCCGGGCTGTGCCGATCGCAAGGGCCTGAATGTCGGAGGCGATCACGTCCTACATTGTAGCGAACAGGTGTTCGATTCTGGGTCTGGGACGCGCGATCTGACTTGCGGAGCGCCCTAACCCGCGTTCTCAGGCTCGAGGCATCGAGCACACCTGCTCTCGCGCAGCGGTGCTCTGGCGATCCGTGCTCTCGCAGTGCCCTGCCCAGCCGTGCTCTCGCGCGTGAGACGCGCGGCCTCTGATATATAGTAACTTCTAACTTGCAAGTCAGTAGCCAGGTGCGTGCAGAGGAGGATCACATGGGTTCGACGTTCGAGGAGCTTTCGAAGGCGGTGACGGGCGTGGTCGAGGTCGTATCGCCGTCAGTGGTCGGCGTGGGTGCCGGGGGGAGCGGGGTGGTGCTCGCAGACGGCCTGGTGGCCACCAACGCCCACAACCTGCGCGACCAGGAGGTCGTCGTGACCTTCGCCGACGGCAGGCGAGCCCAGGCAGCCGTCACGGGTGTGGATGCCGACGGTGACCTGGCCGTCCTTTCGGTGGACACCGCCGGTGCGGCGCCGGCGAAATGGGGTGCCCCTACCCCGCGGCTCGGGGAGGCGGTGCTCGCCTTCGCCAGCCCCGGCGGTCGCGGGTTGCGGGTCGGGGTCGGGTTCGTGGCGGCCACCGACGTGCCGTTTCGGGGACCGGGAGGCAGGAGGATCGCCGGAGCGATCCAGCACACCGCACCACTCGAGCGCGGCTCCTCAGGCGGTCCGCTCACCGACGGCGAGGGCAGGCTCGTGGGCATCGACACCCATCGCCTGGGAGACGGGCTGTACCTGGCGCTCCCGGCCGACGGTGAGCTGCGATCCAGACTCGACGCCCTGGCGCGCGGCGAGTCCCGGCGTCGGGCTCGGCTCGGAGTGGCGCTCGCACCGCCCAAGGTGGCGCGTCGTCTGAGGCGGTCGGTGGGCCTGCCCGAACGCGACGGGCTGCTCGTGCACGCGGTGGAGCCCGGAGGTCCCGCAGATCGGGCGGGGGTGCGAGAAGGGGACCTCATCATCAGCGTCGGTGGAGCGCCAGTCACGTCGGCCGACGAGCTGGCTGCGTCCCTGGAGACGGGCGAAGCCGGCGGGTCGGTTGATCTCGGGCTCGTCCGAGGCGTAGACGAGGTGTCGGTGGCCGTCGACCTCACGGGCACAGCGAGTGCCGACGAGGGGTCGGTGTGACGCAGCTCACCGACAAGGCCCCGGCAGTCGCGGGCCCACAGGTTCCCGCGTTCCCCGACACTCCTGACTTCCCCGGGACAGGGCAGCCGCCGGCAAGCGACGACGACATTCTCGACTCGTACTCGAGGACCGTGAGCTCCGTGGCCGAGGTACTGCTGCCGTCGGTCGCGTCGTTGCGGATGGGGACCGCGGGTCGCCGCCCGGCCGGCTCGGGGTCGGCGGTGGTCATATCCGCCGACGGGCTGCTACTGACGTCCGCGCACGTGGTCGAGGGAGGCAGCGGTGGGAGCGCGCGGTTCGCCTCGGGGGAGGAAGTGCCGATCGAGGTCGTCGGGAGCGATCGCCTGAGCGATCTGGCCGTGGTGCGCGCAGCGGGCGACGGTTACCGCGCGGCCCCACTCGGGGACGCCGACTCCTTGCGTGTCGGGCAGCTAGTGGTGGCAATCGGCAACCCCTTCGGGTTCGCCGGTTCGGTCAGCGCTGGAGTGGTGAGCGCCCTCGGTCGTTCGCTCATGGCGGCCGCCGGTCGCGCGACCCGCCTCGTCGGCGACGTCATCCAGACCGACGCCGCGCTGCACCCCGGCAATTCGGGCGGGGCGCTGGCCACGAGCAGAGCCGAGGTCGTCGGCATCAACACCGCGGTGATCGGACCGGGCATCGGCCAAGGGTTGGGCATGGCAGTGCCGGTCAACCAGACGACACGCGCCATCATCGGGGCGCTCGCATCGGGCCGGACGGTGAGGAGAGCCCACCTCGGTATCGGGGGAGGGTCGAGGTCCCTGCCGCCTGCGGTGGCGCACGCCACCGGCTACGAGCGAGGGATCGAGATCACCTCCGTCGTCTCCGACAGCCCCGCGGGGAGCGCGGGACTGCAGCCGCGAGACGTGATCGTCACCGTCGACGGCCGTGCGGTCGAGGACGTGAGGGACCTCCAGCGGATGCTGACCGAGGACCACATCGGCCGGAGGACCTCCGTCGGGTTCGTCCGTGACGGTCGCCTACGCGAGCGGCAGGTCGTCTGCACCGAACTGCCTTCCTGAGCTCTCTACGAGCCGTCCTCAGTGATCCCCGGGGCCCCCGCCGCCCTTACCGGGCCCGGTGGCTCCCGAGCTTCCTGGCGGTCCCGGTGCCGTCGTGGTGGTGGTGGACACCCCGAGCGCGCTCGCGATAGTGGCGACGTCGGAGGTGAGCTTGGAGGCCTCGTCGGGAGTTATCTTCCCCGAGGAGGCGCCGTTTCCGATCGACTGGTCGAGGTTGCCGATCGCCGAGCCGATCTGGGAAGCGTTTCCGCTGTCCTCGGCCTGGTAGAGCTGGTTGAGACCCTGGAGGATGGAATTGCCCGCGCCCTGGCTGATCGAGCCGTCCGCGACGCCGCTCTGCACATCGCTGGTGAGCGCTGCTGCCGCGGCCGTGGCGCTCGGCAGCGTGGTCGTCGTGGTCGTGGTGGTCGTAGTCGTGGTGGTCGACGACTGGGGGCGATGGGGGGGTGTGTGCGCGGAGACCTTTCCCGACGAGAGGGACCAAGCGGTGAGCCCGCCGGCCAGCGCGGCGACGAGGGCGGCTGCCACTACCACGTACGGCCAGCGCCTCGAACGCGAGCGGGCCGGGGCGGCGTGCGGGTTGAAGGCCGAGGGTGCCAACACCGTGGGATCCGGGCGGTCCACGAGCGTCCTCGGCTCGCCCGGCGAGCGCGGTGCTCCGGCCAAAGCCGTATCTGCGAGCCCGGGCGGCCCGGGCGCGAGCTCGGTGCTCGCCGTACCCGACCCGTTGGGGGCCGCAGCGCCTACGCCTGCAGGCCCGCCGGCGCCCGACGCATCCGCAGCGCCAAGGGGCGCGGCCCCCTCGCCGCTCGGGGTCCAGGGCATCTCGAACGCCGGCGCCGCGAGGATGCCTGCGACGTCGGCGGCTCGTGGCCGCCGGTGTGGGTCGTGGTCGAGCATGCCCTCGAGGACCAGACGCCAGGGGGAGGGCAGGTCGCCGGGGAGGGTGACCGGACCTGATAGGCGGCGGGCGATCACCTCGGACGGGGTGCCGCTGAACGTGCGCCTGCCTGTCAGGCACTCGAGCATCACGAGCCCGAGCGACCAGACGTCTGCCTCGGTCCCGACCGAATGGTCCTCGATCTGCTCGGGGGCCATGTAGGCCGCTGTGCCCAAGGTCGAGCCCGTGGCCGTCAGGGATGAGTAGTCGAGCAGACGCGCAATGCCGAAGTCGGCGAGACGTACCCGGGGACCCGGGCCCAGCAGCACGTTCCCGGGCTTCACGTCTCGGTGCACGATGCCGCGCTCGTGGACGTAGGCCAGTGCGCCGCCCAGGGTGGCCCCCAGCGTGGCGGTGCGGGCAGGGCTCAGACGGCCCCGTCGCAGGCGTGCCGCGAGGGTGGGTCCTGTCACCAGCTCCATGACCAGGAAGGCCTGTCCTTCGTGCACCCCCGACGCGAGCAGCCGCACGAGCCCAGGGTGGTCGAAACCTTCGAGGGCCTTGGCCTCCTGGGCGAGCCGGCGAGCCAGGCCCGGGTCCGCCGAACGCACGATCTTCAGCGCCACCTCGCCCCCGCCGGTCACGTCGACGGCCCGGTAGACGTCGCACATCCCGCCCTGGCCGAGCAGCGGGCCGAGACGCCATCGACCGCTCACGAGCGGCCCTGCCTGGAGCTTCGAATCAGGCATGGGCGGGCCTAAGGCAGGGCAGGCGCGAAGGAGCCCAGGGGGGGATCATCCACAAGGTCATACCCGCCAACCCCGGGAGCGGCAACCTCGGTACCGACAAACTCGCAGGCTGGGCCTCCTTCCGAACGGCGAGCCGCGAGAGGCCGCGCCAAGTCCTCACCGGGCCGCCAGACCCCGCACTCCCACGCGGGCGCGCCCCTACCTCGACAACGCCCGAGCGACGCGAGGTTGGCGGAGGACGGGCCGAGGCCCGGTCGGGTCGGGAAGTGGCAACCTCGTGCATGGTCAAGCTCACCTGTCTGCTTCGCCGCAAGCCCGGGATGTCTCCCGAGGAGTTCCACCGCTACTGGCGGGAGCGGCATGGACCGCTGGTGGCGTCGACGCGAAGCGCCAGCCACGTGCTCCGCTACGAGCAGCACCATCGCCTCCTCGGCTCCTACTCCGAGGACGACGGCGGGTACGACGGGGTGACCGAGCAGTGGTTCGCATCGATGGAGGAGTACGAGGCGCACGTGGCCGAGCGCGACTTCGCAGAAGTCTGGGCAGACCTGGCGAACTTCCTCGACACCGACCACCTCGAGTTCGTGCTGACCGAGGAGACAGTGGTGGTGATGGCGGATCAGACGGCCAGCTGACGCAACACGTAGGGGAGGATCCCGCCGTGGCGGAAGTACTCGGCCTCCATCGGCGTATCGATCCTGACTCGCGTTTCGAATTCGACCTCGCCCGCCTTCACGGTGATCTCTTTCGGCACCTCGCCCGCCCCGAAGGCGCCGAGACCGCGCACTTCGAACTCCTCCTCCCCGGTGATCCCCAAGCTCGACGTCGACTGACCGTCTGCGAATTGCAGCGGCAGGATGCCCATGCCGATCAGGTTGGAGCGATGGATGCGCTCGAAGCTCTCGGCTATCACCGCGCGCACCCCGAGGAGAGCGGGTCCCTTGGCCGCCCAGTCCCTGGACGAGCCCGACCCGTACTCCGCGCCCGCCAGCACCACTAGGGGCACTCCCTCTTGCTGGTATCGCATGGCCGCGTCGTAGATGCTCATCTGCTCGCCGTCCGGTAAATGCCGCGTCACCCCGCCCTCTGTGCCCGGGGCCAGGAGATTGCGCAGCCGCACGTTGGCGAAGGTGCCGCGCATCATGACCTCGTGGTTGCCCCGGCGCGCTCCGTAGGAGTTGTAGTCGCGCTGTTCGACGCCATGAGCGACCAGGTAGGCGCCGGCAGGTGAGCTCTGTCTTATCGACCCGGCGGGCGAGATGTGGTCGGTGGTCACGCTGTTGCCCACGACCACGAGTGCTCGAGCCGCCGAGATGTCCTGGACCGGCTCGGGCTGGCGCCTCAGGCCGGCGAAGAACGGCGGGTGCAGCACGTAGGTCGACTCCGGGTCCCACGCAAAGGTGGCGCCTCCGCTCACGCCCATGCTCCTCCACCTCTTGTCGCCGGCGAAGACCGACGAGTAGCGGGAGCGGAACATCTCCGATGTGACGGCCCCGCGGACCGCTTCGGTCACCTCCTGCTGCGAGGGCCAGATGTTGCGCAGGTAGACCGGGTGGCCCGAGGAGTCGGTGCCGAGGGGCTCGCTGGTGAGGTCGAGGTCGATGGTGCCCGCCAGCGCGTACGCGACCACCAGCGGGGGCGAAGCCAGGTAGTTGAGCCGGACCTCGGGGTGGATCCGGCCCTCGAAGTTTCGGTTGCCGGACAGCACTGCTGCGACCGAGAGGTCGCCGGAGTCGACGGCTTCGCTCACGCCTTCGAGCAACGACCCGGAGTTGCCGATGCACGTGGTGCAGCCGAACCCGACGAGGTTGAAGCCGAGCTTCTCGAGCGCAGGTAGGAGCCCGGCGCGCTCGTAGTAGTCCATCACCACCCGCGATCCCGGAGCCAGCGAGGTCTTGACCCACGGCTTGGTGGAAAGGCCCCTGTCCACGGCCTTCTGGGCCAGCAGACCGGCAGCGAGCATGACCTGGGGGTTGGAGGTATTGGTGCAACTCGTGATGGCGGCGATGACGACGTGGCCATCGGACACCTCCTCGCTCTGACCTCCGGACAGAACCGCGGTCGCGCGGCGCGCTACCGCGCCGTGCTCGGCCGTCGCGGCCCGAAAGCCGGACTTCGCCCCGGAGAGCGGTACCCGGTCCTGGGGGCGTGCGGGGCCGGCGAGGCTCGGTTCGACGGTGGAGAGATCGAGCTCCACGAGCTCGGAGAACACGGGCTCGGCGTCGCCGGGACGGTGGAACATGCCCTGCTGCTTGGTATAGGCCTCGACCAACGCGACGTGGTCGTCGTCGCGGCCGGTGAACCGGAGGTAGTCGAGCGTGGCGGCGTCCACGGGGAAGATCACGCACGTCGCCCCGTACTCGGGCGACATGTTCCCTATCGTGGCGCGGCTCTCGAGGGGGATCCCGGCCAGCCCGGGACCGTGCACCTCTACGAACTTGCCTACGACGCCGTGGTGCCGCAGGAGCTCGGCGATTGTGAGGACGAGATCGGTTGCCGTGGTACCCGGGGCGAGCTCACCGGAGAGCCGCAGGCCGACAACCGGGGGCACGAGCATCGTGAGCGGCTGCCCGAGCATCGTCGCCTCGGCCTCTATCCCGCCCACTCCCCATCCGAGCACCCCGAGGCCGTTCACCATCGTCGTGTGCGAGTCGGTGCCCACCATCGTGTCGCAGAAGGCTCGGCCGTCGGCGGTGGAGAACACGACGCGCGCCAGGTACTCGAGGTTCACCTGGTGGCAGATCCCGGTGCCCGGAGGCACCACCCGGAACTGGTCGAAGGCGTCCTGGGCCCAGCGCAGCAGCTGGTACCGCTCTATGTTGCGCTGGTACTCGATGTCCACGTTGGTGTCGAAGGACGAGGCCGATCCCGCCGACTCCGCGATCACCGAGTGGTCGATCACCAGCTCTACCGGGACCAGAGGGTTGATTCGGGTCGGGTCGCCGCCCATCGCCTCAAGCGCATCGCGCATCGCGGCGAGGTCGACCACGGCCGGCACACCCGTGAAGTCCTGCATGAGGACGCGCTCGGGGGTGAAGGCGATCTCGGGGGCCACGGGGGTGCCCGCGGCCTGCGCGCTCGCCCAGCCGGCCACGGCTTCGACGTCCGCCGCGTGCACGTGCCGTCCGTCCTCGTGGCGCAGCAGGTTCTCGAGGAGAACCTTCATCGAGTAGGGGAGTCGCGAGACCTCGAAGCGATCGAGCACGTCGAGGCGGTGGATCTCGAAGCTGCGGTCACCGACGCGTAATTGGGAGCGGGTGCCGAAGCTGTCCAGAGAGGGTTCTCGCAGAGCCATGAGGTCATTCTGGTCCAGAGGAGGTCGGGCGGCACCTCGACTCGGTCGACCCTCTGCGTCTCGATAGGCTCTACAGGTCGAAGGCTTCGACACCGCCGGCGCCGGCGACCAGGAGCATCCGGTCTGCGGCGCTCGCTGCGACGAAGTGGGCCAGCGCCCCGGTGTGCAACGGCAGGGAGTAAAGCGTCGTGCCGTTGGCCAGGTAGACGCCGTAGAGGGTGGACGATCCGGGGTCGACGCTCCAGAGCACCCCACCAGCGATCGTGGGAGAGCTCGCCCCGCCCGTCGGCGACTTCCAGGTCCAGCCCCTGTTCAGCTTGCCCCCCTGGCCGACGGTCACCTGAGCGATGCTTCCCTGCTGGTTGCACACGACGTAGACGTCGGGGGCCAGGTACGCGCCGCCGCCGATAGAGAAGCACAGCGACAGCGACGACACCTGTCCGCCGATCCGGCCGAGTGCGCCCGCGTCGAGCAGGTAGCCGGTGCCACCCTTGCCGACTTCGAACAGCTCTCCGTTGCCGAGGTCGATCGGCGATGTGGAACCGAGGTCCCCGTCGTCCTCGTTCAACTGTGTCCAGTTGGAAGGGGCGAAGTACTGGAGCTCCGAGAGCTGAGGCGACAGCTCGATCACAGCGTCGCCGTGGTCGAACGGCTGGCCCGACACGGCGCTCCCGTTGCCCGTCGCGACGAAGACGTCCCCCGTCTGCTCCACCGTGATCCCCGCCGGCGCCCAGATCGCGCCTTCGCGCGCGGTGGGCACCCGGTAATCGATCACCCGACCGCTGCCCGACTCGGGTACCCCGACGACCCAGCCGCTGTAGTCGCCGCAGTCTCCGTAGTTGCCGCCGAATCCTGCGAGCACGTCGCCGCCCGAGAGCGCGAGGCCCGCCCGTTGCAGCTGGGCCGACGCGGTCCACCCGGGCTGGTCGAGGTCCCGGCTCCAGAGAACCTTCCCCGTAGAGGTGTCGATCGCGAAGAGGAAGTGCTCCACGGCCCCTGCGGAGCCGGTCTCCGCCGAAGCGAACAGCACCCCCGTCGACGGGTCGATGACCATCGTCGAGGTGATGCCGACAGTGGGGGTGATGTCGCCGCAGGGCAACGCACCGGCGGGTGCGGGCGTCGCCAGGTGGTCCGCAGGCCATAGCGGCGCCCCGGTCGAAGCGGAGTATCCGTAGACGGTGTCGTTCTCGGTCGCCACGAAGACCCCCCCGCTATACACGAGCGGCTCGCCGTAGATCGCACCGTCGGGTGCCGCGGAGGTCCAAGCCGGCTTCGGAGCCTGGCTCACGGCAGGGTCGTCGGTGTCGACTGAGGTCCGCAGGAAGCTCCCCCCGTACGTCGTCCAGGCGGTCTGTGCTCCGGGAGCAGAAGGGGTGGTGGACGCCGACGCCTTGGTGGTGGTCGTGGCCGAGCGTGCTCGGTGCGCCGCGGTGCCGGCGCTCGAGCACGCGCAGAGGACAGCGCCTAGCAGCGCGGTGCCGAGCAGGGCCGCGAGCGCGGGCCGTCCATAGGAACGCGTGTGGCGTCGCGCCTCTGGCTGCACGCCGCCCGCAGGGCCTTCGCGGGCCCTAGAGGGTCGGCTCACGAGCCGAGTCTTGTCCGCGCCGAGGGGTCTTCGCGATCGCCCAGCGCCGATGTCTTCTCGGGTGGAGCCCCATGGAGCCGAGGCGTGCTGGACTGGGTCCCGTGAGCGCCGAGATCGAGATCGGGTTCTTCTCGTTCAGTCAGGTCACTGATCCCGTAGAGCACCGCTCCTACAACGAGTGGCATCAGCTCGACCATCTGCCTGAGCAGTACCGCATCACAGGCGTGGTCCACGGCCAGCGCTGGGTCTGCACCCCCGCCTGCAAGTCCGCCCGAACATTCGACGCCGGGCGGCTCGAGGGCGCCCAGTACGTGACGCTCTACCTCATGACAGCGCCGGTCGACCGCACGCTCGAGCAGTTCGGCGCGCTCGGCCGCGAACTTCACGACTTGGGGCGCTTCCACGAGCGGCGCCGGTCGTTGCTGTCCGGGCCCTTCGCCGTGCTCGGCGCCCGAGCGGCTCGCAGGGCGCTCGTCTCGGCGGAGGTGCTCCCTTACCGACCCAACCTGGGCGTCTACGTGATAGTCGAAGCCGCCGCGGGCGCAGCGCTCGACGCGGTTGCCTGGCACGACGAGGTCGCCGGGCGCCTCGTGGAACTACCCGGCGTTGCCGGGGTGATCGGCTTTGCCTCTCGGGGAGACTTCGAGCACCTCGGATGGCACCCGGGCGACGTGCGCGTGAGCGTCTGCTACCTCGACGAGCCCCCTCTAGAGGTGTGCGCGACCGTGGACCCGGTCGTGCTGGAGATCTTCGAGGGACGGAGCACTCCGGAGCTCGCCGGGCCGTTCGAGACGATCACGCCCTGGGAATGGGGCTGGTTCGATGCATGAGACTCGGACCCGTGTGGTCACCTCAGTGGTCGCCGCCGTGCTCGCGCTGTCGCTGGCAGCGTGCGGCTCGGGCGGCACGCGACCGGCGAGCCGACGCTCCTCCGCACACCCCGTTGCGCGCCACGACGCGCGCCGCGCCGCCTCCACCACCACCTCGGCTCCCACCACCACGACGACCACCACCTCGGCTCCGACCACCAGCACGGCCCCCCCGGCTGCGTCGTCCCCCCCGACGACTTCGGCACCTCCGCCCGCTTCGCCGCTGCCCTTCTCGGCGCGCGCGGTGGGGTCCTCCCAGCAGGTCATGACGGTCGTGGCGGGCTCCTACGGCGAGACGGTGGCGACCTTCAGCGTGTACCAGCTCACGTCGGCGGGCTGGCAGCAGAAGTTCGGCCCTTGGCAGGCCGACATCGGACAGGACGGCTTCGCCCCTCCGGGGGCAAAGCACGAGGGGGACGGTCGCACACCCTCGGGCTCCTACGGTTTCACCTTCTTCTTCGGGGACCTGTCGGAGCCGGCGGGCTACCGGTTCCCCTTCCGGCAGGCGACTGCGTCGGACTTCTGGGACGACGACCCGAGCAGCCCCGACTACAACCAGTGGGTCGACGAGAGCACGCAGGGTGCGGGGGCAGCAGGAGCCAACCCGGAGCCGATGTACGACGAGCCCGCCTACGACTACGGGGCCGTGATCGCCTACAACATGGACCCGGTCACTCCCGGGGCCGGCAGCGCGATCTTCCTGCACGTCTCGACCGGCGGGCCCACCGCAGGATGCGTCTCTTTGCCGACGTCGGAGCTGCTCGACGTCCTGAACTGGATGGACCCTTCCGAGCAGCCGCTCATCGTGATGGGCACGCCTGCCACGGTCGCAGCGGGCTGAGTGGCTCGCAGGGCACGGCGGCTGCCGGCGGTCCGCTGCTCGGCTCGGCGCGACCCCTACCATTTCCTTCGTGGGCGATCTCTTCGACTTCCCCGTGGGCGAGCCCTACGAGCCGCGAGCAGGCGACTTCTTCGAGGTGGCGCGGCGCCAGCGAGCCTGCCGCTCGTTCCGTGCAGACCCCGTGGACGACGAGATCTTGGCGCGCGTGCTCGAGACGGCGACCTTCGCACCTAGTGCGGAGAACCGACAACCGTGGGTCTTCGTCGTGGTGCGGGACCCCGCCCGCCGCGCCGCGATCGGGGAGGTGACCCGAAGGGCGTGGGAGAGCGGCGCGCGTTCTCACTCCGAGGGGAGGTTGAGCCCCGCGCTTTTCGCAGACGTCGATCGCGGGGCCAAGGGCCAGTTGGCGGCGGCTCCGGTGCTCGTGGTGGTCGGGGGCGACACGCGGCTGGTCGACCGGCGAGTGCTCGAGGCATCGGTCTTCCCGGCTACGCAGAACCTGCTGCTCGCGGCCGGGGCGCTCGGGCTCGGCTCGGCGCTCACCACCCTGTCGCTCACCTTCGGAGACGAGCTAGCCGAGTTGGTCGGGTTTCCCTTCGAGGTGCGCCCCATGGCGGTGGTGCCTCTCGGGTGGCCGGCGAGGCCGCTCGGGCGTCCACGGCGTGCCCCGCTCGAGGAGAAGGTGCATCGCGAGTCGTACGGCGAAACTTGGTGAGCCGGCCGCGTCAAGCCCGCTGATGCAGAAGCACGACTACTCAGTCGTGGTGGAAGGCACGCCGAGCGAGGTGTGGGGGCTCTTCTGGTACCGCGGTGAGAGGCCCGAGCACGGCGGGGTCCGGATCGAGATCCTGCATCCGGGTGACGAGACGGGCGAAGGCCTGATCCGCCATTGCACCTTCCGCGTGCCGAGGTACCTGCTGAGCGGCGGCGTCGGGCACTCCTGGGAGTGGCTCACCGAGGTGAAGCCCTACGAGTCGTGGAAGTACGACGCCGTAGGAAAGCCACTGTGGTCCCGGGCCGAGGGCCGCACCCGCTTCGAGGACCTAGGCGACGGCCGCACCAGGATCCACTTCTCCGAGACATACCACGCCTTCAACCCTCTGATGCGCCTGCTCCTGGAGAAGCCGGTGCACCGGTTCATATCGGCGGGCAACGACGTCCTGATCACCTCCTCGGTAAACGAAGGGCTTCGCCGAATGCGCGAGGCGCGCCGGCGCGCGTCGGACCAGTAGGACCGATGCTCGCCCCCCTGACGCTGGCCTGACGGCGCGAGGCTCCAAGGTGCACGACACCAAGCCGTCAGCATCAGCGCAGACCGTGGCGATGTGTCGGGCGGTGCTCACGTCGATGAGAGTGGTGGACGATCCGCTGGCCGCAACGATGCTCCATCGGCCACGGCGTGTGGTAGCGCGCTGTTGCAGCTATCGCCCATTTGGGCGACTGACAAGGAATCCGACGTTCTCGTTTCTCGCAGCGCGGACCCGCTTCTTCGACGAGGCCGTGACGTCTGCATTGGACAGCGGCATCGAACAAGTCGCGATCATTGGCGCTGGTTATGACAGTCGCGCGTGGCGGCTAGCTCGGCCTGCCGTCCGCTTCTACGAAGTCGACCACCCGGCTACGCAGCGTGACAAACGTCGACACGCGCCCCGCGGCGGCCCGACTTTCATAGCCGCCGACCTCGACACCGACCGTCTGAGTGTCCTGCTGCCGGCCGCCGGATTCGACACCTCAAGACGGGCCGTCTTCGTCGTCGAGGGAGTGACGATGTTCTTGTCGGAGTCAGCCGTGCGAAGGGTGCTTGGCGATCTTTCGACACTAAGCCCTTTCGGCAGCCGCCTCGGTGTCAACTTCACGGACGCGGGCGGAGGCCCCAACTCGCCCTTGTCCCGTTCGATTGCATGGATTACGCGCTTGATCTGGCCGGCGGGTGGGGAACCGACTTTCAGCTGGTTCCGTCCGCAGGCTCTCTCAGAGTTGCTCCTCGCGACCGGTTGGAAGGCGCACGACGTAGTGCAGGGACCAGAGCTCGGCGTTCGATACCTGTCCGGGTCGGGACTGCAACTCGATGGTCTCAATCCCGGAGCGGTATGCGTCGTCGCCGACCGAGCGTAAACCGTCGGAATTGCACTACTCAGGTCAGCTGGAAGTATCCGGGTACGTCGCCGTGCGGGCTGTCGAGATACACCTTCGCCTCCGGATTGCCCCTGAAACGGCCATGGCTCCATCGCACTTCGACGTGGCCCGTGATCCGGTGCAGGGCACTCGAGTGCCGATCCTCGACGGCGGCGATCCATGCGACACGGGGCTGGCCCCCGGGCTGTGCGCTGCATTCGAAGTGTCGGAGCCGGAAATGCAGGCGCCAGTCCCAGGGAGTGGCGATGCGCAGCCGTAGCGGGCCCGTCGGTGCGGTGCCGAGGATGAAGTACGGGGCGCTGCCCATTCGAAGGATCCGCCACAGCATCGCCTCGGACTCGCCACGAGAGCTGAGCCGCTCTTGCCACAACTCCGCAGACTTGTGGGACACGGCGGCGGCGAAGCCTTCGTACATGGAGCGAATCGACTCGGGCCAACTGCCGGCCAGGGCTTCGGCGAGGCTGCTTCTTTGAGCCTGGTCCAGCTCGTTCGGACGGCTCGGCAGATCGGGCCACGCGAGCTCGGCGACGACGGATTCGTAGAGCTGCTGGTACTCGTCCGGGGCAATGCTCTCGTACCAGTCTCCTCCCCTGATTCCGTGGGCTCCCCGAAGCAGTCGGTCGAAGAGGAAACCGGGGGACGCATTGATCATGATCCTGGAGAGGTACTTGCAGCTGATGAGGTACACGTGGTCGATTCGCAGGTCGATCGGTGCAACCTCGTCCCCGGGTGCCCGGTGCGAACCTTTCCACTCGATCACGACGGGACGACGTCCTCGTAGCCCGTCTGCCGCCTCGGCGAAAGCGGCCCCGTTGGACCACGCCTGCTCGAAGTCGTCTCTCAGTGCCCCGCCGTCGTGCGCGCGCTCGAGTTGGTCCCACATCTCGGGGGAGACGCTCACCATCTCCGGTGG
>DATKIB010000182.1:0-4596 GCA_035509915.1 Acidimicrobiales bacterium | reverse complement strand
GTAGAGCACCCTCGGTACGAGCACCGATCCCAGGAACGCACCGGTAACGGCTCCTGTGCTCGTCGCCATCTCCAGGAACATCCCGACGCGCATGTTCGCCATGTGGTCTCTCACGTAGGCGACCGCCGCACCGCTCGAGGTGGCGATGACAGCGACTATCGACGTCCCGATCGCGAGCCGGATGTTCATGCCGAAGAACAACGTGAGGACGGGCACGACGATGAAGCCACCGCCCAGCCCCAGCAGCGCGCCCAGCCCGCCTGCGACGACGCCGACCGCGAAGAGCACCGCTGTGAGCTCTGCGGGGCTCACCGCTTCGAGGCGCTCCGGCTCACGGCTCGACACTACGAGTCGCACGGGCGCGCGACGGGCCCGCGTGCCGGCAGCCGGCCGTGCTCCGGCGCGGTGGCCGGCGAACCCCGTGGGCCACGGTGGCTGCGCTGTGTTGACTAGTGGGGGCTGGGGGCATAAAGTGGAGCAAAGTGGAGTAAAGGGGAGAGCCCCTACGGAGCGGGGGGAGAGTCGTGGGAGCTCGCATCGGTGGCACATTTCTTCGGGAGGTACGAGCACTCGATCGACGGCAAGGGAAGGGTGATCCTGCCGGCGAAGTTCCGCGTCCCGTTCGAGCACGGCGGGTACCTCACCCAGCACCACGACGGATGTCTGGCGCTGTGGACCCCGGAGCAGTTCGATTCGCAGCTGCTCGCGATGCAAGAGCGCGCGGGCGCCGGCCGGAGCCAGCGCAACCAGGCGCGCTATTGGGCTTCGACCTCCCACGAGTCCGAGATCGATCGCCAGGGTCGCATGATCATCCCGGCCCGCCTGCGCGCCTACGCGGAGCTCGAGGGCGACGTCCTCGTGCTCGGGGCCATCGACCGGGTGGAGCTGTGGAACCCCGCGAGGTGGGAGGGCAAGGTGGGACCCGAAGAGCAGCGTCTCACCGAGGGGGCCGACGACTGACCCTCGTGCTCGAGACCTTCACCGGGGGTCAGGCCGCCCGGTGCATGCGCAGCCCCTCGACTGGTTCGGTGGAAGACTCCTCCTCCGCCCGCTTCCAACCGAGTCGCAGGAGAACCTCTCCCGACGGCATCCCGCCGGTCGAGGGGCTGCGGATGCCACTGAGCGATGTGCACCTGCCGGTCATGGTCGACGAGGTCGTCGCCCTCTTCGCCCCGGTGCCCGCCGGCTACGTGGTGGACGCAACCGCTGGTTGGGGGGGACACGCGGCGGCCATCCTCGCCGCGCACCCGCAACTGCGGCTCGTGTGCCTCGATCGCGACCCCGAGGCCGTCCACGCAGCGTCCGAGCGCCTCTCGGCATTCGGGGACCGGGCGACCGTCCGCCATGCCGCGTTCGACCATCTCCTCGACGAGGCCGAGGCCGCCGGAGCCGAGCCCGGGAGCCTCGCGGGAGTGCTGTTCGATCTCGGCGTGAGCTCGTCCCAGCTCGATACCCCTCGCCGGGGTTTCTCCTACCGGCACGACGGCCCCATCGACATGCGGATGGACCCGACGACGGGACGCACTGCGGCCGAGGTCGTCAACGAGTGGCCGGCTGAGGCCCTGGCTCGGCTGTTCGCGGAGAACGGCGAGGGCCGTTTCGCCCGGCGGATCGCACGTGCGGTCGTGAGCTCCCGGCCTCTTTCGTCCACCACGCAGTTGGCGGAGGTGGTCCGAACGGCGATCCCCGCCGCCGCCCGACGCCACGGGGGGCATCCCGCCCGACGGGTCTTCCAAGCGCTGCGCACCGCGGTGAACGACGAGCTCGGCATGCTGAGCAGGGCATTGCCCGACGCGCTCGACGCGCTCGCACCGGGCGGCCGTTGCGTGGCGCTCGCCTACCACTCCGGCGAGGACAGGTTGGTCAAGTCTGCCTTCGCCCTGGCTGTCTCCGGGGGTTGCACGTGCCCTCCGGGACTGCCGTGCACCTGCGGTGCCAGCCCTCAGGGTCGGCTGGTATTTCGCGGTGCCCGCCGGCCAACGCCGGCGGAAGTCGCACGCAACCGACGGGCCGAGAGCGCGCGCATGCGGGCCTTCGAGCGCGCACGCACGGATCTTGCCGAACGCGACCTCGGCGCGTTCCGTCGCCCGTCAGGAGGACTGTGATGGCTCAGGCGAGATCCGAGGCGAGGGCGCCACAGCGGGCACACCCACTTCCGCCGCGCGAGCGACGACCTTCGCTCCAGCTGCTCGAGCGCCGAGGGCGTCGTGGCCGGCCGCGGCGGCTGGCAGCGGTGTCGGCGGCGGCGGTCGCCGTCGGGAGCCTGCTTGCGGTCACCGGGGCTCACGCCTACCTGACCCAGGGCCAGGCGCGGCTCTCCCGGCTCCAGGACCAGCTCAGCTCCCAGCTCACCAAGAATCGGGACCTCGAGCTGCGGGTCGCACAGCTCGAGCAGCCGTCGAACGTGATGTCGGAGGCCCAGAAGCAAGGCCTCGTCACCCCGAGCAGCGTCACCGATCTTCCTCAGGCGAACCCCGCCCCACCGGCCGGCTCCGCGAGCACCAGCACGCAGGGTTCGCAGACCACCGGCTCCTCCGGCTCCACGGGCTCCGCCGCACGATCCGCAGGCGGAGGTCGGTGAGCGCCGGCTCCCGGGGCATCGGTCTCCAAGTCCGGCCCGCGGTCGCGGGGCGGCGCACCCGGACACGCCGCCCCCCGTCGGGCGCGCGGCCCGTGCCTCGAGCCGGCTCGACACCCACCCGGACACGCCGCCCCCCGTCGGGCGCGCGGCCCGTGCCTCGGGCCGGCTCGGCTGGCTCGGCCCGTGCGGCGAGCAGGCTTGGCTATACCTCATCCGCGCCCGTGCGGCTCCCGTCGCACCGTCGCGGCTACGAGCGGCGCGCGGCACCTTCCACAGCCCCGACGCGAACCGCGCGGACAGGGCGTCTCGTCGGCATCGCGCGCAGACGCACAGGGATCATGAGGCTCGTCATCGTCCTGGTGTTCGTCGCGCTCGGCCTGAGGCTGGTGGCCGTGCAGGTGTTCTCCAGCTCGCACTATTCGAAGATCGGGGCTTCGGAGGTCTCGACGACCGTGCAGATACCTGCGCAACGGGGCGGCATCTACGACCGCAACGGAGCCGTGCTCGCCATGTCGGTCCCGCGTTCGGATGTCGTGGCAGATCCCTTCCTCATCCACGGCGCAGCCTCCGAGGCGAGTGCCCTCGCCTCGGTGCTCGGCGTGCCCGCGCAACAGCTGCAGTCCGACCTCTCGGAGCACTCAGGCTTCGTCTACCTCGCCCGCCAGGTCTCTCAGAGCGTCACGTCGAAGGTGCAGGCGCTCGGCCTCGCAGGCATCACCATGCTTCCTGACACGCAGCGAGTCGACCCTGCCGGCCAGCTGGCTGTGCCTCTGATCGGCACGGTGGGGGCGGCCGGTTCGGGGCAGGCCGGTCTGGAGTACGAGTTCAACAGCCTCCTGACCGGACGCAGCGGCACCACGATCATGCAGGAGGCGCCCGGTGGGATCCTCCTTCCGGGCGGTCAGGATCAGGTGTCGGCAGCGAAGCCGGGCACCGGGATCGAGCTGACGATCGACCAGCCCCTTCAGTACAAGACCGACAGCGCGCTGGCCGCCGAGGTGGCCGCATCGCACGCCAAGAGCGGGGTGGCGATCGTGATGGACACCCACACTGGGGACATCCTCGCCATGGCCAACGTCGTGGCAAATCCCGCGACAGGTGCTGTCGTGGAAGCCAGCCAGAACCTGGCCCTGACTCAGGTCTATGAACCCGGTTCGGTCTTCAAGATCGTCACTTTCTCGGCGGCACTCACCGACGGGATCGTCTCTCCGAGCACTGTCCTGACGGTGCCGAACTCGCTCACCATCGACGGGTGGGTGTTCCACGACGCCGAGAGCCATCCGACCGAGCAGCTCTCGGCCACCCAGATCCTCGCCCAGTCCTCGAACATCGGGACCATCGAGATCGCCCAAGGGTTGGGCGAGCAACGGCTGGCCAGCCAGATCTCGGCGCTCGGCTTCGGGCAGCCGACCGGACTCGGCTTCCCGGGCGAGTCCCAGGGACTGGTCAACACCGACGTGTCGCGATGGGAACCCTCCGACCTCGGCTCGACTCCGATCGGCCAGGACGACGCGGTGACGGCGCAGCAGGTCCTCGACATGATCAACACCGTGGCCACCGGCGGAGTGTTCGTGCCCCCCCGCCTGGTGCGAGCCACGCTCTCGACCGACGGTTCGGTCGTCCCGGTCCGATCTGCCGCCACCCACCGCGTCCTCTCCACGGGAGTATCGGCGGAGCTGACGACGATGATGGAGCAAGTGGTCCAGGACGGCACGGCGGTCAGCGCGGGCGTGCCCGGGTACACCGTCGCCGGCAAGACCGGCACAGCCCAGGTGCCCGACCCGGTCCACGGGGGCTATGTCCCGGGTGCGTACATGGCGACCTTCGCGGGCTTCGCACCGGCCCAGGACCCCGCCCTGAGTGCCATCGTCGTGTTGGAGCAGCCGACGCCCATCTTCGGCGGCACCGTCGCCGCCCCGGTGTTCTCCCAGGTCATGCGGTACGCGCTGCAGCGCTACGGAGTGCCTACGTCGCCTCAGGAGGGATCGACGGGAGCCAGCTCCTACCCCGTGCCC
>DATKIB010000181.1:0-2394 GCA_035509915.1 Acidimicrobiales bacterium | reverse complement strand
CAGAAGGTCGAGGCGAAGGTGAACGCCCGCATCCCCAAGGCAGAGGCCCGGGAGGCCAAGCTCCGCTCCGAGAATCACACGAAGCTGGCCGACCGGATCGCGGCTCGTATAACGAAGGTGCAGAACCGCGAGTCGAAGGTGAACGCCCGGCTGAGTGCGGTCGAGGCGAAGTGCGGGACGACCTCGACGGGGGGTTCCGCCAGCTGACCTCGGGCTGACCGGGTTGTGGACGAGCCCCGGAAGGGCTGACCTAACCCGGGATGTCGGTGAGCAAATCGGCCACCAGTCGGGACATTCCAGCTCGCAGTTCGGGCTGGATTATCCCGGCGGTGGCCGCTTGCGCGTCTTCGACGTAGTTACGGGCCGCCGTCGCTGCCGCCGCGATGCCGGTCGAACCCATGACGATGGCGCGGGCCTTGTCGCGCTCGGGCTGGGCGAGCGGCTGTCCGAGGAGCGCCCGGAGGTCGGGGCCGGCGTCAGGGTCCTGGAGGGCGATCAGCGCGGGCAGCGTGTAGATGCCCTCGGCGAGATCTTGGCCGGCCGGCTTCTGCAACTG
Organism: Acidimicrobiales bacterium; assembly: GCA_035509915.1. Classification (GTDB taxonomy): domain Bacteria; phylum Actinomycetota; class Acidimicrobiia; order Acidimicrobiales; family UBA8190; genus Bog-564. Next base: position 1,838 of record DATKIB010000181.1, on the reverse strand, counting down.
GCCGTTGGTGGCGGTGATGTCCAAGATGTCGTCGCGGATCTGGAAGACCATGCCGAAGCAACGCCCGAACTCCGTGCAGGCCTCGACCTCTTGGTTGGGCAGTGCACCGGTGAGCGCGCCGATGCGACACGACGCAGCAGTGAGCGCAGCCGTCTTCCCGCTGATCGCGTTGACGTAGTCCTCGCGACTGCGGTCGACCTGGAACGCAGAGCGGACTTCTGTTACCTGTCCCTGACAGAGGCGGCCGAGCGTCTGGGCGAGGAGCGCCGCGATCTCGGTGCCCAGGCTCGCCGCGATAGCGGCGCTGCGGGCGAGCAGGTAGTCGCCGGCGACGATCGCGACGAGGTTGCCGAAGCGACTGTTGACGCTCTCGACGTTGCGCCGGATGGTGGCCTCGTCAATGACGTCGTCGTGGTACAGCGAGGCCAAGTGGACAAGCTCGACGGCCACGCCGCCCATGAGGTCGTCCTCGGTGGGCTCCCGCTGGCCGCCGGTGGCGGTCGCCAGTGCGAGGAGTGGCCGCAGACGCTTGCCGCCGGCGGCGATCAAGTGGGTGGTGACCTCGTCGAGGAAGGGATCGCCGGTGACCACGGCCTCCGTGAGCAGGGGCTCCAGACGCTGCAGTCCCTCTTGCAGGCGGGGGAGGCCGAGGGCGTCCGTCGGGTTCACTGAACCGAAACGTTAGGTCACCGTCCCAGAATCACGACAACCCGCTGGTAGGAGGGGGCGCAGGAAAAACGGAAGCCCAATGTTTCCCCTCCAAGGTCTCGGGTTTTCCAAACCTGCCGCCTGTTGAGACTAAGGCCCCAGGTACACTGAACCGAGACACAAGAGGAGCAAGGAGAGGCGGTCAGGGTGTTCGAACGTTTCACCGACCGGGCACGGAGGGTGTTGGTGCTGGCGCAGGAGGAAGCGCGTCTGCTCAACCACTCCTTCATCGGGACCGAACACATCCTCCTGGGATTGATCCACGAGGGCGAAGGGGTCGCCGCGAAGGCGCTCGAGTCGCTCGGGATCTCGCTCGAGGCCGTGCGCGAGAAGGTGGAAGAGACCATCGGCATGGCTGGGACCGCGCCAAGCGGGTCTCCGCCGTTCACGCCGCGCGCCAAAAAGGTCCTCGAGCTCTCGCTGCGTGAGGCGCTGCAGCTCGGTCACAGCTACATCGGCACCGAGCACATGCTGCTCGGTCTCGTGCGCGAGGGCGAGGGCGTGGCCGCCACCGTCCTCGTCAGCCTGGGGGCGGACCTCGGCCGGGTGCGCCAGCAGGTCATCCAGCTGATGTCGGGCAGCCAGGGCAAGGAGTCGGTCGGTGCGAGCCAGGGTGCGAGCTCGGGCGACAGCCCGTCGGGCTCACCGGTGCTCGACCAGTTCGGCCGCAACCTGACCCAGCTGGCCCGTGACGGCAAGCTCGACCCCGTCATCGGCCGCCATAAAGAGATCGAGCGCGTCATGCAGGTCCTGTCGCGCCGGACGAAGAACAACCCGGTGTTGATCGGCGAGCCGGGTGTCGGCAAGACGGCCATCGTCGAGGGCCTCGCTCAGCGGATCGTGTCGAACGACGTCCCCGAGACGTTGACGGGCAAGCAGCTCTACACTCTCGACCTCGGCGCGTTGGTTGCCGGCAGCCGGTACCGCGGCGACTTCGAGGAGCGCCTCAAGAAGGTGTTGAAGGAGATCCGCACGCGCGGTGACATCGTCCTGTTCATCGACGAGATCCACACGCTGGTGGGCGCAGGCGCCGCCGAGGGCGCGATCGACGCGGCGTCGATCCTGAAGCCGATGCTGGCGCGGGGCGAACTGCAGACCGTCGGCGCGACGACGATCGACGAGTACCGCAA
>DATKIB010000180.1:0-47557 GCA_035509915.1 Acidimicrobiales bacterium | reverse complement strand
CGACGCTGTTCGCCTTGTCTATCGCCGGCGCCACCTCCTCGGCGCTCTCCACCCGGATTCCCTCCGCCCCCATGGACTGCGCCCACATCACATAGTCGGGCAGGTCGGGCGAGAGGTAGACCTCCGAGTACCGCTCCGCGTAGAACAGCTCCTGCCACTGGCGGACCATGCCGAGGTACGCGTTGTTCAAGATGGCGACCTTCACCGGGATGCGCTCGGCCGAGGCGGTCACGAGCTCCTGGGCGGTCATCTGAAAGCACCCGTCTCCGTCGATCGCCCAGACCATCTTGTCGGGCCGGCCCACCTTTGCGCCGATCGCAGCGGGCACGGCGAAGCCCATGGTGCCGGCGCCGCCAGAGTTGACCCACGTGTTTGGGTGGTCGAAGCGCCAGTACTGCGAAGCCCACATCTGGTGCTGGCCGACCCCTGCGACGACGATCGTGTCGTCAGGGGTCATGTCCCGCAGCGTCTCCACGACGAGCTGGGGTTTGAGCGGCCCACCGTCCTCCTGGTGGTAGGTGAGCGGAAACTCCTCCTGCCACGCGCGGACCTGCGCGAGCCATGGGGCGAGGTCGGGACGCGTCGCGGCCGGGCTGCCGGCTTCGGTGGCGCCGCCGGTACCGAGCCCGAGGGTCTCGAGCGCCCGGAGCAGCTCGGCGGTGACGCTGCGAGCGTCGCCGGCTATCTGGACCTCCGCGTCACGGACCTTGCCCAGCTCCGCAGGGTCCACGTCCACGTGGATCACCTTGGCTCCGGGCGCGAAGGCTCCCACCTTGCCGGTGACCCTGTCGTCGAAGCGCGACCCGAGGGCCAGGAGCAGATCCGCGCGCTGCATCGCGGTCACCGCGGTGTAGTTGCCGTGCATCCCCGGCATGCCGAGAGCGAGCGGGTGCGAGTCGGGGAAGGCGCCGCGCGCCATCAAGGTCGTGACGACCGGGATGCCGGTGCGCTCCGCCAGCTCCTTCAGCTCCGCCGACGCGTGGGCCTTCAGGATGCCGCCGCCGGCGTAGATCACGGGCCGGCTGGCCGAGAGGATCAGCTTCGCCGCCTCGAGCACCGCGCGCGGGTCTCCTTCCTTCGCGGGGTGGTACCCGGGTAGGTCGAGCTCCGAGCGCGAGGACGGCCAGTACCAGTCCATCTGCGCGTTGGATATGTCCTTCGGCACGTCGATCAGCACGGGCCCGGGCCGGCCTGTGGTCGCCACCTCGAAGGCCTCGGCCACCACCCGCGGGATGTCCTGGGCGTCGGTGACGAGCCAGTTGTGCTTGGTGATGTCCATGGTCACGCCCGTGATCGGACATTCCTGGAACGCGTCGGTGCCGATGGACCCCGTAGGCACCTGGCCGGTGATCACGACGATCGGGATCGAGTCCATGGCCGCGTCGGCGAGCGGGGTCACGATGTTGGTGGCGCCTGGTCCCGAGGTGACCATGGCGACTCCGGGACGCCCCGTCACGTGCGCGTAGCCTTCGGCCATGTGGCCTGCGCCTTGCTCGTGGCGGACCAGGATGTGGCGGATCGAGGAGTCGAGGATCGGGTCGTAGACGGGGAGGATCGCCCCACCCGGCAGGCCGAAGATCACCTCGACGTCCTCCATCTCGAGGCTCTTGATGAGGGCCTGGGCCCCTGTCAGTCGCATTGGTCGCTGTCCTTCTCTCGGGGTCTGTCTGTTGGGTGACTCTTCGGCTGTCCTTCGGGTGCTGCCTTCGCAGGTGTGGCCTCCGGTCGAAACTCGCCGGGAATTGAAACGACCTCCCGGCTGGGAGGTCGTGGCGCACGAAGCCGGCTGGACGCGGCGTCGTGCGCTAGGTCAGGAGTACGAGGACGAAGGTCGAGGGGCGCGCTCGCATCGCCACCATTCTGCCACGCAACCAGGCAGGTCGCAAGGGCGTGACGACTTCGCCGCGACCCGGCGTCGGCGATCTTCTGCTCGCCGCCCGAGCACCACCAGGACCGCCCGAGCAAAACGCCGACGCCGTGGCTACGCTGCCGCCGGGGAGACCCAGCGAAGCCACGAAACAGGAGGAAGCAGATGCCGGAGTTCACCTCTTACGCCGCCGGGACCCCGTCCTGGGTCGACCACGCCGCCAAGGACATCGCGGCGTCCAACTCCTTCTACAGCGCCCTCTTCGGCTGGGAGGCCGAAGACCAGGGCGAGGAGATGGGCCACTACACGATCATGCGCAAGGGCGGTAAGTCCGTCGCCGGCAACATGGCGGCCATGGCAGAGGGTCAGCCGAGCGCGTGGGTCACCTACGTATGCGTGGACGACGCCGACAAGACGACGGAGCTGGCGAAGAAGGCGGGAGCCACGGTGTTCGTGGAGCCCATGGACGTGAGCGACATCGGGCGCATGGCCGTCTTTGCCGACCCGACCGGCGCCGCGATCGGCATCTGGCAGCCCAAGACCTTCATGGGAGCAGAGCTGGCGAACGAGGCCGGGTCGTTCGCGTGGAACGAGCTCAACACCCGCGACCTGCCAGCGGCCAAGAAGTTCTACACCGAGGTATTCGGCTGGACTCCCAACGACCTGGACATGCCGGGGATGAACTACACCGAGTGGAAGCTCGGCGACAAGGGGGTCGCAGGGATGATGACGATGCCGGAGATGGTGCCCGCCGAGGTGCCGGCGCACTGGCTCGTCTACTTCGGGACCGAGGACACCGACGCCACGGTCGCCAAGGCCGGCAAGCTCGGCGCGACGACCCTGGTACCGCCGACGGACATCCCGCCCGGTCGCTTCTCGGTGCTCGCTGACCCCGAGGGCGCGGCGTTCGCAGTGATCAAGATGAACCCGATGTCCTAGAACGTGCGGGAATAGGCCGACCGTTTCGAGATCAGGGCTCGGTGACGGCGCCTCGCTCGGCGCCGGTCACGAGGCGCGCGTACTTGGCGAGCACCCCGGTCGTATAGCGCGGCTCTGGGGCTTTCCAAAGCGCCAGGCGGCGCGCCAGCTCCTGCTCCGAGACCTCGAGGTCGATGCGCCTCGCGGGCACGTCGATGACGATGCGGTCACCGTCGGACACGAGCGCGATAGGTCCGGGGTCGACCGCTTCGGGCGCCACGTGCCCGACGCACAGCCCGTGCGTCCCTCCCGAGAAACGCCCGTCGGTGACGAGCGCGCAGTCCGCCCCGCGCCCCGCGCCCTTCATCGCGCCAGTCACCGCGAGCATCTCGCGCATACCCGGCCCGCCCTTGGGTCCCTCGTAGCGGATGACGACCGCGGTGCCCGGCTCGATGCTCCCTGCGAGGATGGCGTCGAGCGCGCCCTGCTCGCCGTCGAACACCCGCGCCGGCCCTTCGAAGCGCTGCTCGTCGAGCCCGGCCACCTTCACCACCGAGCCCTTCGGCGCCAGCGACCCCCGAAGCACTGCGATCCCTCCCTCGGCGTGGATCGGGTCGGTGAGCCGGTGCACCACCTCTCCGTCGGGGTCGGAAGGGTCGATCGCCTCCAGGTTCTCGGCCACGCTGCGCCCGCTCACGGTGAGGCAGTCGCCGTGCAGCAGTCCTGCCTCGAGCAGCTCGCGCATCACGACAGGGATCCCGCCGACCCGGTCGACGTCTGTCATGTGGTAGCGACCGTGGGGCTTGGTGTCGGCTATGTGCGGAACGCGCTCCGCGATCCGGTTGAAGTCCTCGAGCTCCAGCTCGACGCGTGCCTCGTTTGCGATGGCCATGAGGTGGAGCACCGCGTTGGTCGAGCCACCGAGGGCCATCACCACCGCGATCGCGTTCTCGAAGGCCTCCTTCGTCATGATCTGTCGGGGCCTGATGCCCTGGCGGAGCAGCTCCACCACCGCGCGGCCCGACTCCTGGGCGAACCCGTCGCGCCGGCCGTCCACCGCGGACGGGGAGGCCGAACCCGGGAGCGACATCCCGAGGGCCTCCGCAGCCGAGGACATCGTGTTGGCAGTGAACATCCCCGCGCACGAGCCCGCGCTCGGGCAGGCGTTGCGCTCGATGAGCGAGAGCTCCTCGTCGCTCATCGATCCCGCTGCGTGAGAGCCCACCGCCTCGAACACGCTCACCACATCGAGAGCCCGGTCCCCCAGGTGCCCAGGGAGGATCGTGCCCCCGTAGAGGAACACCGAGGGCAGGTTGAGCCTGGCCGCGGCCATGAGCATCCCCGGGAGCGACTTGTCGCAGCCAGCGAGCGTCACCATGGCGTCGAAGCGCTCAGCGTGCATCATCGTCTCGATGGAGTCGCAGATCACCTCCCTCGACACGAGCGAGGCGTGCATGCCCTCGTGGCCCATCGAGATTCCGTCCGACACCGCGATCGTCACGAATTCGATCGGGTAACCACCCGACTCGAACACTCCCTCCTTGGCGCGTTTGGCGAGGCGGTCGAGCGACATGTTGCAAGGGGTGACCTCGTTCCACGACGACGCCACCGCCACCTGGGGCTTGTCCCAGTCGTCGTCGGTCATCCCGATCGCACGCAGCATGGCCCTCGCCGGGGCACGCGTCGCGCCGTCGGTCACCTCCCAGCTGCGGAGCTTCATCCCGCGGGGGCCGGGGGCGCCCTTAGAACCTGAACGGTCTTCAGCCATCACGCGCAAACGCTACAACTGCGGTCCGAGGCCCCCGACCGCAGTCGGGCGATCTGCCGGTGCGCCCGTGTGATGGGTGGTCAGCCGCGCAGGCGGCGCAGCTCGGCGGCGACGTCCTTGCCGCTCGCTTTGCCGTCGGTGGCCTTCATCACCTTGCCGGTGAAGAAGCCGGCGAGCTTGTCCTCGCCGCTGCGGTAGCGCTCCCACTCCTCCGGGTTGGCGGCGACGGCCTCCGCCACGGCCGCCGCGACCGAGTCGGCGCCGAGCGCCTCGAAACCCTTCCTCCTGGCGATCTCCGCGGGCTGCCCGGCGTGCTCGAGCAGCTCGGCGAGCACCGCCTTCGCCTGGGTGGCGGTGAGCCTGCCCTCCTGCTCCATCCGGAGCAGCGCCACGTAGGCGGAGGGGTCGACATCACCGGCGCGAGCCGCGTCGGCGGCGGCCTCGTTGGCGGTGCGGGCGAGGGCGAGGGAGGGCCCGACGCCGGCCTTGACCGCAGCGACCACGAGCCCGTCTAGGCCCTGGGCCACGACGGTGGCCACCTGGTCGGCAAGCGCCGATGTCGGCTCGGCGCCCCCGAAAAGGTCGAACAGCTTGGCGCGCCGCTCTGCGGGCATGGGCGGCAGCGAAGAGGCAACCTGGTTCATCCAGCCCGGGTCGGGAGCCACGGGCACCAGGTCGGGCTCGGGGAAGTAACGGTAGTCGAAGGCCTCCTCCTTCGAGCGAAGCGCGACCGTGCGCCCGCTGCGCTCGTCCCAGTGCCGGGTCTGCTGGGCCACGGTCTCGCCGGCTTCGAGCAGCGCCACTTGGCGTGCCACCTCGTGCTCGATCGCCCTGCCGAGAGAACGAAGCGAGTTGAGGTTCTTCACCTCGCAGCGCGTCCCGAGCTCGTAGGTGCCTACCCTGCGGACCGACACGTTGGCGTCGACGCGCAGCGACCCCTCCTCCATCCTCCCGTCGGAAGCGCCGATCGCCACGAGGATCGCCCGAAGCTCCTCCACGTAGCGCCGCGCCTGAGACGCCGAGCGGATGTCGGGGGCAGAGACGATCTCGACCAACGGCACCCCGGCCCGGTTGTAGTCGACCAGGGCGTGGTCGGCATCGTGGATTCGGCCTCCCCCGCCGACGTGCGAGGTCTTGCCGGTGTCCTCCTCCATGTGCGCGCGCACGATCCCCACCCGGTGGCCGTCGGGGAGCTCGAGCCAGCCGTCGATGTTGATCGGCTCGTCGTACTGGCTCACCTGGTAGTCCTTCGGCATGTCCGGGTAGAAGTAGTTCTTGCGGTGGAACAGCGAGGGTTTGATCTCGCATTGCAGGGCGGTGCCTATCGACATCGCGAACTCGACCGCCCTGGAGTTGAGGACGGGCAGGGAGCCCGGCAGTCCCAGGCAGACCGGGCAGACATTGGTATTGGGCTCGTCGCCGAAGGCATTGCGGCACCCGCAGAAAAGCTTGGTGGCGGTCTTGAGCTCGCAGTGCACCTCGAGCCCCACCACGGTCTCCCAGGCGCTGCTCATCGCGCCTCCGGCGCCCCGGGCGGGGCCCCAACCCCGCCCTCCTCCGAGCGACGGGGACCCCAGCCCCGTCGCCTGCCGTCGCTGCTCATCGCGCCTCGATCGTGGGCGCGCAGATGCGGGGCGAGGCTGACGCAGGTGCCGCGTGCTCGATGACCGCGGCCGCCTTGAACATCGTGGTCTCGTCCAGGGCGCTGGCGAGCACCTGCACCCCCACCGGCAGCCCGAGGTCGTCGGTGCCGAATGGCACGGTGATCGCCGGGTGCCCTGACAGGTTCGACGCCACGGTGCAGACGTCGGAGAGGTACATGGCCAGGGGGTCGTCCACCTTGGAGCCCAGCTCGAAAGCGGTGCTGGGGGTGGTGGCCCCGAGCAGGACGTCGTGCTGCTCGTAGGCGCGAGCGAAGGCGCGAATGATGAGGGTGCGCACCTTCTGCGCCTGACCGTAGAAAGCGTCGTAGTAGCCGGCGGAGAGCGCGTAGGTGCCCAGCATGATCCGGCGCTTCACCTCGGCGCCGAAGCCCGCGGCCCTCGTGGCCCCGTTCATCGCCTCGGCGCTCGGCGCGTCGACGCGAAGCCCGTAGCGCACCCCGTCGTAGCGGGCCAGGTTGGAGGATGCCTCCGCCGGGGCGAGCAGGTAGTAGGCGGGCAGGCCGTAGCCGACCTCGGGCACCGAGCACTCCGCGACGTGGGCGCCCGCCGCTGCGAGCACCTCGGCGGCCTCGTGCACGCGCTTGGCGACCGGGGCGTCGACCCCGTCGAGCAGCTCGGCCATCACCCCCACGCGAAGGCCCTCGACCCCTTCGGAGAGCCGGGACGAGCTCGACGGAGCCGGCCGGTCGAGGGAGGTCGAGTCGCAAGGGTCGTGGCCGCCGATCACCTCGAAGAGCGCGGCGGCGTCCGCCACCGTCCGGGCGAACGGCCCGATCTGGTCGAGAGAGCTGGCGAAGGCCACGAGCCCGTAGCGCGACACGGTGCCGTAGGTCGGCTTCATCCCAACCACCCCGCAGAAGGCGGCCGGCTGGCGGATCGAGCCGCCGGTGTCAGATCCGAGGGCCAACGGCGCTAGACCCGCGGCCACGGCGGCGGCCGAGCCGCCGCTCGACCCTCCGGGGACACGACTCGGGTCGTGCGGGTTGAGGGTGGGGCCGAAGGCCGAGTTCTCCGTCGAGGATCCCATGGCGAACTCGTCGAGGTTGGTCTTGCCGATGACGATCGCCCCCGCCCCGCGCAGGCGCTGCACCACTGTGGCGTCGTAGGGCGGGTGCCAACCCTGCAAGATGCGCGAGCCGCAGGTGGTCTCCACTCCCCTCGTGCAGAGGTTGTCCTTGAGCGCGATCGGTACGCCGGCGAGGGGACCGGGGTCCTCGCCGCGCGCGACGCGCTCGTCGACCGCACGCGCCTCGGTCCGAGCCGGGTCCTCCAGCACCTTCAGGAATGCGTGAAGCTCGCCGTCACAGGCGGCGATGGCGTCCAGGTAGCGCTCGAGAAACTCCACGGCGCCCGTCTCGCCGCTGCGGACGGCCCGGGCGATCTCGGTCGCCGGGGCGGTCATGGGGCCTCCCCCAGGATCGGCGGAACCTCGAAGCGGTTGTCCTCGACGCTCGGCGCCTCGGCGAGCACCTCCTCGCGCGACAGCGAGGGCCGGACCACGTCCTCTCGGAAGACGTTGCGCAACGGCAGCGGATGGGCTGTCGGCTCGACTCCCTCGGTGGCGAGCGCGGCGACCTGGGCCGCATGGTCGAGCACCGCAGCGAGCTGGCCGGCGTAGAGGTCGAGCTCCTCCTCGCTCAGGTCGAGGCGAGCGAGGCGCGCCACGTACGCGGCGTCCTCGCGGGAAAGGCGCGGCGGCGATGCGCTCACCTCAGGCGCCGAGCTCCGCGCCCGGACCACCGGGTGCCTCGAGGACGCCCTTCACGAAGGCGACCGTGAGCGCCTCGATCTCCGCAGCGTCGTGGTCGAGGGTAGCCACGTGGTAGCTGCGCTCGAGCCACACCCTCTCGACGGGACCCGACACCGAAGCGACGAGCACGTCACCCGAGCTAGTGGGCACCACGTGGTCGTCGCGGCTCTGGAGCAGCAGCACCGGGCAGGAGATCTTTGCGAGCTGGGAGTGGACCTCGTCGATCCCCTCGAAGAGCGAGAGCGCCGCGGCGACCGGGGTCTGGGGGTAGGCGAGCTCCACGGATCCTTCCTTGGCGATATCGGAGCCGACCCCCGGAAAGAGCTCGGTACCCTGCTCGAGCACGCCGCGCATCACATCGCGAAAGCTCTCGGCGGGCGGGTCGACGAACGGGTTCACGACTGCGATGCCGCGGACCTCTGCGTGGCGCTCCGCCAGCAAGCAGGCGAGGGTCCCGCCCATCGAGAGCCCCGCCAGCGCAACCTGCTCGCTGCGGCCGGCCAGCGCGGCGAGAGCGGACTCGGCCGCCTGCGCGTAGTCGGCCCAGCGGGTGGGGACCATGTCCTCGACCGCGGTGCCGTGGCCCGGTAGGAGGGGCAGGTCCACGGTGAACCCCGCGTCGGCGAGGGCCTGGGCCAGTGGCCGCATGGACTGCGGGTTCCCGGTGAACCCGTGCAGCACGAGGACCCCACCGGGGCCACCTGTGTGGGTGAAGGGCTCGGCCCCGGGGATGATCGGCGCGGACATGGGCTCGAAAGTAGTTCGGATAGGGTGACGGCGGCGCCGGGCCCGAGCGGACGCGGGGCCGAGTGCTCGAGCACGACAAGCAGCGACGACCAGCACCAAGGAGCGCATCGAAGATGGCCACATACGCCTTTTTGAGCGACGAGTGGATGACCGAGGCTCGCAAGATCCGCGAGGAGCACGAAGGCGAGGGGGCGGCGATCCCCCACCAGATGAAGATGAACCTGGTCGTAACCGACGTGCCCTTCGGGGCGGGCTCGATCGACGCCCACATGGACTCGTCCGAAGGGAGGCTCAAGCTCGAGCTCGGCCACATCGAGCCCGTGGACCTGAAGGTGAGCCTCGACTACCCGACCGCCAAGGCCATCCTCGTGGAGGGCAACCCCCAGGCCGGGATGCAGGCGTTTATGGCCGGGAAGATCAAGGTCGAGGGCGACATGTCCAAGCTCATGATGCTCCAGTCGGTGCCGCCCGACGAGACCGCCCAGCAGGTGGCGAAGCGCCTCCGCGACATCACCGAATAGGCCTGGCCCCTCACCGACCTGCTCGCGCGAGACGAGGTCGCGAAAATTCCCTGACTAGCCTCAGCCGGCCTCGGCGGGCAGCTCCTCGACAGCCCTCGAGGTGAGCACGGGCGGGCGCTCGGTGACGTCGAGGGCCTCGGAGAGGTCCACCGTGGGCGGCCGAGTGCGGTCCGCCGACCGGGTGAGCGCCGCCCCGACCACCGCGAGGAGGGCGACCCCGCCACCCACCAGGAAGGCCGCGTGGAAGGAGCCGAGCAGCGCACCCTCGTTGCTGCGCCCGTGATCGACGGCGGCCTGGACGGTCTGCATCACCTGGATCCCGGCGACGGTGCCGACCTGGCCGACGAGCTGCTGCGAGGCGCTCGCCGCGCCGAGGTCGGCCGGCTCGAACTCGTTGGCCGCGCTCGCCGACAGCGACGGCGACAAAACCCCGAGGCCGATGCCCGACAGCACCAGCGCGAGCTCCACCAGCACCAGCCCGGACGAAGGATCCGCCAGTGCGAACACGCCCATCGAGGCCACCACCGCGCACGCACCGACGACCGCGGCGACGCGCTCGCCGATGCGCACGGCCAGATAGCCCGCTATGGGGGCGATGGCCGAGAACATGATCGGGCGCGGCAGCGACAGGAACCCCACCGCGGCCTGGCGGTGCGCGTAGCCGAACACCTCCTCCAACAGCAGCGGCACGATGAAGAACGCTCCCAGGTAGGCGAAGTTCGAGAAGCCGAGGGCTGCGACCGGAAAGGCGAAGTTGCGCCGGGCGAGGTAACGGAGGGGGAAGACCGGCTCCGACGCCCGCCGCTCTGCGCGGACGAAGAGCGCTCCGGCACCGAGCGAGATCACGAACCCGGCGAGCACCCCCGCGCTGGACCATCCCCATTCGGGAGCGCGGTTGAGCGCGAATAGGAAGGCCCCGACGCAAAGCGCGATCGACCCCGCGCCGAGGTAGTCGAGTGGGGGTCTCTCGCCGCCGGGGCCGACGGGCCTTTCGCGCTCCGCTGCGCGCTCGGGCAGCACCGCCACCGCCAGCAGCGCGGACACGAGCAGCAGCGGCGCCTGGAGCAGGAACATCCAGCGCCACCCGAGGGCCTCTATCACCGGCCCTCCGACGGCCACTCCGATCACCGGGCCGCCCGCTCCCACGAGCGACCAGAAGCCGAGCGCCTTCACCCGGTCTTGTGTGTCGAACACCGAGAGCACGAGCGCCATCGACCCCGCCCCGATCGACGCCCCGACGAGCCCGCCGAGGGTGCGCGCGGCGATGAGCACGCCCGCGTTCGGCGCAGTCGCCGAGAGGAGCGCTACGGCGGTCTCGAGCGCGAGGCCGGCGAGGAACAGCCGCTTGTGCCCCCAGAGGTCCCCCGCCTTGCCCGCGAGTGGCGCGGCGATCCCGAAGGCGAGCATCGGGCCCGTGACGACCCAGGTAATGGTGGCGACGCTCGTGTGCAGGCCGGTAGCCACCTGGGGCAGCGCGACCACGAACACGGTGAAGAGCAGGTTGGTCGCGAGCAGCCCCGAGAGGGCCACCCACAGCACCCACCACCGGTAGCGCGCGCTGTCCTGGGCCAGGGCGAAGTGGGGCAGACGGCGCACCGCCCTCGCCACCGTCCGGGTCAGCCTTCGGTCTTTGCCAGCTTGGGCAGCTCTTCGGCCAGTTCGGCCACGGTCCAGCGGTCGGACTTCTCCAAGGTGTCGGTCATCGTCCACGGCTGGAACACGCGGACCTGGCCGCCCTGGACGAAGAAGACCTTGCCGGTGAAGGGACAGCTCTCCGAGGAGAGGTAGACCACGAGCGGCGAGACGTTGGCGGGGTCCCACACGTCGAACTCGCCGGGGTCGCTCGGGGGCTTCACGATGTCGCCGAGCCCCGGGGTCTGCTCCGTCATCCGTGTGCGCGCCGCTGGGGCGATGGCGTTGACCCTGACCCCGTAGCGTGACAGCTCGGTGGCGGCGATCACCGTGAAGGCGGCGATGCCGGCCTTGGCAGCCCCGTAGTTGGCCTGGCCGGGGTTGCCGAGGAGCCCGGAGGTGGAGGAGGTGTTGACCACCGCGGCGTGCACCTCGCGGCCCTCCTTCACCTGCTCGCGCCAGTAGGCGGCGGCGTGGCGCGTGGGCGCGAAGTGGCCCTTCATGTGGACGTGGACCACCGCGTCCCAGTCCTGTTCGGACATGTTCACGAGCATCTTGTCCCGCAGGATCCCGGCGTTGTTGACGAGGACGTGGATGTCGCCGAAGGCCTCGACCGCCGAGTCGATCAGGTGCTTGGCGCCGTCGAAGTCGGCGATGTCGTCGGAGTTGGCGACCGCCTCCGCCCCCATCGATCGCAGCTCGTCGACCACCTGCTCGGCTGCGCTCCGGTCATCGCCGGAGCCGTCGACCGCGCCGCCGAGGTCGTTCACCACCACCTTGGCGCCCTCCGACGCGAACAGCAGCGCGTGCTCACGGCCGATGCCGCGACCGGCGCCGGTGATGACCACCACCCTCCCCTCGAGCATGCCCACGGCGGGAAAGGGTACCCGGTGGGGACCGGAGGGGCCTCTTAGCTCGCCGCTACGCAGGCCGAGTCGCGCCACGGTGCGGTGACGTGGCGCACTTCGGCTCTGTCGCCCGAGACGACCAGGTACTCGAGGTTGCGCAGGCGGCCCACCTTGCCGACCCGCTTCCCCGACGGGTCGTATATGCCGATGCGGGCACCCACGTAGCGGTTGGACTCGAAGGCGAGCACCTCGGCGTGGCCGCGGAGCTCGCACATCTCGACCAAGTCCGCTAGGTCACAGAACGACTCGTCGTTGTAGGAGAGCACCAAGAGGCGCGCGTGCACGTCGCTGATCACTCGGGCGAGCGCCCCGGCCATCGTCGAACGCGAGTTGAAGGCGCTCCGCGGGCAGTCGCGCAGGTCGACGCGCTTGCATGCAACCCCGTAGTGAGCCGGCGCGTCCCAAGCGACGAGGGTCTCCCATATGTGGTAGTTGGAGTCGTAGCGGTGCTGGTTGTAGGGCGGGTCGAGGTAGGCGAGGTCGAACTCGCCCAGTGACCCCGCGAGCTCGATGGCGTCACCGCGCACCGCGCGTCCCGGTCCGGTCATGAGCTCGGGCACCCGTAGCTCGAGCGGGCGGTACGAGCGCTCCGACCACTGCTTCACGTACGCCATCTGCACACCCGTGGTGGAGTCCACCCGGTCGGCAGCCTCGATCAGGCTCGTGAGCAGCAGCGGCTCGATGGGGCTCTCGCGGTGATCGGTGAGGATGGCCTCGCGCACTGCGTCGATACGAGCCCCATTGTGCGGTTGGAAGAACCGTGATCTCACACAGAACGTGTCGGTGAAGTAGCCGGGCTCTCCTCCGAGCGCGTTCAGCGAGGCGACGACGCTCTCGAGCTCACGGTGGTCCACCTGCTCCGCGTCGGTCTCCACGTAACAGCGCGCCAGCGTCCATGCGCAACGCGTGCGATCGAGAGCGGTGACCTCGGCGCCGAGGCGCTTGAAAGCCTGGGCGACCCGGGTGGTGCCGGTGAAGAGATCGAGCGCGCTGCGCGCACCCGATCGCTCGAGCATCTCGGAGAGCACCGGCACGAGGCGTCTCTTCGAGCCCAGGTACTTGATCACGCAGCACGATCATAGAGACGCCGTCTGCCTTGGCGCGGGACCTCAGTCAGATGGTGAGCGCGTCTTCTCGTATGTCACTGTCTCGATCCGTCAATCCGCGGGCGCTGATCACATCGACCCCCGAACCGATGAGGGCCTCGAGATCGCGCCATAGGCGGATGTGGTCGATCAAAGTGCGCCCGGGCTCGAAGTCGACGAGGAGGTCGATATCGCTGCCGGCACGGGCAGTCCCTCGCGCAAATGAGCCGAAGACGCGCACATTGGACGCGCCGTGGTTCGCTGCGACTCGCAGAATCTCGTCTCTTTTGGCTCGGAGGTTGGTCAGACCGGAGGTCTCACCAACCTCGACGCTCGACATGAGTCCATGATACGTCGAACGTGTGTCCTTCCAATGCTGGGCGGCCCGCGAAGCGTCGAGTAATGCTCCGCTTGCTCACAGGCTTCGAGACTTGTGCAGGTGCTCGGTGAACCAGGCCGAAGCGAGCGCGGCAACCCGCTCGATGGCTCCGGGCTCCTCGAAGAGGTGGGTAGCGCCTTCGACCACCTCGATCCGGCACGGAGCACGCAGGAGGCGTTCGGCGCCGCGGTTCAGGTCGAGCACGGCAAGGTCACGCCCGCCCACGACGAGCAGAGTCGGCGCCGTCACCGACGCCAGCAGGTCGCCGGCGAGGTCAGGACGTCCGCCGCGCGACACCACCGCGCCGATCTGCTCCGTGAGGTGCGCCGCCGCTACGAGCGCCGCCGCGGCGCCGGTGCTCGCGCCGAAGAGCCCTACCGGCAGGCCGGCGAGTCCGTCGCGCTCTCGTACGAATTGCGTGGCCGCCTCCAGCCTCGACGCGAGCAGCGGCACGTCGAAGACGTTGGCGCGCTCAGAGGCCTCGGGCTCGGTGAGGAGGTCGAAGAGGAAGGTGGCCAGCCCCGCCGCTTGCAACGCGGAGGCCACGGCGCGGTTTCGCGGGCTCGAGCGGCTCGACCCGCTGCCGTGCGCGAACACGACGAGTCCGGTCGCGCCGGCCGGGACCACCAGCTCGCCGGGAAGTCGCGCGCCTGGTACCGGCACCTCGAGCTCCGTCGTCACCGCCGCCGCGGCGGCGTGCGCTTCGACGAGGAGCCGCACCACCTCCTCGTCGGGGACCTGCCTGAAGTCGTGGTACCACTCACTGATCCCGAAGAACCGCTCGGTCACCTCGCAGCACACCACGTCGTCCGCGGCGTCCTCGAGGCTGGCCACCGCCGCCGGCGGGGCGACGGGTACCGCCAGCACGACGCGCTTGGCGCCGCGCCTTCTCAGCGACTCGACGGCGGCGAGGGCGGTTGACCCGGTGGCGAGCCCGTCGTCGACCACGACCACCGTGCGCCCCTCCACGTCCACCGCCGGCCGGTCGCCGCGGTAGGCCGCCAGCCGCCTCTCGAGCTCCGTCTGCTCCCTCGCCGCCACCTTGTCGATCAAGGTGCCCGGCACGTGGAGCTGCGCGACCAACGGTGCGTTGACCACGCGCACCCCGCCCTCGGCGAGGGCTCCCATCCCCAGCTCGGGCTGGGAGGGATGCCCGAGCTTCCTCACGACGATCACGTCCAGAGGGGCTCGAAGGGCCTCGGAGATCTCGAAGGCGACGGGCACCCCTCCCCTTGCCATGCCGAGGACGACGGGCCGGTCGAGGCCGAGCTGCTCGAGACGGGAAGCGAGCTGCCTGCCCGCGTCCTTGCGATCCCGGAAGACCATCGCCTACCTCCGCCGCCCCCGGTAATCCCGGCTACCTACTCTCCCACCTCTCGCGGGGACGGGCCTCGGCTCGTCTTTCGTCTACCCGTGGCGGGCCAGAGCTCAGCCCCGGTCGACGCGAGCGAACCGCCGCTGCCACCACCCGGGATCGCGAGCGTGCGCGTGGAAGTGGTCGGGGATCTGGCGCATGACGTCGTCGACAGACCACACCCCCGGCCCGAGCACCGCGTCCGCCGCCTTGGTGAGCTCGGCGATCATGTGCGCGCGCTCCAGCTCCGGAGGATCCGCACCGTGCCGGCGCCAAACGACCATCGGCACAGCGCAGATCTCGCAGTCAGCTACCCAGCAGACCTCGTCCTCGTGGTACCAGGTGGTGAGGCGTGCAGCCTCGCACAGCTCACAGGCCGAGCCCGGTCGTCGCATTGAGGGAGGTCGGCTCGCGTTGGAGGGTTCAGCTCGAGTGCGGGGCGGTCACTTCGAGTACAGGGTTACCTGGGTGCCTTGGGGCACCGAGGTGCCTGGGGCCGGGTTGGTGTCGAATACGTGGCCCGAAAGGTTGCCCTGGTCCGACACAGGGGTCAGCCCGGCACCCTGGAGGGCCTGGATCGCCTGCGGCACGGTGTCGCCCTCGACGTTCGGCACGGTGACCGGGGGCGGGCCCTGGGAGATCTGCACGTCGACCTTCGTGCCCTCCGGCGCGCTGCCCGAGGGGTTCCAGCCTCCAGGTATGACCTGCCCGACCGGGGTGCCGCTCGTGGTGTAGGTGTTCACGCAGTTGGCGACCAGCCCCGCCGCCTGGAGTATCGACGTGGCGCCCGAGCACGTGGACCCGGTGAGAGAGGGGATGGTCTCGATCGGCGGGCCGAGCGAGATGACGACCTTGATCGTCGAGTACTCGGGGGCGGTCGTCTTCGGGTTCCAGCTGATCACGCCGCCGGCGGGCACCTGCGCGTCGTACTGCGAGGTGCAGTCGGCGTGCAGGTGGGCACGGGCTAGCACCGACACGACCGTGGTGCAGTCACCGTTGACGTTTGCGAGCGACGGGACGGCGACCGGGGGCGGGCCCGACGAGAGCACCACCTTCACCTCGCTGCCCTCCTTCAACGGCGTCCCCGCAGCGGGGATCTGGCGGATCACCGAGCCCTTGGGCACCGACACCGACGAGCGGCGGCGCGTGATCGTCAGTTGCAGCTGGTCGGGCCGAAGCCTTGCAGCGGCCGCTCTCTCACCGAGCCCAACGATCCTCGGCAGGCGGTGGCTCGGGACGAAGAGCTTGGTGCTGATCGCCAAATAGGAGAGGCCACCTCCGACCAGCGCCACCACGAGCACGACGATCGCAGTCCGAGAGAGCCAGCGTCGTGCCCTGCGCGGCGGGGCTTTCACGATCGGAGGGGCGCCTGCCGCACCGGCGCCCCCGGGGAGACCGAGCCTTGCGAGCGGACCACCTTCGGGGTTGAAGGCCTCGGTCGCCACGCCAACCGCCGAGGCCATGGCCAGCATCTGCGAGGTATCGGTGTCGGACGCCCCTGGGGCGGCGCCCGCCGGTGGAGCACCAGAAGCGACCCCCGCGCCCACGAGGCCGCCCGATTCCTGCGGCGGGAGGAGCGGCGCGGTCATCCCGTGCTCGGTGCGGTCGGTGCCGGCGCCACCCGCGGCCCCCACGATCGGGCGGCCCGCAACGCCTGCTCCTGAGGCGCCTACGAGCGGGAGGGGCTTGGGAGGCCGGAGCTTGCGCGTGAGCCCGGCCAGACTGCGCGAAAGGCGCGCCGCGTCGATGCGGTCGTCGGGCTCGGGCGCGGCCGCCTCTTCGAGCACCGGGCCCAGCGGACCGAGGAGGTCGTTGGGGGGAAGGCCCGCCCCTACCCTCGCCATCAGGGTGCTGATCGTGGTGTCGGCGGTGAAGGGCACCACCCCGGTGACCGATTCGTAGAGGCTCAGGGCCAGCGCGTACACGTCCGCCCTGCCGTCCACGAGGTGGCCGAGCGCCTGCTCGGGGGCCGCGTACCTGGCGGTCCCCACGGTCGCTCCGGCCGGCTCGGTCACAGATGCCTCGGAGAGGGCGCGCGCCAGGCCGAAGTCGGCGATCCGTAGGCTCCCTTCTTCGTCGAAGAGGAGGTTTGCGGGCTTTATGTCCCGGTGGACGAAGCCCCGCCCGTGCGCGTAGGCGAGGCCCTCGGCGGCCTGGATCCCCACTTCCACGGCCTGGGAGACGCTCAGGTGACGGCCCGCGTCGAACATGTCGCGCAACGACCCGCCGCCCAGGTACTCGAGCACCAGGAACGGCCCGCGCTCGTCCTCTCCCCAGTCGTAGACCGAGAGCACGTTGTGGTGAGTGAGGGCGGCGGCGGACTGTGCCTCTGAGCGAAAGCGCCTCAGGAACGCGCCGTCTCCGGCGAGCGCGGGGTGCAGCACCTTGATCGCCACCCAGCGCCGAAGCGAGACGTCCCACGCGCGAAAGACGTGAGCCGACGCCCCGGTGCCGAGAGCAGATTCGATCCTGTAGCGGCCCGCGAGGACGCGTCCGATCGATTCGGTGGTCGTCGACATGGGTTCGTCACACAGGCTACCGACATGCGGCGACCCGTCGGGGGACGGCCACTACACGTGGGCATCCGGACCGTCAGCGTCCCATCGTGCAGGTAGGACGTGTGTGAGGGGCCGGAGCGCCCGAGCTACACGGGCAGCTCGCCCGCGGCGAGGAGCTCGTCGAAGCGGGCACCCTCGACGACGGGTATGCCCAGCTCCTCGGCCTTGCGGAGCTTGGCCGCGCCGGGCTCGGTGCCGACCACCACAGCCCACGTCTTTGCAGAGACGCTCCCGGGAGACTTCCCGCCGCGCGCCAGGATCGCCTCCTCGGCCTCCTCGCGCGTGTACCCCTCGATCGTGCCCGTCACCACCACCGACCGGCCCTCGAGGGTCTGCTCCTGCGCGCCGGGCTCGGGGCCGGCGCCGACACCTGCGTCCGTGGCGGAAGCCGCTCCCGCCGAGCGAGCTGCGACGCCGGCTCCGGGTTCGCTCTCGCCCACCCCCCGGGCGCGCAGTTTCTCGAGCACCTTCACGTTGGCCTGCGAGGAGAGGAACTCGCAGAGGCTTCGGGCTATCACCGGGCCGATCCCCTCGATCGAGGCGAGGTCCTCCACCGAGGAGCCCACGATCTCGTCGAGCGATCCTTTTTCCCGGGCGAGAGCGCGGCTGCCGGTGGGACCGAGATGCCTGATGCCGAGCGCCACCAGCAGCCGGCTCAAGGGGCGTTGCTTGGAGTCCTCGATGGCGCGCAGGAGGTTGTCGACGGAGAGCTCCCCCATGCGCTCGAGCGACAGCAACCGGTCGCGATCTAGGCCGTAGATATCGCCGGGGTCCTCCAGCATGCCGGCCTCCACCAGCTGCACCACCCGCTTCTCCCCCAGCCCCTCGATGTCCATCGCCCCACGCGAGGCGAAGTGAACGATCCTCTGCACGCGCTGAGCAGGGCACTCGAGGTTGGTGCAGAAGGTGTCGCTCTCGCCCGGCAGACGGACGAGCGGGCTCCCGCAGCTCGGGCAGACCGAGGGGAACCTCCAGAGCTTGCGGCCACGCGGGCGGGCGGAGAGCACGGGACCGACCACCTCGGGGATCACGTCGCCCGCCTTGCGCACCACCACCGTGTCGCCGGGGCGCACGTCCTTCAAGCGGACCTGGTCCTCGTTGTGCAAGGTGGCGAGCGACACCGTCGATCCCCCGACGAAGACCGGATCGAGAACCGCGAAGGGCGTCGCACGGCCAGTGCGGCCGATCGAGACCATGATCTCCCTCAGCTTCGTGTTGCGCTCCTCGGGCGGGAACTTGAAGGCGATTGCCCAGCGCGGGGCGTGCGAGGTGGCGCCGAGACGCTGCTGAAGGAGGAGGTCGTCGACCTTCACCACCACCCCGTCGATGTCGTAGTCGAGGTCGTGGCGATGCTCCTGCCAGTGAGTGCAGAACGCGAAGACCGCGTCTACCCCCTCGACGGTGCGGATCTCGGGATTGACGGGCATCCCGCACCGGCGCAGGAGCGAGAGAGCCTCGCTCTGGCTCGAGAGCTCGGGCCCGCCCTCTCGCGCTCCCATCTGGTAGGCCCAGAACGAGAGGTCGCGACTCGCCGTGATACGAGCGTCCTTCTGGCGCAGCGAGCCCGCAGCGGAATTCCGCGGGTTGGCGAAAGTCTTCTCGCCCGCCTCGAGCTGGCGCCGGTTGAGCTCCTCGAAGGAGGTCGCGGGCATGTAGACCTCGCCGCGAACCTCCAACAACGAAGGTGCGGGGCCCTCGTCCTTCGGCCACCGGAGCCGTTTGGGCACGACAGAGATGGTCGCGACGTTCGCCGTGACGTCCTCGCCCGTCGACCCGTCGCCGCGGGTGCCGGCTCGAACGAACCTTCCGTCCTCGTATGTGAGCGACATGGCGATCCCGTCGATCTTGAGCTCGCACTCGAACACGGCCTCCAGGACCTGTGGGTCGATGCGCGCGATCCGGTCGACCCAGGCCTGGAGCTCGCCGAGGTCGAACGCATTGTCGAGGCTCATCATCGGGAGCCGGTGGCGCACGGGAGCGAAGAGCACCGAGGGTGCGCCGCCCACGCGCTGGGTCGGCGAGT
Source organism: Acidimicrobiales bacterium (assembly GCA_035509915.1). Lineage (GTDB taxonomy): Bacteria > Actinomycetota > Acidimicrobiia > Acidimicrobiales > UBA8190 > Bog-564. The sequence continues at coordinate 28,383 of DATKIB010000180.1, read as the reverse complement.
CGGCGTCCACGAGCTCCGGATGCGCCTCCTCGATGGCGCGCAGCTCGCGGATCAGCGCGTCGTAGTCGGCGTCGGAGATCTCGGGCGAGTCCTCGACGTAGTACCTCTCGTCGTTGTACGCGATCTGGGCGCGCAGCTCCTCGACGCGCCGGGTGGCCTCCTCGAGCTCTCGGCGTGTGCCCGCCTCGGGAGTGGCGCCGGTCGCTGTGTCGTTCATGGTCGGTGAGACCCAGGAGAGTCGGTCACGGAGCTCGCGCTCTTCAGCACGCCTTGGCCGCACCGAGGACGCAGTCGGGCTCCTCGGGATCGTAGAAGGCGACGGTCTGGCCGGGAGCGACGAGCCTCTGCGGCTCGTCGAAGCGCAACGAGTCGCCCTCGAAGGTGCACCATGCCGGCCTGCCGTGTGCGCTCGTCTGGGTGAGCACGCGCCCACCGATCCCGAGCGGCCGGTCCACCCACGTGAGTGCCTCGAGGTCCAAACGCAAGGACGAGGCGGCTTGCGCGTCACCGACCAGCACCCGGCGGGCAGAGGTGTCCACCGCCAGGGCGTAGCGCCGCCGGCCGTCGCCGGCCACCCCGAGCCCGCGACGCTGACCCGGGGTCACGAGCTCGACCGCCGGCACCGTCCCCACCACGGCCGATGTGGACGCGTCGACGAGCTCACCGGAGTGCAGCGTCATGCGCTTCTCGAGGAACCCCGCTCGCCCGGCACGCGAGTCGACGAAGCACACCTCCTGGCTGTCGGGCTTGGAAGCGGTGCGCAGGCCCGTGCGCGTGGCGCGCTCGCGCACCTGGGCCTTGGTCATCTGTCCGATCGGCAGGCTCAGGCGCTCCAGCTGAGGCCGCCGGAGCACGGAGAGGACGTAGGACTGGTCCTTCGCGCGGTCCACACCGCGAAGGAGCCGGCGGCGCCCGTCACCGGCGACCTCGACACCGATGCGGGCGTGGTGCCCCGTCGCCAGGAGATCGAACCCGAGGCGCACCGCACGCTCGAGGAGCACGCCGAACTTGACGTGCCTGTTGCACTCGATGCAGGGGTTCGGAGTGCGTCCCGCGGCGTGGTCCTGCACGTAGGGTGCCACCACCGCCTCCTCGAAGGCGCCGGCGAAATTGAAGGTGTGATGTGCGATTCCGAGATGGTCCGCCACTCGACGAGCGTCCTCGACGTCGGAAACCGAACAGCATCCCCTGTCGGAGTCGCCGCCCCACAGCTTCAAGGTCGCGCCGACCACCTCGTGGCCCTCGGAGACGAGGGTCGCGGCCGCCACAGAGGAGTCGACGCCTCCCGACATGGCAACGAGTACGCGCACGCCCTCTAGGGTAGGGCCAGAGGAGGCAGCCATGGCCAAGCTCGAGCCCGGAGACAAGGCGCCGAAGTTCACGCTGCTCGACCAAGACTCCGAGCGCGTCTCGCTGAAGGACTTCGCGGGAGCACCGTTGGTGCTGTACTTCTACCCAGCGGACGACACGCCAGGGTGCACCAAGGAGGCGTGCCAGTTCAACGACAACCTGCGGGCGTTCAACAGGGCAGGGGTGAAGGTCGTGGGCATCTCGCCGGACGGGGCGCAGAAGCACACCAAGTTCCGCTCCAAGTACGGATTGCGCTTCCCGCTGCTCTCGGACCCGGACCACTCGACCATGGAGCATTACGGGGCGTGGGGCGAGAAGACGCTCTACGGGAAGAAGACAGTGGGGGTCATCCGCTCCACGTTCCTCGTCGACGCGAAAGGTGTGGTCAGCCGTGCCTGGTACAACGTGCGGGCCGACGGCCACGCCGAGAAGGTCTTCTCCGAGATCAAGGCCGCCTGATTCAGTAGCGAAGCTGCTCGACCAGCTTCGGCAGCACCTCGAGCACGTAGTCGATCTCCGCCTCGGTCGTGGTGGCGCCTAGAGAGAACCGCACCGCGCAGCGCGCCTCCGCCTCGGTGAGTCCCATCGCGAGCAGCACGTGGCTCGGCTCGAGCGCCCCGCTCGCGCATGCGGCGCCGGCGGACGCGCATATCCCGTGCTCGTCGAGCAGAAACAGCAGCTCCTCCGAGTCGACCCCAACGAAGCGCACGTGGAAGCTCGAGGCGAGCTTGCAACCCCGGCGCCCTGCCGGCGCGCCCGGGACGTCACCCAGGGCGCTCTCGGTGGCGCCCTCGATCCTCTCGAGCACCCCGTCGGCCAGCCGGTCGCGAAGCGCGCCCGTGCGGTCCACTTGCTCGTCGAGACGCTCGGTGGCAGCACGCAGCGCAGCGGCCATGCCCACTATCCCGGCCAAGTCGTGCGTGCCGGCCCGCCGGCCGCGCTCCTGCTCGCCCCCCTGGATGAGAGGCGCGACCCGCGCCGGGCCGCGCACCACGAGCGCGCCCACGCCCTTCGGCCCGCCGAACTTGTGGGCGCTCACCGACACGAGGTCCGCCTGCGCCGCGCGCCGCGGCAGGTCCATCTGTCCGACCGCCGCGACCGCGTCGGTGTGCAGGAGCGCTTGCGGCGCCCGCTCGCGCACCAAGGCCGCCACCTCGTCGAACGGCTGGATCGTGCCCACCTCGTTGTTGGCGAGCATCACCGACACGAGACCGGTGCCGGGGCCGAGCGTCTCCTCGAGTGCTTCGAGGTCGATCGTCCCGGTGGTATCGACCCGCACCACGGCGCCCCCCGTCACCTCGCACGGACGGAGCACAGCGTGGTGCTCGACGGCCGAACAGACCGCCGCCCCCCCCGAGGATGTGACCGATCCCAGCACCGCCAGGTTGTCGGACTCGGTCCCCCCCGAGGTGAACACCACCTCGCCGGGATCGCACCCCAGGCCGGCGGCGACCGATTCGCGCGCATCGTCGAGGGCGCGCCGGGCATCGCGCGCCACCGAGTGGCTCCCGGAGGGGTTGCCGAAGCGCTCGGTCAGGTACGGCAGCATGGCGGCCACGGCCTCGGCCCGCATCGGAGTGGTGGCCGCGTGGTCGAGGTAAGCCCGCACCCGCACAAAGTTAATCAGCGGCAATCAGCGCCGATTCATGGCTTGGCCACCATGAGCACGACCGCCGCCGCGAAGACCGCCCCCAACACGGCCGCGGCAGCCGCCACCCGGTTGCAGTCGCGGGCGAGCCGCCGCGCCCACTCGTCGGAGGGCACGGGCTGCGGCGGGGTGATGCCCGGCGTGGCGCCCGCTGCGCTCGCGGGAGCGATGTCCGGCGCGGCGCCCGCTGCGCTCACCGGCCTATCGTCCTCGGCGTCCGGGCTCTGCCATTGCTCCGCCACGACGAGCTGGATGCGCCGTTCGGCCGGCCACACCAGCACCTCCGCAGTCACCGCTGCGACGAGCCACAACGCGAGGCCCACGACCACGAACGTGTCCGAGTCGTCGAAGGCGCCGCCGCTGGCGGCGATCAAAGCGAAGCCGAACACGGGGACTCCGTAGAGGGCGCGTCCCACCCAGTTGGGGCCCGGGCGGAAGTACCTGCGCACGGCCTGCGCCTTCGCGCCGCCGGGGCCCCGGCGCGCCCTCGCGGCCTGGACGCCGGTGGTGCAGATGGCGGAGAAGCCCACGACCGCACATGCCACGTGCAAGAGGAGGAGGACCGTGTACCCGGCGCTGGTCGGGACCTGACGGGTCACGCCGAAGGCGAGCCAGCCGGCAGCTAGGGGGGTCAATTCACGTTCCGTGAGCCGCCCACCACGCATGCATCAGATCGAGAGCACCGAGGGTACCCAGTCACATGCGGTCGGCACGCACGGTTCATCAAGTGGGAGCGTCAACGATCAGAGGCACCACTATGACGTGGCTCTTTCCAGGTGGCGTGATGGGGTGGGTGGGGCACCCCGGCTGGTCCTGGAAATCTCGCGTCCGAGCAGGGCCGATGTCCGTGTCTCGCTCACAGGACGCTAGCTTCGTAGTGGCAGGATGCACGCAGAGAGAGACCAGGCAAAGGACCACGAGGACCGGCAAGTTACCGATGGGTAGTCACAATCGCCACATGCACACGGCTAGCGTCCCCGGAGGGACCGAGCCGGGGAGCCCGAGATGAACCAGCTCAGACTGGATCCGCTCACGGGACGGTGGGTGGTCGTGAGCGTGGAGCGCGGAGAGCGCCCCGCCCCCTTCGCCCCCCGGCTGGCCCCCGTCGAGGGCTCGGAGCGCCCCTGCCCCTTCTGCCCAGGCCACGAGGAGGCCACCCCTCCGGCCCTCGAGACCTACGGCGCGAGCGGGAAGTGGCTGGTGAGGGTGGTGCCCAACCTCTACCCGGCCTTCGAGGGAGATGCGCCCTTCGTGGTCGAGCACCGCGGGCCCGTCTACACCCAGGCGACCGCCGGGGGTATCCACGAGGTGCTGGTGATCTCCCCCGACCACCAAAACGGCTGGGAGGGGATCTCCGACGAGCAGGCCGGCCTCGTCATGGCGGCGCTGAGGGACCGGATCGAGGAGCACTCGGCCGTGCCCGGGCTGCGCTACAGCCAGGCCATCGTGAACGCCGGCCGGGAGGCGGGAGCTTCCATCGAGCACCCTCACGCCCAGCTGCTCGGGATGTCCTTCGTGCCGAGAGAGCTCGCCGAGGAGCAAGCAGGGTTCGCCCGCTTCGCCGGGCGATGTCTGCTGTGCACGACGGTGGACGCCGAGGAGAACGACGGCTACCGCGTCGTCTTCGCCGACGACCGGGTCCTCGTGATCTGCCCGTTCTGGAGCGGGACCCCCTTCGAGATGATGGTGATCCCCCGCACCCACGGCCCGCACCTGCACAGGGCCACGCCGGCCGACCTGGTGGCGGTGGGACGTGCACTTCGTACGGTGCTCGGCCAGCTTCGCTACCGCCTGGGCGACATCGCGTACAACCTCGTGTTCCACTCGGCTCCGTATCGAGCGTCGGAGCCCTACCACTGGCACGCCCACATCTGGCCGAAGCTCACCACCCAGGCCGGCTTCGAGCTCGGCACGGGGGTGCTCATCAACATCGTGGCGCCCGAGCAGGCGACAGAGGAGCTTCAGGTGGCGGTGCCCGCCGCCTGAAGCGGCAAGGAAATTACCCATGGACTCCCGCTCCGGGCGGTCATAGGCTGCGCGCCGAAGGAGCCGGCGGACGACGGTCGTTCCTCCTTCGCCGATCAGCCCCCGGCGGCGAGGCATCGGGACGCCGCTAAGAACAAGGGGGCTTTCGATGTACCTCTTCACCCGCTCTGCACGGCTCGCTCACGGACGCCTTGCAGAGGCAATGGACTGGGCCGTGAGGGTGACCGAGAAGGTCAACCAGATCAGCACCACTCCGGTGAACCTGTGGTCGACGGTGTTCTCGCCCGGAGTCGGCACTCTTACGTGGACGACGTTCGCCGAGGACCTCGCCACGTTGGAGGCCACCGAAGCCAAGTGCATGGCCGACGGCACGTACCTGGACCTGGTCAACGAAGGCGCCACCTTCGCAGCCGCGGACGCGATCGACGACGGTCTCGTACAGGTCGTCTTCACCGAGCGCGACCCTGCCGGCGACGCCCCCGCCTACGTGAACGTCGTCCGGGCCGTGCTGGCGCCGGGAGCCATCGCAAGCGGGTTGGAGCTCGGCGTGCAGATCGCGCAGCGCGCGACGGCCGTGACGGGTTGCCCGTGCTCGTTCGGCGCAGCCGCCAGCGGACCCTACGGCGGTGTCGTGTGGTTCACCGGCTGTGAGTCGATAGAGCAGCTCCAGCAGGCGCAACAGGCGATCTTCGCCGACACCGAGCTCATCGGTTTGATCGACGAGAAGGCCAGCCGGGCATACCTGCCGGGCGTGGCGGTGCAGACCGTCTACCGCAAGATCGTCTGAGCAGCCCGCGCAAAGGGGCGGGCGGACGCAAAGGTCGGCGTCGATAGGGTGGCCCCATGCGTATCGGGGTGCTGACCGGTGGAGGGGATTGTCCAGGGCTGAACGCCGTCATTCGAGCGGTCGTGCGTAAGGGTGAGGAGCATTTCGGGTACGAGCTGATTGGCTTCGCTGACGGCTGGCGGGGGGTGGTCGAGGACCGGGTGCTCCCCCTGAACGTCGAGCGCTGCCGCGGCATCCTGCCTCGCGGAGGGACGATCCTCGGCACGTCCCGTACCAATCCCTACCGCGAAGAAGGCGCCGTATCAAAGGTGCTCTCGACGTTGTCGGCTCGCCATGTCGACGCCCTCGTCGCGATCGGCGGAGAAGACACGCTCGGAGTAGCCCACAAGCTCGGCGAAGAGGGAGTAGCGATCGTCGGAGTGCCCAAGACGATCGACAACGACCTCTCGGGCACCGAAGTCACATTCGGATTCCACACAGCGGTCCAGATCGCCACCGATGCCATCGACCGCCTTCACACCACCGCTGAGTCCCACGACCGGGTCATCATCTGCGAGGTCATGGGCCGCAACGCCGGTTGGATCGCCACGTACGCGGGCATCGCCGGCGGCGCCGCCGAGATCCTGGTACCCGAAGAGCCGTTCGACATCGAAGAGATCTGCGCCAAGCTGACCGAGCGCCACGCCAAGGGCCGCTACGCGTCGATCGTCGTGGTGGCCGAGGGAGCCCTGCCAAAGGAAGGGACCATCGCCGTCACCTCGCGCGAGGTCGACGCGTTCGGCCACGAGCGTCTGGGTGGTATCGCAAACTCGTTGGCGCAAGAAATCGAGGCGCGCACCGGGTTCGAGTCGCGGGTCACGATCCTGGGCCACGTCCAGCGCGGAGGCACACCCACCGCCTTCGACCGTGTCCTCGCAACTCGTTTCGGCGTGGCGGCGGTCGAAGCCGTCCACGACGGAGACTTCGGGAAGATGGTGGCTCTTCGTGCCGGTCAGATCGCCAGGGTTCCCATGGCAGATGCCGTCTTGAAGCTGAAGACGGTTGACCGGTCGCTATTTCACGACGTAGCCAGCGTCTTCTTCTGATTCTCTCTTGCTGGCGTAAACATCGTCAGAGCTCGGCCCGCCTCGTCATGCGCAGCGCGGTTCGCTCGAGCTCGAACGCCGCCACCAGCACGGCGACCGATTCTCGCCGGGCCGGCACCAGGTCGAGGATCCCCGGGGTCTCGAGGTAGCCGGTGAGGAAGGCTCCCCGGTTGCGCTGCTCCCAGGCCTCGGCCAGGTCGTCCAGTCCCTCCCGACCGGTCGGGTCGCGCTCCTTGGCGGCGGTGCGCGAAACCAGTCCGAAGGACAACGACATGTCCGCCACGTCGGCCACCGGCGACCTGAACGCCGGCTCGCGGGCCAATCCGGCCGAGGGTGCGGTCCCGTTCGCCCATTGACCCGCGGGTGTGTCGGGGATCGTGCCCGCCCTGGTGCGCGGCCGGCCGCCCGGACCGAGGTCCCCCACGTACCAGCCCAGCTCGGTCCGGTAGACGCGCCCGAGGTGGAAGTCACCGTGGGTCCTGATCGCGTGGCTCGGGCCCTCGATCCTGCGGAGCCTCGCTAGCAGCTCGCCCACGTCCTGGCGCTCGAGCAGCCTCGGCGCGAGCGGCCTCACCGCTGCCTCCACCCCGTCCGCCCAGGCGGAGAAGTCCCCCGCGCGGCGCCCGAACGCCTCGTCGAGGCCGAGGTGCATCCGCGCGGTCATCGTGCCCAGCCTGCGCGCCTCGGCGGCGAAGTCCCCGCCCGCGATCTCGGGCGGCCCTCCCGAAGCGTAGAGGTCGCGCACCGAGGTGAGGGCCAGCGCCCAGCCCGACGAGGCTCCGGGCAGGTACTCCTGGACGAACCCGAGGTCGCGTTCGCCGCGCCGCCACGTGGCGATCGGCGCGGCGACGTGGTTGAACCCGACCTCGTCGAGCGCCAGCAGCAGCTCGAGACCGAGCCGCGGCCCGCGCGCCAGCTCTGTGAACACTGTGAAAGCGAGCCGGTCCTCGACCACCAAGGTGACGGAACGCTCGTCCGCGCGCAGCTGTCGCATGAGAGAAGGGTCGGTCCTCTGGCCGGTCACCACCCTGAGAAGGAGCGTGGACAGCTCGGTGTCGGACAGGACGTCGGTCACGAGCGCCACGCCCTCGGAGTCCTCGAAGATCCCGAGCACCGCGTCGTCCCCTTCGGGAAGGAAGTGCGACTCCTCTCCCGGTGAGCGAAGCCCGAGCGGCAGGTGCAGCACCCTCCCTCCCACCTCGGCGACCACGTCCACGATCCCGGGGCGTCCGGCGGCGAGGATCTCCGCGTCGACGAGCGTGACCGGGACGTCCTCGGCCTCCATCCCGAGCCGGCGCGAGGCGTAGGCGGACACAAGGTCCCTGAGGGTCTCGCCGGCGGCGCCGGCGTTGCCATTGCCCCTCCCGCCCGAGATGCTCACCGGCCACCGCCCATGATGCTCGCCTCGGTCTCTGCCGGGCTGTGCTCCAACAGCTCGAACCAGTAGAAGCCGTAGGGCCCGAGCGTGGCCCCGTACGTGGACTGCCCCACCCTCGGGAACGGGACGCGCCCGAGAAGCTCGACCGGCACGCGCCCGGCCCAACGGACCAGGTCCAGCTCGGCTGGCTGGGCGAAGCGGCTCAGGTTGTGCACGCAGAGCACCGGGTTGGTGGACGCCAGCCCGTCAGGGTTGGCTGCCACTTGCTCGTCGCGGCGCTCCTTGGCCCTGCGCCTGGGGGCCTGTGGCCCGGCTTCGGGGAGGGGGCTGCGGACGAAGGCGAACACCGACGGGTTGGCGCACGACACGATGTCGAAGCTGCCCGTGCCGAAGACGGCGAATTGCCTGCGGATCTGGAGGATGGCGCGGATCCAGTGAAGGAACGAGCTCGGGTTGCGCTGCTGCGCCTCGACGTTGACCGCCTCGTAGCCGAACACGGGGTCCATGAGCGGCGGCAGGTACAGCTGGGCGAAGTCCGCCTTGGAGAACCCGCCGTTGCGGTCGGGGCTCCACTGCATCGGGGTGCGCACCGAGTCGCGGTCGCCCAAGTAGACGTTGTCGCCCATGAGCAGCTCGTCACCGTAGTAGATGACCGGGCTGCCGGGCAGGGAGAAGAGCATGGCGTAGAGCAGCTCGGCTAGACGCCGGTCGCCCTCCAGGAGCGGGGCGAGGCGCCGTCCGATCCCGAGGTGGCGGCGCATGCGGGGATCCTTCACGTACTCCGCGACCATGTAGTCGCGCTCCTCCTCGGTGACCTTCTCGAGGGTCAGCTCGTCGTGGTTGCGAAGGAAGATGGCCCACTGGCATCCGTTGGGTATCTGGGGCGTGTGGGCGAGGATCTCGGCGATCGGGAAACGCTGCTCGCGCCGCACCGACATGAAGAGGCGCGGCATGAGAGGAAAGTGGAAGCACATGTGGCACTCGTCGCCGTCGCCGAAGTAGTCGACGAGATCGCTCGGCCACTGGTTGGCCTCCGCCAGCAGCACGCTGTGGGGATAGTCGGCGTCTATCTCCTTGCGAAGCCGGCGCAGCAGCTCGTGGGTCTCGGGGAGGTTCTCCCCCGTCGTCCCGTCGGCCTGGAATAGATAGGGGACCGCGTCGAGGCGGAACCCGTCGAGACCCAGGTCGAGCCAGAAGCGCACCACTCCGAGCATGGTCTCGACCACCTCGGGGTTGCGGTAGTTGAGGTCGGGCTGGTGCGAGTAGAAGCGGTGCCAGTAGTACTGCTCGCGAGCAGGCTCCCACGTCCAGTTGGACGTCTCCACGTCGACGAAGACCACCCGCGCCTCGGGCCAGCGCTGGTCGTCGTCGTTCCACACGTACCAGTCGGCCTTGGGGTTGGCCCTCGACGAGCGCGACTCGACGAACCAGGGATGCTCATCGCTCGTGTGGTTCATGACGAGGTCGGCGATCACGCGCACCCCGCGCCGGTGAGCTTCGTCGAGGAAGGCGACGAGGTCGTCGAGGGAGCCGAGAACGGGGTTGACGGTGAAGAAGTCGCTGATGTCGTACCCGCCGTCGCGCATCGGCGACGGGTAGTAAGGCAGCAGCCAGAGGCAGTCGACACCCAGCCACTCGAGGTAGTCGAGCTTGGCGAGCAGGCCCGCGAGGTCCCCCGTCCCGTCGTTGTTGGAGTCGAAGAAGGCGCGGGTGAGCACCTCGTAGAAGACCGCCCGCCGGTACCAGCCTTCCGACTCGCGTGCCGGGAGCGCCGCGGGTCGTATGCCCGGCAGCCGCAGGGTGCCGGGGAAGCGCCCCTGGCGGCGGCGCTCGACACGTGCATGGCCGGGGGCGGGCGGCGCGGAGCGCTGGTCCCTCGGACGTCTCGGCACCGCCACTAGCTGGAGCACCCCCCTTCCCCGTCACCCGACCGGAGACACACCACCTTCTCAGTGGTCGCCGGGTCCCACCTCCTCGACGAGCTGGTCGGCGGCCTCGTAGGGGTCGAGCCGGTGCTCGACCACCGACTCCGCCAGGTGCGCGAACCTCGGGTCGGAGCACAGTCCGTCCACCTCGCGCTCGATCCTGGCCACCAGCACCGACTTGAACTCGCGCTCGAGCCGTTCACGACGGCGCCTGGCGAGCTCGCCCGAGCTCTCCAGGTACTCGTGGTGGCGCTGGAGCTCCCCCCAAAGCCGATCGACCCCCTCGCCCTTGGCCGCGACGACCTCGAGCACCGGAGGCCGCCAGCCGCCGGACGCTGAGTGTCCGGATATTGCGTGTCCGGATACTGGGTGTCCGGATGCCGACGGGCCCGAAGCCGACAGGTCGAGCATCTGCTCGAGGTCCCGGCGAGTCTCGCGCGCGCCGGGCATGTCCGCCTTGTTGACCACGAAGATGTCCGCCGCTTCCAAGAGGCCCGCCTTGTTGGCCTGCACCGCGTCCCCCCACTTCGGGTTGACGACCACCACGGTCGTGTCGGTGGCCGAGGCCACTTCTACCTCGACCTGCCCCACCCCCACGGTCTCCACCACCACCAGTCCGATCCCCGCGGCGGCTGCCACCCGGATGGCCTCCGGCACCGCCAAGGCCAGGCCTCCCAGGTGCCCGCGCGAGGCCATCGACCGGATGTAGACCCCTTCGTCGAGCGCGTGCTGCTGCATGCGCACCCTGTCGCCGAGGATCGCCCCTCCGGTGAACGGGGAGGAGGGGTCGACCGCGAGCACCGCCAGCTGGCCGACGCCGGCCGAGCGCGCCACGGTGATCAGCCCGTCCACGAGGGTGGACTTTCCGGCTCCCGGCGAACCCGTGACGCCCACGCTCTGCGCCTCCGTCGGGCTGCGGTAGGCGAGCGCGGCGACTGCGCGCGCCCGCTCCCCTCCCTGCTCGACCGTAGAGAGAAGGCGCGCCAGTGCCCTGCGCCCCCCGGCCGCTGCCTCCTCGAAGAGGCTCTGAGGGTCCGCCGCTGTCCTCATTCGCGCACGACGTCCGCGCCGATCGAACGGAGCATCCCCGCCAGGTCCTCGTAGCCCCTGTCGACGTGGCGGGCCCCGCTCACCACGGTCTCGCCGTCCGCGACGAGACCCGCGAGCACCAGCGCGGCCCCCGCGCGAAGGTCCGGGGCGCGCACGGGCGCCCCGGACAGGCGCTGCACTCCGCGCACCACGGCGTGGTGGCCCTCTGTGCGCACGTCGGCCCCCATGCGCCGCAGCTCGTCGAGGTAGCGGAACCGGCCCGAGAAGAGGTTCTCGGTGACGATCCCCACGCCGTCCGCCACGCTGAGCAGGGTCACCAGGAACGGCTTGTAGTCGGTGGCCACTCCCGGATACGGCAGGGTCGCCACGTCGACGCTGTGCGGGCGCCCCTCGGCGACCACCCTCAACCCTTCGGGCGTCTGCGAGATCTGCAACCCCATGCTCGACAGCTTGCGCAGCAGCATGTCCATGTGGTCCGCACGGGCATCGGCGACCACGACGTCTCCTCCCGCCAGACCGACCGCGGCCAGGAGCGTCGCAGCCACCACCCTGTCGGCCAACACGCGATGGGTGACAGGGTGCAGCTCGTCCACTCCCTCGATCTCCACATGCGAGGTGCCCGCACCCCTGATGTGCGCGCCCATGTCGCACAAGAACGCGGCCAGGTCGACGACCTCCGGTTCGCGGGCCGCGTTCTCGATGACGGTCGTGCCCTTCGCGAGCACGGCGGCCATGAGCACGTTGTCGGTGGCGGTGTGGCTCGGGTATTCGAACACGACCCTGCTGCCCACGAGACGGGCCACCGACTGAGAGCGGTGTCCGACGGTGCCCTCGATGAAACCGTGGACCGTCTCGAAGGAGGCCCCCATGGCGCTCAGCGCGTTGAGGTGGATGTCCACCGGGCGGTCGCCGAAGTCGTCGCCTCCCGGCAACGAGACCCTCGCCGTGCCGCATCTGGCGAGGAGCGGGCCGAGCACCACTATCGAGGCGCGCAGCTTCTCCACCAGCTCGTAGGGAGCCTCCGCGACGAGCGACGCTGGCGTGTCTATCGCGAGGTCGCCTGAGGGCTCGAGGCGCCTGACCCTCACTCCGATCGCCGAGAGGAGCTCGGACATGATGTCGACGTCCACGATCCTGGGCACCCCCGACAGCACGTGCGTGCCCTCGGCGAGCATGCAGGCGGCCATGAGCTTCAACGCGGAGTTCTTGGCCCCCCCGACCACGACCGTGCCCCCGAGGGGCCCGTTGGGCCTCACGACGAAGCGGCCCAGATCGGGCTCGGACAGGCGGTCCACCTCGGCGGCGCTCAGAGCACCGGGTCCTCGGCCCAACGCCCGAAGACCGTCGCGAGCGCCCCCACGATCTCCCCCACGGTCGCGTAGGCGCGCGTCGCTTCGAGTATCGAGGGCACCAGGTTGACGGTCGGGTCGGCGGCCTCGGTCGCCACCTTGGAGAGCGCCCGCTCGACGGCCTCGGAGGACCGCCGCTGCTTGACCGAGGCAAGCCGCTTGCGCTGGGCCTCGTCCACCTCCGGACCGATGCGCAGCGTGGGCGGTTCGGGCTCCTCGTTCCCCTCGGTGAATGCGTTCACCCCGACCACCAACCGGCGACGCGAAGAGACCTTCCGCTCGAACTGGTAAGCCGACTCGGCGATCTCCGCCTGGAACCAATTCTCCTCTATCCCACGGAGCACGCCCTCGAGCATCGAGCCTTCACCGCGGCGCTCGACGGCGGCGAAGACCTCCTCGGCTTGGCGCTCGACCTCGTCGGTGAGCGACTCCACGAACCAGGAGCCGCCGAGAGGGTCGGCGACGTTGGCGACGCCGGTCTCGTAGGCGAGCACCTGCTGCGTTCGCAGCGCTATCCGGGCAGCGCGCTCGGTCGGCAGCGCGAGCACCTCGTCCATCGAGTTGGTGTGGAGGCTCTGGGTGCCGCCGAGCACAGCCGAGAGCGCCTCGACGGCGGTGCGCACGATGTTGACCTCAGGCTGCTGCGCAGTGAGGGAGACTCCGGCGGTCTGGGTGTGGAAGCGAAGCTGGGTGGAGCGTTCGGACCTCGCCCCGTAGCGGCCGGACATCCACCTGGCCCAGATGCGCCTCGCGGCGCGGTACTTGGCGATCTCCTCGAAGAAGTCGAGATGGGCGTTGAAGAAGAAGCTGAGCCTGGGCGCGAACTGGTCGACTTCCTCGCCGGCGGCGATCGCGGCTTCCACGTAGGCGAAACCGTTGGCCAGCGTGAAGGCGAGCTCCTGCACCGCGGTCGAGCCCGCCTCGCGGATGTGGTAGCCGGAGACCGACACGGGGTGGAACCTGGGCATCTCGGCCGTGCAGAAGCGGATCACGTCCACCACGAGCCGCATCGAGGGCCGCGGCGGGTAGATGTACTCCTTCTGCGCCTCGTACTCCTTCAGGATGTCGTTCTGGAGCGTGCCGCCCAGCGCGGTGCGCGGCGTGCCGGCGGCCTCGGCGGCCGCCACGTACATGGCGAGGAGGATGGCGGCCGGCGAGTTGATGGTCATGGAGGTGGTGACCTCGCCCAGGTCGATCCCGGCGAAGAGGTCCGCCACGTCCGCCAAGGTGTCCACCGCTACTCCGCAGCGACCCACCTCGCCCTCGCAGTAAGGGTCGTCAGAGTCGCGGCCCATGAGCGTCGGCAGGTCGAAGGCGACCGACAGCCCGCCCCCGCCGCTTCGCAGAAGCTCGCGGAAACGCACGTTGGTGTCCTCCGCCGTGCCGAAGCCGGCGAAGAGCCGCATGGTCCAGAGCTTCGAGCGGTACATCGAGGCGTACGGGCCGCGCACGTACGGAGGCCGACCCGGCCAACCGATCCGACGCGCCGCCTGCTCGTCGGGGAGCCAGTCGCCCGGGCCGTAGACGGGCTCGAGCGCGATGCCCGACATCGTCTCGAAGTCCGCGTCGGAGAGCACGGAGGCGTCGTAGGCCTCGCGCCACGCGGAGCGTCCCTGCTCCAGGTCCTCTCCGGGGGTCTCGTCCACGTACACAGCCTACGGGCCTGGGGCTGACCACGGCAGCGATCCCGCACCTCCACGACGGACACCGCGACCAGCGCGTTATGGTCGGAGGCGTGGCGGCGAACCCGCAGGCTCCCGACCGCAACCTCGCCATGGAGCTCGTCCGTGTGACAGAGGCCGCGGCCCTGGCCGCCGGCCGATGGATGGGCCGCGGCGACAAGGAGGGGGCAGATGCCGCCGCGGTGCAGGCGATGCGCATCGTGCTCCAGACCGTGTCGATGGACGGCGTCGTGGTGATAGGCGAGGGCGAGAAGGACCAGGCGCCCATGCTCTACAACGGCGAACGGATCGGGGACGGCTCGCCCCCTCCGACCGACATAGCGGTCGACCCTATCGACGGCACCACCCCGACCTCGCTCGGGCGCGGTGGTGCGCTGGCGGTGATCGCGGTCTCCGAACGCGGGACCATGTTCAACCCCGGACCTTGCGTCTACATGGAGAAGCTGGCGGTCGGGCCGAAGGCCGCCGGCTCGGTCGACATACGCCGCAGCCCGACGGAGAACTTGGAAGCCGTGGCCAAGGCGCTCGGCAAGTCCGTGCGCGACGTCACCGTGGTGATCCTCGAGCGCCCGCGCCACGAGGACCTGATATCCGAGGTGCGCGCCAGCGGCGCTCGCATCAGGCTGATCACCGACGGCGACGTGGCGGGAGCCATCTCCACGGCGTGGCCGGACTCCGGGGTGGACGTCCTCTACGGGATAGGGGGCACCCCCGAAGGGGTGCTCGCCGCTGCGGCGCTCAGGTGCATGGGTGGGGAGATGCAGGGCCGGCTCTGGCCACGCGACGAGAACGAGCGCAAAGCGGCGAAGGCGGCCGGCTACGACCTCGAGGAGGTCCTCACCACAGAGCATCTCGTAAAACGCGGCAACTGCTTCTTCGCTGCGACCGGCATCACCGACGGGGAGCTGCTCCAAGGGGTGCGGTACCAGGACTCCGGGGCCACCACGCAGTCGCTCGTGATGCGATCGAGGTCCGGCACCGTGCGCTTCATCAGCGCCAGGCATCGCCTCGACAAGCTGCGCGAGTTCAGCCAGATCGAATTCGACTGAAACGGCTTCGACTGACACGGGCGTCCGAGCACGCCCCTTTCCGTTCGAGGACATCCTTGGCGACGATCGCTTCGTGGAGATGAGCAAGGACCACGACGCAGTCCGTCGCAGCTACGACGAGGTCGCCGAGGAATACGCGGCCCACCTTCAGGACGAGCTGGCCTACAAGCCGCTCGACCGCGCTCTTCTTGGTGCTCTCGTCGAGCAGACGAAGAGCAGCTCGGCGATCGCCGACATCGGCTGCGGCCCGGGCCACGTGGCCGCTTGGCTCGCGAGCAAGCGCGCCAAGGTCGTCGGCATCGACTTGTCTGCGGGGATGGTCGCGGTAGGCCGCAGGAATCACCCTGAGGTCGAGTTCCGAGAAGGGGACCTGCTCTCCCTACCCGCGGCTGATGGTGAGTTCGCCGCTGTCGTCGCTCTCTACTCCATCATTCATCTCGAGATTCGCGAGCTGCCCGGGGCCTTCGAGGAGATCAGGAGGGTCCTGCGCCCTTCGGGGCTGCTCTTGGTGTCGTTCCATGTCGGCTCGGAGGTGAGGCACCTGACCGAGTGGTGGGGCCACGAGGTGGACGTCGACTTCCGGTTCTTCGAACCGGAGGACGTCATCGAACCCCTGGAGAGCGCCGGTTTCACCGTCGAGGCGAAACTGGAGCGGGTCAACTATCCGCAGGAGGTCGAGACGCGTCGTGCGTACCTGCTGGCACGGCGCGGTGCCGGCTGACGGTCCCCCTCACCGAGCCCGATACCACCGACGAGGTCCTCCAACTCTTCGCCGGCTGATCAGCTCGCAGGCTCTGCCTCCGGCACGAGCACCCAGACCCGCTCGGGGGTCACGTGCACGAGCCCGCCGGTGACCTCGAAGCGTTGCTCGCTCCCGTCCTCGTGCGCGATGCGAACGAGGCCGGGCACCAACGACCCGATGAGCGGGGTGTGGCCCGCCAGGAACGCTACGTCCCCTTCGTCGGTGCGCAGGATCACCGAGGAGACATCCTCCTCGAGCACGACGCGCTCGGGGGTGATGAGCAGCGCGGGGAACGTCGCCACTACTCGGCCCCGGCCTCGATCTTCTTGGCCTTCTCGAGCACGGACTCGGCGCCCCCGACGTTCAAGAACGCCTGCTCGGGGACGTCGTCGAGGTCGCCGTTGAGCAACGCCTCGAAGGACTCGACGGTCTCCTCGATCGGGACCGTCACGCCCTTCAGTCCCGTGAATACCTCGCCCACGTTGAACGGCTGGGAGAGGAACCGCTGGATCTTGCGGGCGCGGTTGACGGTGAGCCGGTCCTCCTCGGAGAGCTCGTCGAGGCCGAGGATCGCGATGATGTCCTGAAGCTCCCGGTAGCGCTGGAGGACGCTCTGCACCCTGCGCGCGACGTCGTAGTGGCGCTCCCCCACGATCTCGGGAGCGAGGATGTTGGAGCTCGACGCCAGGGGGTCGACCGCGGGGTAGATCCCCAGCGAGGCGATCTGGCGGCTGAGCTCGGTGGTGGCATCGAGGTGGGTGAAGGTTGTGAACGGCGCAGGGTCGGTGTAGTCGTCCGCCGGCACGTAGACGGCCTGCACCGAGGTGATCGACCGGCCCCTCGTGGATGTGATGCGCTCCTGGAGCTCTCCCATCTCGTCGGCGAGAGTCGGCTGGTAACCGACGGCGGAGGGCATCCGGCCGAGGAGCGTGGAGACCTCCGAGCCTGCCTGGACGAAGCGAAAGATGTTGTCCACGAACAGCAGCACATCCTGGTTCTTCACGTCCCGGAAGTACTCGGCCATCGTGAGAGCGGCGAGCCCGACCCGCAGGCGCACGCCCGGTGGCTCGTCCATCTGGCCGTAGACGAGGGCGGCCTTCTCGATGACGCCGGACTCTTTCATCTCGAGCCACAGGTCGGTGCCCTCACGGGTGCGCTCTCCGACCCCTGCGAACACCGACACGCCGCCGTGCTGGGTGGCGACGCGGTTGATCATCTCCAGGATGATGACCGTCTTGCCGACCCCCGCCCCTCCGAACAGTCCGATCTTGCCTCCCTGCACGTACGGCTCGAGGAGGTCGATCACCTTGATGCCCGTCTCGAACATGAGTGAGCGCGGTTCGAGGGTGTCGAAGTCGGGGGCAGGACGGTGGATCTCCCAGCGGTCCTCGACCTCTCCGATGTCAACGGTGTCGAGCGACTCACCGAGCACGTTGAAGACGTGCCCGAGGGTGCCGTCGCCGACCGGGACCGACAGGCCGCGTCCGGTGTTGCGCACGGACGTTCCCCTGGTGAGCCCGTCGGTGGGCTTCATGCAGACACAGCGGACGCGCCCCTCCCCGATCTGCTGAGCGACCTCTGCCGTCACGGTGACCCGATCACCCTCGAGCGTGAGGTCCATCTCGACCGCCATGTTGATCTCCGGCAGAGCGTGCGGCGGGAACTCGACGTCGACTACCGGCCCGGCGATGGCGACTACGCGCCCGTCAGGACGTGTGGTGGCTTCCTCGACGGGCTCGGTGGCTGTGGTTGTCATTCCTCTTCTTCCTGTTCTTCCTGTTCTTCCTGTTCGTGGGCCCTAGGACCTCGCGGCACGACGCAGGGCCTCTGCGCCTCCCACAATCTCCATGATCTCGGTGGTGATGGAGTCCTGTCGGGCCCGGTTCATCTCCCGGGTGAGCGTCTTCACCAGCTCCTCGGCATTGTCCGTGGCGGCGGCCATGGCCCGCTGGCGGGCGGTGTGCTCACTTGCAGATGCTTCGAGCATCGCTCCGAACACGGCAGCCTCGGCGTAGCGGGGGACGAGCTCCACCAGGAGGTCGGGCGACTCGGGCTCGAACTCGGTGTAGCCCTGAAGGCCTTGCCGGCCGGCGGCTCCGGCGACCTCGCCACCCTCGGCGCCTTGGTCGCGATCTGAGCTCGAGCGCTCCGGGAGCGGCAGGAGCTGGCGGGTCTCGACGGCCTGCCTGCCTGCCGAGAAGAACCTCGTGGACACCACGAGGACCTGGTCGACCTCCTCCTCCAAGAAAGGTGGGGTGATCGCCTCGGCGACGCGTTTCGCGTCCGAGAACGCTGGGCGGTCCGAGAAACCGATGAAGGACTGCTCGACCTCGAGACGACGGAACCTGAAGAACGACTGTGCCTTGCGGCCAACGGTCACGAGCCGGTACTGCGTCCCCGTCTCGCCCGAGGATCTCACCAATCGCTCGGTGGGACGCAACACGTTGGCGTTGTAGGCCCCGCAGAGCCCGCGGTCAGCGACGATGGCGAGCACGAGCACGCGCCTCGGTGACTCGGGCACCCCGAGGACCCGTCCTGCGGTGCTGCCGGCATCCTTGGCCGTGTCGGCCAGTACGCGCGCGATCCCGTCGCGATATGGGGCGGCCCCAGCAATGCGCGACTGTGCCCGCACGATCTGGGAGGTCGCGATCAGCTCGAAGGCACGCGTGATCTTCTGCGTCGCCTGAACGCTCCGGATCCTGCGCTTGAGGTCGCGCTCGATACCGCCCGGCACCGGTCAGTCCCCCTCCAGCTTTACGAAGCCGTCCTTGAACTCCTGGATGGCGTTGCGCAGCGCGTCGTCCGCCGGCAGGTTCCCGGTGCTGCGGATGTGCTCGGGCAGCTCCGGATGGTTGGCGTGGAGGGACTCGAGCATCTCGGTCTCGAAGCGGCTCACCTCTCCCACCGCCACGTCGTCGACCCAGCCGTTGGAGCCGGCGTAGATCGAAAGGACCTGGTCCTCGACTGCCATGGGGGCGTTCTGCGGCTGCTTCAGGATCTCGGTGAGGCGGTAGCCACGGTCGAGCTGCGCCTGCGAGACCTTGTCGAGCTCCGACCCGAACGTGGCGAAGGCCTCCAGCTCGCGGAACTGGGCGAGGTCGATCTTCAGCGTGCCCGCCACTGAGCGCATCGCCTTCACCTGTGCTGCGCCGCCGACTCTCGACACCGAGATGCCGACGTTCATGGCGGGCCGTACGCCCGCGTAGAACAGCTCGGACTCGAGGTATATCTGCCCGTCGGTGATCGAGATCACGTTGGTGGGGATATAGGCGGAGACGTCGCCGCCCTTGGTCTCGATGATCGGCAGGGCGGTGAGCGAACCACCGCCACGTTCATCAGAGAGCTTCGCGGCGCGTTCGAGAAGACGGCTGTGGAGGTAGAAGACGTCGCCCGGGTAAGCCTCTCGCCCAGGGGGCCGCCGCAGGAGCAGCGACAGCTGCCGGTAGGCCTCGGCCTGCTTCGAGAGATCGTCGTAGACGATCAGCGCGTCTTGGCCGTTCTCCATCCAGTGCTGGCCCATCGCGCACCCGGAATATGGAGCCAGGTACTTGAAGGGGGCCGGCTCGGAAGCTGCGGCGGAGACCACGACGGTGTACTCCAGAGCACCGTGGCTGTCGAGGGTCGCCACTGTCTGGGCGATGGAGGATCCCTTCTGGCCGATGGCCACGTAGATGCACTTCACCCCCAGACCCTTCTGGTTGATGATCGTGTCGACCGCGACGGTCGTCTTGCCGGTCTTGCGGTCGCCGATGATGAGCTCGCGCTGCCCGCGGCCGATGGGCGTCATCGAGTCGATCGCCTTTATCCCGGTCTGAAGGGGGGTCTTCACGGGCTGGCGGGCGACGATGCCGGGTGCCTGGACCTCGAGGCGCCTGGTCTCCTCGGTGGCGATGGCCCCTTTGCCGTCGATCGGCTGGCCGAGGGGGTCGACCACCCGGCCCAAGAGGGCGTCGCCCACCGGGACCGAGAGGATGCGGCCCGTGGCGCGCACGAGCTGCTCCTCTTCGAGGTGGGCGTCGCTTCCGAGGATGACGGCCCCGATCGTGTCCTCGTCGAGGTTCAGGGCGAGGCCCAGGGTCTGGTCCTCGAACTCGAGCAGCTCGTTCACCGCCGCCTTGGGCAACCCCGAGATGCGCGCGATCCCGTCGCCCACCTCGGTGATGCGGCCGACTTGCTCGGTCGAGACCTCGGGCGTGTACTGCGCCACGTGCCTTTGCAGCGCCGCGGCGATCTCCCCGGAGTCGATGGTCAGCTCTGCCATCAGTGCTTTGCTCCTGTCGTTGCCACCTCGCGTCCGAGGAGGTGCTCTTCCAATATTTCGAGGCGGTGACGGGCGCTCGCGTCGACGAGGAGGTCCCCCACCTCGATCACCGCCCCGCCGAGAAGATCAGGGTCCTCGAGCACGTGCAGCTCCACGGGATGCCCGGTGATCCGACGCATCGCCTCGGAGAGGCTGTCGCGCTCGTCTTGATCGACCCCCCGGGCGGTGTGCACCCGTGCCACCCGCCAGCCCCTCGCCCGGGCCGCTCCGTCGGCGAGCCAGTCGAGGGCGCCGACGACGTCGCGCACGCGACCCTGAAGTGGGATCTGGATGATCTGCAGGCTGGCCGGCCGCACCTTGGACTCGAGCATCTCCGAGACGAGCCGACGACGGTCCTCGAGCGAACGGTTCGGGTCGGACAAGGCGCTGCGTAACGACGGGTGCGACTCGACGATGCGCGCGAATCGAAATACCTCGTCCTCGATCTCCTCCAGCTCCGACAGCTCGGCGTCCTCGAAGACAGCCGACGAATAGCCGGATGCGAAGTCCCTCCATTCCCCACGGGTCGATATGGGCTCTTCGGCGAGCAGCTCGCGTGCACCCAGGTTGTGCATGTGGAGCGCGAGCTCGTAGAGCTCGTGCAGGGCGGTGAGAAGGTCGTCGGCGCGCTCGGTCTCGACAGCGCGAAGCGCCAGGCGCAGGGCCACGGGGTGCACGCGTCCAGAGAGCAAGTCGTCGAGCACGGCGCGGCGCGCCGGGACGGGCACCGTGAAGTCGGTCAGCACCACGGCGAGGCTGTTCGTCCGCGACACGAGGTGAGCGACGGCGGTGAGGTCGTCGGCGATCTGCTGACCGAGCGGCTCTCTGGCGCTTTTACCGACGACAGCCGTCGTGTACCCACGCAACGACAGGTTCACTTTTCCGTTCCCTCGGTTTCGTAGCGTCTCAGGCCCGGGAGCCGGAGCCGGAGGTGGGGGCGGATCCGGAGGCGGAGGCGGATGCTCCCGCCGACCGCAGGGCGGCGATGGCCTCGTCGATCAGGTCGCGGTGGGTGGCAGCGTCGATCTCCCGGCCCACGACCTGCCGAGCAGCGGCCAGCACGAGCCCTGCGACCTGCGCGCTCACCTCGTCGACCGCGCGCTGGCGCGCAAGGGTGATCTCAGCCGTGGCGCTCGACAACATCCGCTCGTATTCCTGTCGGCCACGCTCCTCCCCCTCAGCCCTCAGGCGTTCGGCGGTCCGGTTCGCCTGGGTGACTATCTCGCGCCCCTGGCCACGTGCCTCGTCGAGGATGCCCTGGCGCTGGGCCCGCGTCTCGTCCGCCTCCGCCTTGGCCGCCTCGGCGGCCTCGAGCGAGCCACGAATCTCCTCCTGTCGAGCCTGCATCGCCCTGTTGAGCGGCGGAAGGATCCACTTGGCGACGATGCCGACGATGAGGAGGAAAGCGATGAACTCGGCGATGAACGTCCCGTCGGGGACGAGGAAGTTGCCGCTGCTCGATGCGAGCATCTCCGACCTCTCTACTTCTTGTACAGGACGAACACGAAGAACGCCATGAATGCAAGGTTGATGAAGTACATGGCCTCTACCAGGCCGACCGTGATGAACAAGTAGAGCCGCGCCTTGGCTTCGACCTCGGGCTGCCGGGCGACGGCTGCGATCGTCTGGCTACCTGCGAGGCCGTCGCCGACCGCCGCTCCCATGGCTCCGCCGGCGAGCGCGAGCCCGCCTCCGACCATCGCCCCTGCCAGCTGGACCGCTTGACTGGTTACTGCTGCCATTGCTCCTCCTCGTGATCAGACATCTTCGAAATCTGCTTACGACTGTCGACTGCTGCGAACTCTGGACATGTCACGGGTCTTCGACGGATCGGTCGCCGACCACCACCTAATGCTCCGGCTCGACGGTCGTCGCCATGCCGTAATAGACGATCGTCAGCAGGGCGAAGATGAAGGCCTGGATGAAGCCGATGAACATGTCGAAGAGCTTCCAGGCGACGTCGGCTACCGGAACGATGAACACCGGGATCAGCGCGGCTATGAGAAGCAGCATCAACGTACCGGCGAAGAGGTTGCCGAAGAGACGCAGAGCCAGCGTGATGGGCTTCGTGATCTCCTCGATCACATTGATCGGGAAGAAGAACGCAAAGGGTTGGAAGTAGTGCTTGACGTAGCCGCGCAGTCCCCTGGCGCGGATCGAGGCAACGTGGACGATCACGATGACGATCAGAGCCATCGCATAGGTGAGGTTCACGCTGGCGGTCGGCGACGGCAGGTACTCGGTCGCGCCTCTCGGTGAGCTCGGGATCACTTCCAGCCAGTTCGCCGTCAGGATGAACAAGAACAGAGCCAGGGCGAGCGGGACGATGCGCACGCCCGCGGGCCCGACGGTCGACTCGACCAGCTGGTTCACCTGGTCCACGACCGTCTCGAAGAAGAGCTGGAGCTTTCCGGGCACGCGCGACGTGGCTCGCCGGGCTGCCAGAACGCCGAGCGCTATCACGATGGCCCCCGCTATCAGCGTCGACCAGACGATGTCGAGCTCGATCGACAAGCCGAAGAGCTTGCGAGTGACATGGTTGTTGATGTTGATGTTCTGGTTCGTGGCGAGAAGCCGCACCGCGAGCAGGTGAGCCGAGGTGGTCATGGAGGTGACGCTCCACGGAAGACGGCCGCGATCATGCTCGACAGGAATGCCGCCTGGTAGAGAACGAGGCCACCGAGCGCCCCGAAGCCCATGGGTGTGACCAGGACCAACAGTGCCAGCACGCAGGCAGTGGTGACGCCGAGTCTTCCGAGCGTCCTTACTGCGAGCGGGCGGCGCGCCGCCTTGGCGCCACCGACGTGCTGCAGCTTCGCGACCGACGTGTCCACCCATCGTGTGTTGAGGGCCCCGAGACCGAGGCCGAGGACGATTCCGAGGCCGGCGAGCGGGTAGCCGACGACCGACGCCACCACGAGTCCCACGACACCGGCTGCGACCGCCAAAAGGCGCGTCCGCCGCAGCGCCCGCCCGAGGCGTACGGCGTCGAGGTCGATGAAGTCCTCAAGCACGGGCACCGACCGGACGAACGGCGGCCGCTACAGAAGCCTCTTGATCTCCACGTACGCAGTGGCCACGGCCAAAGCGATCCCGACCACCAGGCCGATCAAGGTGAAGAGGGGGGAACGGTGTGTGACGCCGTCGAGGTAGATCCCCAGCCCCACGCCGGCGGCGATGCAGATCGCGACCGAGACACCGAGTCCCGTCAGTGTGAGAAAGCTCGGTGGTGACGGCTTGTCCTCCACGTTCTGTCACCAGGCGCGCGTTGCTCAGGGACAGCGCGTGGTGCATCGGTCGCGCTCGCCTGGGGTCACGCGGCGGGTAGGGCGCCCGCAGTCGTCGCAACAGCGCTCGAAAGCTGTCCGCGAGCATCCGCGGGTAGGAAGAGATGCACACCACCATCTTCGCATCGGGAGCTTGTGCGCGGCAAAACGAGCCTGGCCCCGGGGGGTGCCGGACCTCGGAGGCCGGGTCTCGGCCCGTCGTCGGGGGCCCTGGGGAAGAAGGGGCCTGGGCGCCGGTGGTACTGCCTGCCCGCGCCGGCCCCAGGACTCAGGCCGCCGAGGGGGGGTATCCGGTCGTCCCAGGCGGCGGGCCCGACCAGGAGCAAGGGCAGACCCGACAGGGTCGTGGCCGGGAAAGAATGCCGTGTCAGCTGTCCCCTATGGACGCGACCATGGCCGCGGCCGCGTCCTGATTGTTCACCAGGGAATTCGAACTCGACGACACATAGTCCACCCACATCGAGAAACTTCCGGGTGTGTCGAGCAGATCCTCGAAGACTCCGTAGACCTCTTCGGTGCCCTGCGTCTCGCTCAGAGTCCCCTCATAGACCACATAGGAGAAAGACGTGAACCCCGCAGGGTTGGACGAGAGCGAGGTGATCGTCGGGGTACCCGTGTGGACGTTCGTGAAGTTGCTCGAGTTCGAGGTCACCTGCGCGACGAGATCGTTGAGGTCCGTGGCCGGATCCGTGGAGTCCGCCTTGGCGCCCTGGAAATAGACCTCCGATATCTGGTCCGGGCTGAATATGCCCAGGGTCCATCCGTTGCATGGGTTGCACTCGGGGTCGACCGTCCACCCGCTCGCGGGCGTGACGCTCAGACCGTTGCCGAGCGAAACCGCCGAGCCACCGCCGCCCGAGGGTTGCGTGGTGGGAGTAGTGCTCGGCGGTGTCGAGGGCGATGTGGTCGGCGTGGTGCTCGGTGCAGTGGTCGGCGCACTGGTCGGTGCAGTGGTCGGCGCAGTGCTCGGCGCGGTGGTCGGCGCGGTGGTCGGCGTGGTTGGGATGGTGACAGGCGCTGTGGTCGGAGTGGTGCGGGGCCCGCTCGGGTTGCCGAGGGCGCTAACCGGCTCGGGGCCACTGCCGAGGAGCACGATCAGGGCCACGATCCCGCCCACGAGGGCGACACCGCCACCGGCCAGCAGTGCGATGGCCCTTTCGGAGATCTTTGCGCGAAGACCGCTCGGGCCGGCAGGCCTTGTCGGCGGAGTCGGGGGCGGCGGTGGTGGCGGAGGCGGCGGCGGCGGGTAGGCGACTGTCCTCCCGGGCGCCGCTGGCGGGGACGGTGGTGGTCCGTAGTCCGAGGTCACCCAGACGACCTCGTCGGTTCGCGGCCCGCCACCCCGGGCTCACCGAGCACACCCTGCGCACGCGGGGGCCGCGCGCCCAGGCCGCCCGGGTGCCGGTCGGCACCGACCAGGGCGCCGGCCTCGTCGTCCGAGCCGCGGGCACCGTTGGGCCTGCTCGACCCGATGAGGGCGGGCTCATCCTCGACGTCCAGCGCGTTCTTTCGCAGCCCCGGATGGAACAGCGTGTAGAGAGCGAGCCCGAGGGCGATCACGCCGAATGGGATCACCGCATTGGCCTGAGGCCCGAACAGCGGGTAGAGGACGAAGCCCGACAGCACGGCGGTCCACGCCCACAGGATGACTACCGTGCGCCTCGGCCCGTGGCCCAGTCGCAGGAGCCTGTGGTGAACGTGGTCCTTGTCGGGGGTGTCGAACCCCTTGCCCCGCGCAGTGCGACGCACGAAGGCGAACGCAAGATCGGCGATCGGCACGCCGAGGATGAACACCGGGATGAACAGAGGAGCGAAGAAGAAGAACGTCTGACCGCTCACGTCGGGGGTGCGGCCCCCGATCACCATGGTCGCGGCGGCCATGAGGAGCCCGAGGAACAAGGCCCCCGCGTCACCCATGAACGCCTTGGCGGGATGGAAATTGTGGGGGAGGAATCCCACGCACACCCCGAATGCGACCACCGCGATGAGCGGGCCGATGTTGTCCGCCGGCAGGACACCCAGATAGACGAGCCGCAGGCCGTACACGGCCAGGGTGCCGGCCGCGATCGCCACCACCCCGGCTGCGAGCCCGTCGAGGCCGTCGATGAGGTTGACCGCGTTGGTGATGACGATCACCCATGCCGCGGTCAGGAGCGGCGTGACGTCGGGCGACAGGACGAGGAAGCCGACCGTCGGGATCTTGAACTGGAACATGGTCACGCCCATGAAGACGAAGATCATGGCGGCGAGCACCTCGCCCGCCACCTTGGCGGGGGCCGACATGTCGCGGACGTCGTCGATGGTCCCGACCGTGAATATCACTGCAGCGCCGAGCACGAGTCCCAGCGGCTCGGAGGAGCCCTGGAAGACTCCTTGGAGCTCGTGCAGCTGGGAGGCGACCACCATCGCGACGAGGAAGGCCGCGAACATCGCCACCCCACCCCCATAGGGGGTGACTCGGGTGTGGATCCTTCTCTCGTCGGGCTCGGCGACGAACCCGACGCGCTCGGCAAGGCGTCGGATCGGGAACATCAAGAGGTACGTGCCGCCCGCAGCGACCAGCGCCACGAGCCCGTAGGCCCCCAAGGGGGGCACTCTCAACCCCCTCCGTAGCCCGAGCCGGCGTCAGCTCCCACGGCCGCGCCACCTCCGCCAGCAGAGGAGCTTCCTCCCTCGATGCCCTCCAGCTGCGGGTAGGGCGGGAAGCGCTCGCACAGCTCGCGGACCTCGCTTCTCACCTTCTCGAGCGCCCGCTCGTCGTCGCGGTGCCTCAAGGTCTCCGAGATCAGCTCGGCCACCTGTTCCATCTCGTCGGTGCCCATGCCGGCGCTCGTCTCGGCCGCGCTCCCGAGGCGTAGCCCCGAGGTGACGAACGGCGACCGGGGATCGTCGGGGATCGTGTTGCGGTTCAAGGTGATCCCGCAGCGGTCGAGGACCTCCTGCGCCTGCTTGCCGGTGAGCTCGGGGTCGAAGGGTCTCAAGTCGACGAGCAGCAGGTGGTTGTCGGTGCCACCCGAGACGAGGCGGAAGCCTCGCGAGCCGAGCGCGGCCGCGAGGGCGCGGGCGTTGCGGACCACACGCGCCGCGTAGTCAGCGAAGGAGGGCAGGGCGGCTTCGCCGAACGCCACTGCCTTCGCCGCGATCACGTGCTCGAGGGGGCCTCCCTGGAGGCCCGGGAACACAGCGGAGTCGATCGCCTTGGCGAGCTCCGCCTGGCACACGATCGCCGCGCCGCGCGGGCCGCGCAGGGTCTTGTGAGTGGTGAACGTGACCACGTCGGCCACCCCGACCGGATTTGGATGGACCCCTCCTGCTATCAGAC
The DNA here is from genome assembly GCA_035509915.1 of Acidimicrobiales bacterium. Lineage (GTDB taxonomy): Bacteria > Actinomycetota > Acidimicrobiia > Acidimicrobiales > UBA8190 > Bog-564. The sequence continues at coordinate 1,443 of DATKIB010000180.1, read as the reverse complement.
CAGCGGGGTGGGCAACGTCGAACATGAGCCTCGCCCCGACCGAGTCGGCGATCTCCCTGAACGGCTCCGCGTGGATGAGGCGGGGATACGCGGTGGCGCCCGCCACGATCAGGCTCGGTCGCTCGCGCTTGGCGACGTCTGCAACCTGGTCGAAGTCGATCACCTCTCCCGGGTCGTCGGGGTCGGGGCGAGCCGGGGTGACCCCGTAGTACACGAAGCGCCAGAACTTGCTCGTGATGCTGGCGGGCGAGCCGTGGGTGAGGTGGCCGCCCTGGTCGAGGCGCATGGCGAGCACCGTGTCCCCCGGATCGAGCAGGGCTTGGTAGGCGGCCAGGTTGGCGGAAGCACCCGCGTGGGGCTGGACGTTGGCGTGCTCGGCGCCGAAGAGCGCTTTGGCACGCTCGCGCGCGAGGTCCTCGACCTCGTCGATGACCCTGTTGCCCCCGTAGTAGCGCCGCCCTGGGTAGCCCTCGGAGTACTTGTTGGTGAGCACCGACCCGGTCGCGGCGAGCACGGCGGGCGAGGTGAAGTTCTCCGAGGCGATCAGCTGCAGGGTGCTCGACTGGCGGTCGGCCTCCTCGCGCAGCAGCCCCGCCACCTCGGGGTCGTCGGACAGCCACGGGTCGAGGGGGCCGAAGGCCACGTCACCCATCGCGGCAGCATAGAGGGCTACAGCCACCCGAGGGGACCTGGGGCTCTACGCTCGAGGCCCTAGGTTTGGTCGCCGACGGCGATGATCTCGTCGAAAGGGACCGCGCCCTCACGCACGCAACGCGGCTCGCAGGCGGTGGTGTCGACGACGGTGGAAGAAGGCCCGTGCAGGTACCCGCCGTCAACCACCAGAGCCACGCGGTCGCCGAACGCGCGCCGGATCTCTCCCGCGCTCTTTAGGGGCTCGTCCCCGTGGAGGTTCGCGCTCGTGGTCGCCAGGGGCCCGACTCGCTCGCACAGCGCCCGCGCGAATTGGTCTGCGGGGCACCTGACGCCGACGGTCGTCTCGTCCCCACCGAGCGTCCAGCTGACTTGCCCGCTGCGACGGACGACGAGGGTGACCCCGCCCGGCCAGAAGCGCTCCGCGATCCTCCGGGCGCTTGGGGAAAGGCCCCCTTCGGCGAGCCGGTCGGCCTGCTCGATCCCCGAAACCAAGACCGGAAGCGACTGGGACCCCGGTCGCTCCTTCAAGGCGAACAACCGGTCAGTCGCGCTGTCGTGGCCCGGGAGCACGGCGAGCCCGTAGACGGTGTCGGTCGGGATCGCCACGACCCTGCCCTCGCCCAGCGCGCTCGCAGCCCGATCGAGCAGCTCCGCGCGCGCTCCCCCGCGCAGACGGTCGGCGAGCGCGTCGGTCACTCCCGACTCCTGCGCGCGACGAGCGCCCGGGGCCTGCCGGCGAGGTCGGATCGCACCTCGACCCCTGCGAAGCCGCAAGACGCCGCCAGGCCG
>DATKIB010000179.1:0-51442 GCA_035509915.1 Acidimicrobiales bacterium | reverse complement strand
CCCTACGTCCCCGGTACGCACCGCCCCGTCGGGACATGTCACCGCAGCGGTCGCCTCCGAGTCGCGCCAGTAACCGCTCATGACCGCAGCCGAGCGCAGGCAGACCTCGCCGGCCTCCCCGGGCGCGAGTGCCCCACCGGTGTCGTCGCGCACGCTGACCTCCACCCCCGTGCGCGCCACACCGACTGTCTCCTCCGCGTCCTGCGGCGGGCCGGCGGGGTCGGTGCCGGTCCCCACCCCCGCCTCGGTGCACGTGTAGCGCACCACCACCGGCACTCCGAGCCGGGCGCGCACTTCGCGCACGAGGGCCGCGGTGGCGTGCCCCCCGCCGAGCACCACCATCTGGACGCTCGAGAGGTCGGTGGATGCAAAGCTCTCGTGGCGCAGCATGAGCTCCATCTGAGTCGGGATGCCCCCGAGGGTCGTGACCCGGTGGCGCCCGGCGAGCTCGAGGGCTTCTGCGGCGTTCCACCTCCTCATCAGGTACGTCGTGGTGCCGCTGCGCAGGGTCTGGGGCACCTTCGTCATGTACCCGACGTGCGCGAAGGAAGTCGTCGTGAGCCCCCGTCCCCCGCCTCCCCAACGCAGCCCGCCGTCGGCGAACCCGACCGCGTCGAGCTGGCGCGTGCCGAACACGGCGCCCTTCGGCTGGCCCGTGGTGCCGGAGGTGAACACGATCGCCACGGGGCGCTCGGGATCGACGGGGGGCTCCTCGACCGGGGCGGAGGACACGAGCTCTGACAGCGCGTCGTCGGCAGTGGCGTCGGTGTCGACCTCGACGCTCTCGCACGCGTCGGTGAGGGGAATGGGCTGTGTGGTCTCAGAGCCCTTCGGTGTCACCATTATGCGCGGCCGCGCGAGCTCCATGCACTTGGCGCGCTCGGGGACCGACAGCCGGTCGTTCACGCCGGCGGTGATCGCCCCGATCTTCGCCGCGGCTGCGTAGGCCACCGCGTAGAAGGGCCCGGAGGGGAGGAGGAGCCCGACCACGTCGCCCGTCCGCACGCCGCGCGCCCACATGCCCGAGGCGACCGCGTCCGAGAGCCGGTCGAGCTGCGCGAAGGAGAACTGTTCGCCCTCGCTGTCCACGTACACCGGCTTGTCGCCGTAACGGGCGGCCGCTGCGCGCACCACCTCCCCGAGCGAAGCCACCTGCGTGCAGTTGCTCAGGCTGGTGACCGTCGCGGGGGCAGGCGGTAGAGCTCTGCGGCGTTCTCGCCGAGCACGAGCGCCTGAGTGGAGGCGTCGAGGGGAGAGATGGTCTTGCGCAGGACCTCCACCGCCCCGGGGAAGGTGGCGTCGTGGTGCGGGTAGTCCGACCCCCACACGATGCGCCTCTCGCCGATGATCGGCGCGAGCACAGGCAAGGTCTGCTCGTCGATCTCGAAGCTGATCCAGCACTGACGGGCGAAGTACTCGCTCGGCCTCATGCGCATCTCGGGGCAGAAGGCGCCGAAGCTCTCTGCCTGCTCGTCGAGGCGCTCCATCCAAAACGGCGCCCATCCGCCCGAGGACTCCAGGAACACCACGCGCATCTCGGGATGGCGTTCGAGCACCCCGAAGGCGATCAGCTGGGCGCAAGCCAGCATCTCCTCGAAGCTGTGGCTCACCGCGTGAAGGATCATCGGGTTGAAGGGGCGGTCCGAGCCGAGCGTGGGGAGGATCACCGAGCTGCCCTCGTGAACAGCGATCGCGATGCCGGTCTCCTCGGCCGCCTCCCAGATCGGCTCGTACGCCGGGTGGGACAGCGAGCGCCCCCGGCACGGGTTGGGGCGCACGAAACCGGCCGCGAACCCGAGCTCCGTGTGCGCCCTGCGCAGCTCGGCGGCGGCGGCTTCCGGGTCCTGGGCGGGGAGCATCGCGGCGCCGAACAGGCGCTGCGGGTCGGCCGAGCAGTAGGAGGCGAGCCAGTCGTTGTAGGCGCGGGCGATCGCGATGGCCGCGACGGGGTCGTCGAGGGCCCAGAAGTAGAGCCCCACCGACGGGAAGAGCACCGCCTGGTCGATCCCCTCGTCGTCCATGTCCGCAAGCCGCGCGACCGGATCGGAGCCGCCGGGCAGCGCCTCATCGAGCGAGCGCACGTCCCCCGGCTCGCTGAAGCGCGACCCGGGGGTGGCGAGGGTGCCGAGCGCCACGGCCAGGATCTCGGTACCGCCCACCGTCACGTGCTCGAACCCATTGGAGTCGGCGACGATGGTCGGCCTTATCTCCTCGGGCAGCGACTCCCACGCGGAGAGCGGCTCGACGACGTGCCCGTCCGCGTCGACGACGTTGCTCATGTTCCCGGGCGGGGCCCCAACCCCGCCCTCCTCCGAGCGGCGGTGACCCCAGCCCCGCCGCCGGCCGTGATGCTCACTTGGTCCGCCAGTCGTCGGCGGGAGGGAGCGGGTGACGGAAGAGCTTCGCCGCGTTCTCGAAGGCCATCATCCGCAGTTCCTTCTCCGGAAGGTGCCCCATCGTCTTCTCGATCACCGCCTGCGTGTCGGGCCAGGTGGAGTCTGCGTGCGGGTAGTCGCTCTCGAGCATGATGTGGTCGACGCCGATCCGGTCGCGAAGCTCGATGACCGAGGGGTCGTCGATCGTGCAGAAGTAGAAGTTGCGCCGCAACACCTCGCTCGGGCGAAGGTCCGAGGGCCAGGCGGTGCTCTCGGTGCCCGAGGCCGAGTGGTCGAGGACGTAGTCGACCCGGTCGAGGAGCATCGGCACCCAGCCGATCCCGCCCTCGGACATCGAGACCGCGAGCTGCGGGAACCGCAGCGGTACTCCCGACCAGAGCCACTCGGCCGCCGCGATCAGCGCGTTCACCGGAAACAGGGTCGGCAGCAGCTCGAACGGCGGGGCGGGCGAGGGAAGCGGCGCCCAAGCCGAGGCCCCGGTGTGAAGGCAGACGACCGTGGACGTCTCCTCGCACGCCGCGAAGAAACGGTCCCACTCGCCGGAGAAGATCGAGGGCACACCGAGCTGGGCGGGGAACTCCGGGAAGCTCACCGCCTTGAAGCCGCGTGCTGCGTTGCGCCTGACCTCCTCCGCAGCCAGCTCGACGTCGGCGAGCCACGGCAGCTGGAGCGCCACGATCCGCTGCGGGTGGGTGCCGGCCCAGACGTCGGCGTGCCAGTCGTTCCATGCGCGCAGGGACGCGAGACCGAGCTCCGGGTCCTCCGAGCGGGAGAACACCGACCCGCAGAAACCGGCGACCAGGGAGGGGAAGCACACCGACGCCCACGTCCCGTTGACGTCCATGTCCGCCACCCGCGCCTCTATGTCGTAGCAACCCGGCCGCATCTCGTCGAAGCGCGAGGGGTCCATCGACCAGCTGTCCTTGGAGCGCCCCGCCACGGCGTTGAGGCCTACGTTGGGGTACTTGCGCGACTCGTAGAGCCAGTGCTGGGTGCCGTCGGCCTCCTCCACTATCCGCGGCGCCCGGTCGGCCAGACGGGCCGGCATCCGGCCCTCGAAGAGGTCGGGAGGCTCGATCAGGTGGTCGTCCACCGAGATGACCGGCACCCGGATCGGCCTGGGTTCGGGGTCGGGAAGGAGCATGCTGAGGCGCGGAACCTATCATCGGGCCCCGAGCGGAACCGAACCGAGGTGACCAGGATGCTCGACCTTTTGATTCGCGGCGGCAAGGTGGTGGACGGCACCGGCGCCCCGGCGCGCATGTCCGACGTCGGCGTGCGCGACGGCAAGGTGGTGGCGATCGGTCAGACCGACGAGCCGGCCTCCCGCACGATCGACGCAGACGGCCTGGTGGTGTCCCCCGGGTTCGTCGACCTCCACACCCACTACGACGCCCAGCTGTTCTGGGACCCGAGCGCCAGCCCCTCGCCGCTGCACGGTGTCACGACCGTCATAGGCGGCAACTGCGGATTCTCGCTCGCCCCGTGCGGCCCCGAGCACTCGGACTACCTGGCGCGGATGATGGCCAGGGTTGAGGGGATGCCCCTCGAGTCCCTCGAGCAGCTCGACTGGTCGTGGACGAGCTTCGGCGACTGGCTCGGCCGCCTCGAGGGCCGCATCGGGGTGAACGCGGGCTTCCTGGTGGGGCACTCGGCCCTGCGGCGCGCCGTGATGGGCGAGAGCGCCGTCGGCAGCGAGGCCAACAAGGAGCAGGTCCACGAGATAGAGCAGCTCCTGCACCGCAGCATGGAGGAAGGCGCGCTGGGCTTGTCCACCTCGCAAGCGCACACGCACAACGACGGCGACGGCCAGCCCGTGCCGTCGCGCTCGGCTTCGCGCGAGGAGCTCGAGACCCTGTGCGCGGCGGTGGCGTCACACCCGGGCACCACGCTCGAGCTCATCCTCCCGGGGTGCCTCAACGGCTTCAGCGAGGACGAGGTCGACCTGATGACGCGCCTGTCGCTCCTCGCCGGCCGCCCCGCCAACTGGAACGTGCTCGGGGTCTCCGCCATGAACCGCAAGGGTCTCGAGCACCAGCTCGAGGCCTCCACGGCCGCAGCGTCCCGCGGCGCCAAGGTCGTGGCGCTCACGCTGCCGCACACGATGAAGATCAGGTTGTCGTTCGCGCACGGTGCGATCATCGACGGCCTCCCCGGCTGGCGCGAGCTGTTCGCCATCGGAATCCCCGAGCGGATCAAGGTGCTCTCCGACCCCGCGCAGCGCCGCAGGCTCGACGAGGGGGCACGCTCGCCCGAAGCAGGGATCATCGGCGCGCTTGCGAACTGGAAGCGCCTCGTGGTCGACGAGACCTTCTCGGATGAGAACGCGCAGTACGAGGGCAAGAACATCGAGGAGATCGCCCGGATGCGCTCGCAGGAGCCCTTCGACGCGCTCTGCGACGTGGTGATCGCCGACGAGCTGCGCACCGGGCTGCGCCCTCCGATGGGCGAGACCGAGGAGGACTGGCAGCTTCGGTCCGAAGTGTGGCGCGACGAGCGCACGGTGGTGGGCGGCTCCGACGCCGGGGCGCACCTCGACGTGATGTGCGGGGCGATCTACTCCACCTCTCTTCTCGGCGACGGGGTGCGCAAGCGCAACCTGTTGTCGTGGGAGGAGGCCGTGCACCAGCTGTCGGACGTGCCGGCGAGGCTCTACGGGCTGCGCGACCGCGGCCGGCTGCACGAGGGGTGGTGGGCGGACATCGTCGTCTTCGACCCCGAGCGCGTGGGCCATGGCCAAGAGCGCACGCGCAACGACCTGCCCGGAGGGGCGAGCCGCCTCTACGCGGAGTCCGAGGGCATCGAGCACGTGTTCGTGAACGGCACCGAGGTGGTCTCCGCAGGGGCGTTCACCGGGGCGTCGACGTCGGGTGCGCTGCTTCGCTCGGGGACCGACACCGACACCGTCAACGTCCCCGGCAAGCCGTCATGAGATCGCACGGCCGGCGCCGGGGCTGGGGTCCCCGTCGCTCGGAGGAGGGCCGGGGTGGGGCCCCGCCCGGGGAGCCGGAGGCGCACGGCCGGCGCCGGGGCTGGGGTCCCCGTCGCTCGGAGGAGGGCGGGGTTGGGGCCCCGCCCGGGGAGCCAGAGGCACAGTGACGCGCGCGGCGGTGCTGCGCGAGGTGGGGGCCTCGTTCGAGGAGGAGGAGATCCAGCTGGCTCCGGTCGGGCCGCGCGACGTGCTCGTGCGCATCGCTGCGAGCGGGGTGTGCCACTCGGACCTCTCGGTGCAGCAGGGGAGGATCCCCTTCATGTTCCCGACGGTGCTCGGGCACGAGGGGGCGGGGGTGGTGGCCGAGGTCGGCCAGGAGGTGACCCGCGTGGCGGCGGGGGACCACGTCGTGCTCACGTGGATGCCCCCTTGCCGCAACTGCTTCTGGTGCCTGCGCGGACAGCCCATGCTCTGCGAGCACGGCCTCTCGGAGTCCCTCGGCCGCCCCTACGCGAGCGTCGGGGGGGTGAAGCTCGTGAGAGGGCTCGGCACGGCCACCTTTGCCACCGAGACCCTGGTGCCCGACGGGAGCGTGGTGCCGATCGACCCGTCCGTCCCATTGGAGATGGCCGCGCTGGTGGGCTGCGCGCTCTCCACGGGGACAGGAGCGGTGTGGCGCACCGCCGCGGTGCCTCCGGGGGCGACCGTGGCGGTGGTCGGCTGCGGCGGGGTGGGGCTCGCCGTAGTCCGCGGCGCCGCCTTGGCGGGTGCGTCCACTGTCGTGGCGGTCGACAACGTCGCCTCGAAGCTCGAGCTGGCCCGGGCGATGGGGGCCAGCGCCGTCGTCGACGCCTCCGGTCAGGACCCTGTCGCGGCAGTCAAGGAGCACACCGGCGGGCGCGGGGCCGACTACGCCTTCGAGGTGGTGGGCAGGCCCGAGACCATCCGCTGCGCCTTCGATGCCACCCGCCGCGGCGGGACCACGGTGCTCGTGGGAGCGGGCTCTCCCGCCGACGTTGTCGAGTTCAACGCCTTCGAGCTCTTCGTGGACGCCAAGACCGTGGTCGGCTGCGTGTACGGCTCGACCGACCCCGATCGCGACTTCCCCGCCCTGGCCGACCTCGTCGGCAGCGGCAGGATCGACGCCGGCGCGATGGTGAGCCGCCGCATAGGGCTCGGCGACCTCGATGACGCGTTCCGGGCGATGACTGCCGGGGAGGTGGCTCGCAGCATGGTGGTGTTCGAGCAGGAGGCCAAGTGACACCGCCGGCGGCGGGGTCGGGGCCTCGCCGACCCGAGGAGGGCGGGGTTGGGGCCCCGCCCGGGAAGCCGCAGGCCAAGTGACACAGCCCTACGTGACCGATGCCGACGCGCACGCCGTCGAGCCGGTGAGCTTCTTCGTCGAGCTGTTCCGCCTGTTCGGGGACTTCGCGGAGGTCCGCGGCGATACCAAGCTCGGGGTGATCCTCGAGGGCCGGCCCTACCCGAGCTACGAGGGACCCGGGGCCGGGTGCCCGCCCGAGCACGGGCTGTCCAAAGCCGAGGGCATAGACCCGACCACGGTGGCCGGGGTGCTCTCCAACGCGGACGCCGACGGTATCGACGAGATGGTGCTCTTCCCGAGCTTCGGGCTGTGCGTGCCGAGCCTCCAGGACCCCGGGCTCGGAGCCGGCGTCGCCCGCCTCTACAACGAGTGGGCGGCGAACCTCTGCGCCGAGAGCGGCGGGAGGCTCCACGCCGCGGCCGTGGTGCCGATAGAGCACGTCGAGCTCGCAACGACGGTGATGGCCGAGGCGCGCGACCTCGGGCTCGTGTGCGCGGTCGTCCCGCCGGCGTTGTCGGTCCGCAACCTCGACCACCCGGACCTGGACCGCTTCTACTCGGCGGCCTGCGACCTCGACATGGCGCTCGGGGTCCACGGCGCGCCGGGCATCCACCTGCCCAAGATCGGGGTCGACCGGTTCACCAACTACATCCAGGTGCATTGCGTGAGCTTTCCCTTCGACCAGATGACGGCCATGACGGCGCTCGTCAGCGGCGGCGTGTTCGACCGCCACCCGCGCCTGCGCGTCGCCTTCTTGGAGTCCGGGGCGGGTTGGCTGCCCTGGTTCGTCGAGCGCCTCTCAGAGCACTACGAGTCGCGCGGCGACTGGATAGAGGGTGGATGGCGCCGCCCCCCGGCCGAGTACGTCGAGGCCGGCAACGTCTACATCACCTGCGAGCCCGACGAGGGCACCCTGCCAACCCTGGTCGAGTCGCTCGGGGACCGTTGCGTCATGTTCGCGAGCGACTACCCGCACTGGGACGGGGCCTGGCCCAACTCCACCGCCGAGCTGCGTGAACACGCAGAGGGCAGGCTGACACCCGAGTCATTCGCCAGGGTGGCCGGCGCCAACGCGAGGGACTTCTACGGGCTCCCCGATCCCTCGGGCGCCGTCGGCACGGCTGGCTCCGTGACCCTCACCGACTCGACACGCACAGGCGAGGGCACCTGAGTGACCCCAAGGTCCGATCGATGAGCCCGTCCGGCTCGGTGCCGGTGCGCGAAGGCCTCTTCACCATGGACGAGAGCCCGGCGCTTCTCGGGAGCCGCTGCGCGAGCTGCGGTCTCCACCACTTCCCGCGCTCGGATACCTGCCCCTATTGCTCGGCTACGGGCGCGCAGGAGGTCGAGCTGTCCGCTGCCGGGCGCCTGTGGGCCTTCACCGCCGTCACCGCGCCGCCCCCGGGCTACCGGGGCGAGGTCCCCTTCGGGTTCGGGGTGGTGGAGCTGCCCGAGGGGTTGCGCGTGCTGTCGCGCCTCACCGAGGCGGACCCATCGGCGCTCGTCGAGGGCCAGGACATGCACCTGGTGCTCTGCCCCCTCCACACCGACGACGAGGGCCGCGAGGTCCTCACCTACGCCTTTGCACCGGGGAGAGGATCGTGAGCGGCGTCGTGATCGCCGGCGCGGGCATCCACCCCTTCGGCAGGTTCGACTCGAAGAGCCCCACCGAGATGGGCGTCGCTGCGCTCAGGGACGCGATGGGCGAGGCGGGGGTGGGACACGGCGGGTTCCAGGCGGCCTTCTGCGCCACCGCCTACGGAGGGGTGGCCTCGGGCCACAAGGTGCTCAGCGCGCTCGGCATGCCCGGCGTGCCCATCGTCGACGTCGAGGCCGGGTGCGCGAGCGGTGCCGCCGCTCTCATGCTGGGCGCGAGCGCCGTGCGCGCCGGGCAGTACGACACCGTGCTCGTCTTCGGGGTGGAGAAGATGCCCAAGGGCATCATCCGCTCCTCGTTCTTCGAGCCCTGGCAGGAGCAAGCGGGTTTCGGGGCGACACCCGCCTACTTCGCGTTGCGCGCCCAGAGGCTCATGCGCACCGGCGCGATCAGCAAGGAGCACCTCGCCGCGGTGGTGGTGAAGAACCGGCGCCACGGAGCGCTCAACCCCGACGCCATGTTCCGCTCCGAAGTCGACGCCTCGCAGGTCCTCGCCTCGCGCGTCGTGTGCGAGCCGCTCCACCTGTGGATGCTCTGCACCCCGAACGAGGGGGCAGCTGCCGTGGTGCTGAGCCGCGCGTCGGGCGCCGACGCGCGGCCGAGGATCGCCGCAGCCGTGCTCCGCTCGCACCTGCCGGGGGCCGTGCTCGGCGAGTCGACCCCCATGGCGGGGCTCGCCGACGACTCCATCCCCACCCCGAGCGCGCTGGCGGCGGCGGACGCGTACGAGGAGGCAGGGGTAGGCCCCGGCGACCTCGACGTGGTGGAGTGCCAGGACACTGACGCGGCCCGCGAGCTCTCCTCCTACGAGGAGCTCGGCCTTTGCAGCCCCGGGGAGCAGCCCGGCATTCTCGCCGAGGGTTACAGCGCGCTGGGCGGGAAGCTGCCGGTCAACCCGAGCGGCGGGCTGCTCTCGAAGGGGGAGCCGCTCGGGGCCTCGGCCCTAGGCCAGGTGGTGGAGCTCGTGCGCCAGCTGAGAGGTGAGTGCGCAGAGCGCCAGGTGGCCGGAGCTCGCGTGGCGCTGGCCCACACAGTCGGACGCGGTGCCAACGCGGCCGTGGTCGTCCTCACGCGGTAGGTCAGCGCTTGGGCATGCGGATGGCGCGGTCGGCGATGATGTTCTTCTGTACCTCGGTGGTGCCGGCGCCGATCGAGGTGAACCTTTGCCAGACGTAGTTGTGGCTCCAGTGGCCCTTGTCGACCGCGTCGGGCCCGCCGCGAGCGAGCACCCCGATAGGCCCGAGGACGTCCACGCCGAGCTCGGCGATGCTCTGAGAGAGGTGGCTCCACTGGAGCTTTGCCAGCGGCACCTCCGGCCAGTTCTTCTCGCCCTTCAGGACCTTCGACAGGGCCCTCGCGTTGAGCAGCCGGGTGAGCTCGAGTTGCGTCCACAGGCGCGCGATGCGATCGCGGATGTCCGGATCGCGAAGTGCCTCTGGGTTGTGCTCGCGCGCGGTGGCGATCAGATTGTCGAGCTCGATGCGCATCGAGACGCTCAGGCCGGCTGTGCCGACGCGCTCGCTTGCCAGCGTGCCCATCGCCACGTTCCACCCCTGGTTCTCCTCGCCGAGGCGGTAGGCCGCAGGCACGTGGGCTCCGTCGAAGTTGATCTCACAGAACAGCTCGCCGCCGGTGATGTCGCGGATGATGTTCACCTCTATCCCCGGCACCTCCATGTCCACTATCAGCGCGGTGATGCCCTCGTGCTTGGCACCGCGGGCTATGGCGGTGGGATCGGTGCGCACCAGGAAAAGGCCCCACTTGGCGAGGTGCGCCGTCGAGATCCAGATCTTGCGGCCGCTAAGCACGTAGTCGTCGCCGTCGGCGATGGCCATGGTGCGCAGGTTGGCGAGGTCACTCCCGGCCTCGGGCTCCGTGAAGCCCTGGCACCAATGGACATCCGCGTTCAGGATGCCGGGCAGCCACATCTGCTGCTGCTCCTCGGTGCCCCAGCGGAGGATCATCGGCCCGATCTGCCAGATGCCGTTGGTGTTGTAGATGCCGGGTGTCTTCGCCCGTGCCATCTCCTCGGAGTAGATGGTGTTCTGCATCACCGTCGCCTCGCGCCCGCCCCACGCAATCGGCCAGTTGATCGCCGCCCAGCGCCCGGAGTGCAGCCGCCGCTGCCAGGCCTGGCGGCGCAACATGGTCCTGCGGTCGGGGTTGTGCTCGTCGCCTATCTCGCCCGAGGCGGCGAACTCGGGAAGGTTCTGGTCGAGCCACTTCTTCAGCTCGGCCCTGAACGCCTCGTCCTCGGCGGTGTAGGAGAAGTCCACGGCGGCCTAACCCTTCACCTTCTCGTCCACCTCGTTCTCCTTCTCCCCTGCATCGGATACGGCCGCTGCCGGGCGCCTCTTGGAGGAGAGCACCTCCGGGTTCACGATATTTCGCGGGGTGGCCCCCGCGAGCAGCCGGCAGAGGTCTTCTGCGATGGCGGAGGTGTGGTTGGCCTCGGTGTCGTAGGTGGCGCCGCCGATGTGGGGGGTGAGCACCGCGTTCGGGAACCCGAGCAGGGGGTCGTCGGCCGCGAGGTGCTCGCCCACGAAGTGGTCCAAGCCCGCGGCTGCGACCTTGCCCGAGCGCAGGGCATCCACAAGCGCGTCTGAGTCGTGCAGCTGCGCCCTGGCGGTGTTCAGGAAGATCACGCCGTCGCGCATCGAGTCGAACTCGGCCTGACCGATCATGCCCTTCGTCTCCTCGGTGACCGGGGCATGCATGGACACGACGTCGGAGGACTCGAGGAGCTGCTCGAGCGAGCACGTGGCGTCCTGCGCGTATGGGTCGAAGGCGATCACGCGCATCCCGAGACCCTCGAGACGCCAGCGCAGCGCCCGGCCCACCGCCCCGAGCCCCACGAGGCCAGCAGTGCGCCCGGCGATCTGCCAACCGCGATAGCGCTGGTAGGGGATGGTGCCGTCCTTGTACACCTGGTCCGAGCGGACGTCCTCCTCTGCGCGGTTGGTGCCACGAGTCGCGCTCAGCAGGAGCGCCACAGCAAGCTCGGCAACGGCATCCGCGTTGCGCCCGGGGGCGCGTAGGACCGGTATCCCGGCTGCCGTGGCGGCGGGGACGTCCACGTTGGTGGGGTCGCCACGGCAGCTCGCCAGCGCCATGAGGGGGAGCTCGAGCACCGGCCCCGAGCACATGTCGGCCTCGACCACGAGGATGCTCGCCTCCTCGGAAGCCGCCCTCTCGGCCAGCTGGTCCGCGCCGTAGATCCGGATCGGGTCGTGGTCGATCCAGGGGTCGACTACCAGCTCGGCAAGCTCGCCGAGCAGCTCCAGCCCCGGGCCCCGCACCGGGGCCGTCACCAGCGCCCTCGGGCGTGCGGTCATCTCGATCCTCCCTCCGACACCGAAGTCATTCATAATGGACCGGTTATGACGTCCGTGTCAGGTTCGGTCACCGTCGGGATCGACATCGGCACGACGTCGACCAAGGCCGTGGCGGTCGACGCAGAGGGCACGGTGCTGGCCCGGTCGCGCGTCGGTCACCGGGTGATTACCCCGGCTCCCGACCTCCTCGAGCACGACGCGGGGCGCGCCTGGCGCAAGGGGCCCCTGCGGGCCCTCGCCGAGGTGAGCACCACGATCGGCTCCTCGGAGATAGCGGGAGTGTGCGTGGCCGGCATGGTCCCGTCGCTCGCAGCGGTCACCCGGCGCGGCTTTCCTTGTTCGCCCGGGCTGCTCTACGGGGACCTGCGAGGGCGCGATTCGGGGGATGCCGCCGGCGCCGAGGCGGTCGGCGACGCCCCTGTTGCGACCGCCCGCGATGCTTCTGCCGCTGAGCCGATCGTGGCCTCCGACTCGCACATGCCCGACGCCGAGGGCTTCGTGCGCTGGGCCGTTCGCGAGTGTCCGGGTGCCCACGGTTACTGGCCGGCGCAGGCCGTCGCCAACTACGCGCTCGGCCGCGTGCCTGCAGTGGACTCGGCGGTGTCGATGTCCCTGGGGGCGCTCATGTCCGGGGGAACGTGGGACAGCGCGGTGCTCGAGAGCATCGGGGTGAGCGAGAAGCAGATGCCGGTGCTGGTGCTGATGGGTGAGGCGGCCGGCACGGTCACCGGCACGAACGCCGTGCTCGCAGGCGGTACCGTCGACGCCCTTTGCGATCAGATCGTGTCCGGAGCCGAGGAGCCGGGCGACGTGCTCGTGATCTGTGGCGCGACGTTGGTGGTGTGGGCGGTCGTCACCGACTGGATCGAGTCTCCGGGACTGTGGACGGTGCCCCACACGACCGCGGGGCGCGTGTTGGTCGGCGGGCCCAGCAACGCCGGGGCGTTCTTCGTGGACTGGGCTCGTGCGCTGCTCGACCGCACTGCTCTGCGCCAGAACGCCGCCCGGGCAAAGGGGGCACGGGGCGCGCAGGGTGCCGGGGGGGAGCAGCGGACCGGCGACCCGTGGCGGGTGCCGGTGTGGACCCCCTATCTGCGCGGCGAGCGTGCTCCGTTCCACGACCCGTTGCTGCGCTCCGGGCTGCACGGGCTCGACGTGACCCACGACGCAGCCTCCCTCGAGCGTGCCGCACACGAGGCGAGCGGGTTCGTGGTCCGGCAGATGCTGGACAGGGCGGGCATCTCCGCCAAGCGGATCGTCGCGAGCGGCGGTGGCACACGGTCTAGGCCGTGGATGCAGGCGATGGCCGACGCCACGGGCCTGCCCGTAGACGTGGTCGCCGTGCACGAGGGGGCGGCCCTCGGCGCCGCTTACATGGCGCGCATGGCCGCCGGGATCGCCGATGGGCTCGAGGGTGCCAGCCGTTGGGCGCGAGTGGGCGAGCGCATCGAGCCCGATCGACGGTGGCAGGAGGCGGCCGCCGAGCGCTACCGCCGCTTCCGGTCGCTCGGTCCCGAGACGTAGAGGTCCGCTGGACCTCCTGACCGCCGAGCCGCGAGGCGAGGCTGGTGCCATGCTGTGGAGAGGCGACGCTGTGGAGAGGAGGTGGCGCCTTGGCCCAGAAGCAGCACGACAAGACCCCGACCGGACGGCGCGCCACGAGCGGTGGGCGCGAGGGTCCCGCAGATGTCCACGAACGTGGCCGGCGCCGAGGCCCGGACCCGGCCGAGCAGGACGAGGACGCCTGGAACTTCCCCTTCGAGGCCGAGCTCCACGCGATCGCCCCAGGCCTCCACGACGCGCAGAACGCCTGGCTCTCGCAGATCGACTCTCTGCGCGCCCCGGACCGCAAGACCCACGAGCTGATCAGGATGGTCTGCACCGTGATCATGCGTAACCGGCCGGGAGTGGTCCGCCACGCCCGGCTCGCCGCCGAGGTGGGCGCCACTTGGGAGGAGATCGCAGGGAGCATCTTCCTCACGGAGCCCGCCTTCGGGCTGCTACCCGTGGTCGAGGCGCTCCCGTGGGCGCGGCGCGGCTTCGAGCGCGGGAGCACCGACATGAAAGAGGCGAAGAAAGCCCGCAAGCCGGCCTGAGGGTCAGCCCGGGTTTCGCCCGGTCTCAGCTTCGCCCTGCGCGCGCGGAGTGCTTACCCTGCCGTGGTCGCGCCGAGGAGTCCTCCGTGCCGGCAAAGAGGGCGCGGTGGACGATCGTGGCGAGCGTGTCGAGGGCCGATGCGTCGACCGGCTCACCCGCGAACTGGCGGAGGTGGTGGAAGCGGTCGACCATCGCGACGACCGCCTCCGCGGCGGTGTTGGGGTCGATCCCCGGCGGGCCGGCCTCTGCGATCCTGGCCGCGAGCGTGCTCTCCACCCCGCGCGAGGCGATCTGCGCCTGCTCGGTGAGCTGGGCGTCGCTCATCAGCAGGTCGGTCCAGGCGTGCAGTACCGGCGCGTACTTCCGCCAGGCCTCTGAGAAGCGCTCGATCCACTCACGTACCTCGCGCCAGCCCTCTTCACCCGGCCCGACCTTCTCGAGTGCCGTGTCCAGCGAGGCGACCACGTCCGCCGCCTCCGACACGAGGGCGCGCAGCAGGTCCTCCTTGTTGGAGAAGTAGAGGTAGAACGTTCCGTGGGAGGTCCGTGCCACCTTCACGATGTCGTCGACGCGCGCCGCGTGATAACCACGGCGGCTGAAGACGACCATGGCCGCGTCGAGCAGCTTGCGCATGGTCTTGCGGCCCTGAGTGCGAAGGGCGCGCCTGCTCGCCGGCTCTCCTGAGAGGGTCGTCGGCTCGGTGGTACGCGCCCGCTTCGAGGGCGTGCCAGCGGCTCTTTGCGCGGGAGAGCGCGACTGGCCAGATGCTCCCGAAACCCGCTCGCCTCTCTGGCGCGGCTCGCGCGAGGCGGTGGGGCGGGCGGGAGCCCGAGGCGAGGCGCGCTCGGCCATCAGGGCGTCGCTGCGCCAGAGGCTGCGCTCGAAGCCAGAGTGCCGGTCGCACCCGGCTCGAAGGCCACCTTCACCGCGCCGCTCACCTCCTGGCGAGCGAGGGCCTTGAGCGCGTCCCACCAACTGTCGAGGGCGAAGGTGTGGGTGAGCATCCCGGTGAGGTCGACGCGCCCGGAAGCGGTCAGGTCCAGGTAGTGGGCGATGGCGTGCTGGCGCACCCCCTCCACCTCCTCGATCCCGAAGGCGTTCGAGCCTGCGATCGTGAGCTCCTTGAAGTACAAGGGGGTCCATTCCCATCGCCCGGGCGTGTGCACACCCGACTGGACGAGCGTGCCGCGCTCGGCGAGCAGGCGCACCCCGACCTCGAGCGTCTCGGGTCTCGCCACCGTGTCGTAGACGACGTCGACGTGCCCGGGGTGGGCGACGGGCAGGCCGTCGAACGGGGCGTGGAGCACAGCGCCCGACCAGGCGGCCAGCTCCTCCACCACCGCGAGACGCGGCTCGTGCGCCACGACCTTCGCCGCCCCGAGCTTCCTCGCGAGCTCTGCCTGGGCCTCGAAGCGAGCGACCACGGCCACCTCGACCTCGGGGTAGAGCGCCCGCAGAGTCGCGACCGTCGTGGCGCCGAGGGCGCCGGCGCCGTACACGACGACGCGCCCGGAAGGCGGCGGCGGGTGGCGGACCACCGCGTGCATCGACACGGCGAAGGGGTCTGCGAGCACTGCGAGCTCGTTGGGGACCTGAGCGGGCACCGGTATGAGCATCGAGTCGTGGGCCGCCAGCAGCTCCGCCCAGGCCCCGGGCGCGTCCGTCGCCACACCTACGTGCACGCCCGGTCCGAGCGCTCCCTTGGTGAAGCTCCAGCACAGGCTCAGGTCGCCGGCCTGACAGGCCGGGCAGGGAGGGTCGATGCCGCGCGGCGCGCAGGTGAGCCACGGGTTGAGTACCACGCGCTGGCCGACCTCCACGCCTTCGGCGCGCGGGCCGAGCTCTATCACCTCCGCCACCACTTCGTGTCCGGGGACGTGGGGGATGGAGGAGAACGCCGACATCGGGTTGTCTATGTCCCCCTCACCGAAGTCGCCGAGCACGAGCTTGGCATCCGAGCCGCAGATCCCCGAAAGGATCGGGCGTGTGATCACCCAGTCGTCGGCCACCATGCGGGCGTCGTCCACCAGGTGGAGCCCGAACGGGAGCGAGAGCAGCTTGCGCTCGAGATCGTCGGAGGCCTCGGGTCGCGACTCATCGGCCGCGGGCGGGGCGCCGAAGACGAGGGCTCTCACGCCTCCCCTTCTCGCTGTGCACCATCTTGCTGGGACTCGGTGAAGGCCTTCATGCCGGCGTAGAAGCCGTCTATGTCCGACGTCTTCATCTCCACGACCGCCTTCATGTCCGGAAGGTAGTGCTCGAAGCTGTCCGAGTCGATCGCGTCGGCGATCCCGACGGCGATCTCCTGCGCGGGAACGAGGGGTCCGTTGTAGAGCGGAGGATCGTTGCCGGGTTGGTCCCAGATCTCGGTGTCGATGGCCCCCGGGAGGACGAGCTTCACCCGCAACCCCGTGCCGGACAGGTCCGCGGACATCGCCTCGCTCCACCCCGCCATTGCGAACTTCGACGCCGAGTAGGCGGCCTCGGTGGTGATCCCGAGCCTTCCTCCGAGGCTCGAGACGTTGACCACCACTCCCGAGTCCCGCTCGAGCATGCGCGGGAGCACGGCGAGGGTCATGGCCACGGGCGAGAAGAAGTTGGTCCGCATAACCTTCTCCACCTCGGTCATCTCCAGGCGCTCCACACGCCGGCGCATCGGCACCCCGGCGTTGTTGACCAGCACGTCGAGCCCCCCTAGGGCGTCCCACGCCGCGAGCGCCAGCTCGGCGGCAGAAGCCGGGTCGGAGAGATCCGCCGCCCACATCACGGACCCGGGCGAGTGGGCGAGGCAGGATTCGAGCACCTCCTCCAGTCGCTCGGCGCGCCTGGCGACGATCCCGACCGTGAAGCCTCGCTCGGCGAGCACCTTGGCGGTGGCGGCGCCGATCCCCGAGGACGCCCCTGTCACCAGGGCCGTCCTCCCCCCGTCCTTCGCTGTGCCTTCAGCCATTCCGATGGATCCTCCTGTTCGACCTGTTCGACCTGTTCGACCTGTTCGACCTGCTCGACCTGCTGGACCTGCTCGACCTGTTGGACGGGCGCCGCCCGTTGCGTAGCACGCCCGCGCGCTCGGCGTCCCGCCTCATACCACTCCCTCGGCCCGAAGGAGCTCGAGCTCATCCTGCGAGAGCCCGACCGTCTCGCACCAGACCTCCTCGTTGTGCTCGCCGAGCCTCGGCGCCCCGGCGGGCACCGGGCGCTCTTCGGAGACGAGGCTCGGGTAGGGGGCCTGCTGGAGAAGTGGCCCGGCCACCGGGTCGTCCACCCTCACGAGGTCGCCGCGCGTGGCCATGTGGGGGTCGAGCGCTATGTCGCGGGCCGTGTAGGCGGTCGCCACCGGGACGTCTGCGGCGACGCAGGCCGAGGTGACCTCCTCGGCGCTGAGCGAACCGGTCCACTCGGCGACCAGGCCGTTGATGGACTCGCCGTTGCGGGCACGCTCCGCGAGGGTGACGAAGCGGGGGTCCTCGGTCAGCTCGGGCCGTCCCATCGCATGGCAGAGCCTCCGGAAGTTGGTGTCGCCGCCGGCCACGATGCATACGAAGCGGCCGTCTGCGGTGGGGTAGTTGTCGAGCGGGGCGGAATTCGAAAGGCGGTTGCCCTCGCGCTGGCGCACCGTGCCGAGCCGGTCGTAGGCGGCGACGGTCCATTCGAGGATCCGGAGCACCGAGCCGTACAAGGAGGCGTCGACCACCGCACCGCGTCCGGTGGCGCCGGTGCGCGCAGCGTCGCGGCGGTACAGCGCGGCTAGCGCCGCCTCTGCGGAGAACACCCCCGTCAGATAGTCCGCGACGGTGACCCCGGGGCGCACGGGGGGGCGCTCCGGCTCGCCGGTGAGGTACATCAGGCCGCCGTAGGCAACACCTAGCCGGTCGAGACCCGGGCGCTGCGAGTACGGGCCCTGTTGGCCGAAGGCGCTGATGCGGACAAAGACGAGGCGTTCGTCGATGTCCGCGGGCCCGATCCCCCAGCCCTCCATCGTGCCGGGCCGGAAGTTCTCGCACACCACGTCGGAGACGGAGGCGAGGCGCCTGAACAGGTCCTGGCCCTTCTGCGTGTGCAGGTCGCAGGTGGCGCTCTTGCGGCCCCGGCCCTCCACGGCCCAGAACAGCGAGTACCCGCCGCCGTCCGCGTCGGAGCCCGGTTGGGGGTCGCAGAAGGGCCCGATGCCCCGCATGAAGTCGCCGCTGCCAGGCTGCTCGACCTTTATCACCTCGGCTCCCCACTCGCCGAGGAGGCCTGCGCAGAAAGGGGCGCCGATGCGCGTTCCCACGTCCACGACGCGCAGACCTTCCAGAGGGCGTGCGGACAAAGCGACGTTTCTGTCAGTCCGCGGGCTGCGGGGCATCGCCCCTGTCACGGGCGGCGAAGACCTCTTTCATCGAGCCCATCTGCTCGCGCTCGGCGAGAGCGGTGCGCGCCGTGTCGGTGTTGTGCATCCACTGGTGGGCCATGAAGTGGTAGCGCCACGAGGCGCCCTTGCCCATCAGCTCTGCCACGTGGTTGAGCGAGCCCTTCACCACCTGCGCAGTGACGGGAGGGACCTGAGCGATGCGCTCGGCGAGCTCTTTCGTGCGCTGGGCCAGCTCGGCGCGCGGCACCACCTGGTTGACCAGTCCGAGCCGCAGCGCTTCCGAGGCGTCGAGCTCCAGGGCGGCGAGCAGGAACTCCTTTGCCTTGCGCACGCCCATCTCCCAGGGCTCGACCAGCAGCTCGACGGCGGCGCCTGTCATGCGCAGAACGGGGTTGGAGAACGAGGCGTCGTCGGAGGCCACCACGATGTCGCACATGCACGCGAGCATGAGGCCCGCAGCCACGCACTTGCCCTGAACGGCAGCGATGGTGGGCTTGCGGAAGTCGTAGATGCGCCGGCAGCGCTCCACGTACATGAGCTGTTCGTGGCGGAACTTTCCCTCCGGGGTCTCGCGCATGCGGCGCCAGCGGTCGACCTGGGCGCTGGCGCCGTCGTCGCCCGCAGCGCCCACCAGCTCCTTCAGGTCATGGCCGGAGCTGAAGTGCTTCCCCGCCCCTGCCAGTACCACCACGCGCACAGCGTCGTCCTCGTCCGCTCGGTCGAAGGCGGCGTCGACGGCGTCTATGAGCTCGCTGTTCTGGGCGTTGGCGACCTCGGGCCTGTTCATCGTCACCGTGGCCACGGCGCCGTCCACCTCGTAGAGCACCACCGGGCGGTCAGCGGGCACTTCGGGTCGCCTCCCTCGCCGCGCCCGCTGCCGCGGGCTCGCGCGGCAGACCCAGGACCCGCTCGGCGATCACGTTGCGCTGGATCTCGTTGGTGCCGGCGAAGATCGAGGCTGCGCGGTAGTAGAGCCACGACCGCTGCCACGAGCCGTCTCCGGGGTTCGACGAGGCCGAGCGCCACAGGGGCGCCGACGGTCCGAGCACGTCCATCGCCAGGGAGTGCAGGCGCTGGCTCATCTCGCTCCAGTACAGCTTCGACGCGCTCGCCTCGGGACCCGGCTCGCGCCCGTGCGCGAGCTTCGAGAGGGACCTCCAGTTCTGCAGCTCGAACAGCCGGACCTCGACGTACGCCTGCGCCAGGCGCCTCCTCAGGCGCGTGTCGTCGAAGGCCTTGCTGCGTGCGGCCTCGCGCAGCAGCTCCTCCATGTGCTGGATGTGGATGACGAGCTGACGGGGGTTGACGCCGCGCTCGTGGGAGAGAGTCGAACCCGCGACCCGCCAGCCCTGGCCCTCGCTCCCGACGAGCTGGTCGTCTGCGACGAACACGTCGTGGAGCTCGACGGAGTTGAACTCGGCCTCCCCGGTGAGCTGGACGAGCGGCCTGACCACCACGCCCTCGGCGTGCATGTCCACGACGAAGAAGCTGATGCCCTCGTGCTTCGGGGCCTCGGGGTCGCTCCTGGCGAGGCAGATGGCCCAGTCGGCGAACTGCGCGTACGACGTCCACACCTTCTCGCCGTTCAACGCGAAGCCGCCCGGCACCCTGCGTGCAGCGGTCCGAAGGCTCGCGAGGTCGCTACCCGCGTCCGGCTCGCTGAAGAGCTGGCACCAGAGCGCGGTGGCGGGGAGGATCGAGGGAAGCCACCTGGCGTTCTGGGAGTCGGTGCCGTGGGCGAGCAGTGTCGGACCGGCCAGGTTGACCCCTATGCGCCCGACCAGCTCGGGGGCGCGTGCCCGGGCAAGCTCCTCTTGGACCACGAAGTTCTCGGCGGGGCCGAGCGCCCTGCCCCCGTAGGCCTCGGGCCAGGTCACGCCCACCCAGCCCGCCCCGGCGAGCTCGGACTGCCACTTGCGCCCGAAGCTCACCTCGGCCTCGAGGTCTTCGAAGCGCGGCGGCAGGCCGGTGCCGTACTCCCAAGGGAGGTGGGCCCGCAGCCAGTCGCGGACCTCGCTTCGCAGGAGCTCCTGCTCGGGGGTGGTCGTGAGGTCCATGGCCGCGGCCCCAGCATGTCACAGGGGCCAAAGGACGTTGCCCGTGCGAAGCCGGGCGCTACCTTCCGTGTGCACCGTCCGGGGCCCGTATCCTGCGCCCGTGGACTTCGAGCTCTCCGAGGACCAGCTAGCGCTGAGGGAGGCCGCCTCCGCGCTGCTCGACGGACGCAGCCCGACCGCTCGCGTGCGCGAGGTCGCCTCGCAGAGCGGGCACTTCGACCGCGACCTCTGGGCGGCGATGGCCGAGCAGGGTTGGCTCGGGGTAGAGAGACCGGAGCAAGACGGCGGGCTCGGGCTCGGGATGGTGGAGCTGGTCGTGCTCTGCGAGGAGCTCGGTCGCCACCTCGCCCCGGTGCCGTTCCTCGCCACGGTGCTCTGCTCCGAGGCGCTCGCAGCCGGGATCGGCTCCGGCGAGCTCGACGCCGGGGAGAAGCTGGGCAGCTGGAGCGCCGTCGAATGGGCCGAGCGCCTCTTCAGCGGCGACGCGGTGGGGGCGCTGTGCTGGTCGCGTGACCCGGGTGCGCTGCGCGCCGCGCAGGGCGAAGATGGGCGCTGGAGGCTTTCGGGCCGGCCTGACCCGGTCGTCTACGGGTCCGAGGCGGACGTCGTGGTGGCATTCGCCGCGACCGACCAAGGCCCCGCCCTCTACGCGCTCGCACAGGAGGAGGCCCGTCCGCCGGCGCAGCCCGCCATGGACGTGACGCGGAGCCTCGCCTGGCTCGAGCTGGAGGACAGGGCGGCGGTGCAGATCGGAGGGGAAGAGGCCGCGGAGGTGCTGCTCGACCGCGCCGCCACAGCGGCGTCCGCCGAGATGCTCGGGTCCGCGTCGCGTGCGCTCGAGATCACCGTCCAGTACGCGAAGGACCGCGTCCAGTTCGGGCGGCCGATCGGGAGCTTCCAGGCCATCAAGCACCGCTGCGCAGACATGCTCGTGGACGTCGAGGGGATGCGCTCAGCCGCGTACTACGCCGCCTGGGCCGTGGGCGCACGCGACCCCGACGCGCACGCTGCGGCTTCGGTGGCCAAGGTCTGGTGCTCCGACGCGGCCGAGAGGGTCATGGCCTCTGCCCTCCAGGTGCACGGCGGTATCGGGTTCACCTGGGAACACGACATGCACCTATACCTGAAGCGCTCGCAACTCGACTGGGTGAGCTTCGGGGACGCGGTGTTCCACCGCGAGAGGCTCGCGGGCATCCTGCGACCTCGTGCAGAGGCGGGCCTGCCTATCCTCTAGCGAGCTTCGCCGCCATCTCGCGAAGCGCCGAGCGGTCGGCCTTTCCCGCCGCCAGCAGAGGCAGTTCGTCCAGGCGAACCACCAACTCGGGAGTCTTGAACCGGGTGACCCCCCGCCTTGCGAACCACTCCCGGCAGGTCGCAAGGTCGAACGGCTCGGTCGACTCCACGAAGGCCGCCAGCCTCTCGCCCAGCTCGGTATCGGGGTAGCCGACCGCCACTGCGAGGCGCACGCAGGGATGTGATTCGAGGACCGCCTCGACCTCCGACGCCGAGATGTTCTCGCCGCCGCGGATCACGATGTCCGAGAGCCGCCCCACCACCCGGAGCCAGCCGCCTTCGTCGAGCACCCCCAGGTCGCCGCTTCGGTACCAGCCGCCCGGGCGCGCCGTCGCCGCGAGCGTGGCGTCGGCGTCCGCGTAGCCGACGAAGAGCTCGGGGCCCCGCAGCCAGAGCTCCCCGGTCTCACCGGGCGCCAGCCGCGCCTCGCTCTCGGGGTCGTGCACCTCGAGCTCGGCCTCGCCCACACAGCGCCCGTCGCTGTCACGGGCTCGTGAGGGATCGTCGCCCTCGTGTGAGGTCGTGACGGTGGGTGCTTCGGTCGAGCCGTAGGTGCGCTTGACCGTGCACCCGAACCGCTCGGCGGTGGCGTCCACGAACGCGGGGCTCACCGAGGCGCCCCCGGTCGACACGAGCCGCAGGCTACGGACGCGCTCGCGGCTGAAGCTTCCGGCCGCCGCCATCTGCGAGAAGAACACCGGCGGGGCGCCCATGAACGACACGCGTCGCTCCTCGATCCGGCGAAGGGCATCGTCGGGGTCCCACCTGGCCATGAGCGTGCTCAGGATCCCCGCTGCGGCGGGAAGGAGCACGCCGTTCAAGAGCCCCGACACGTGGGCGAGCGGCGCCGGCATCAGGATCGAGTCGCCGCGTCCGAGGCCGTGCACCTGGGCCATCAGCGACGCCTTGTATCCCAGGCCCCGGTGGGTGTGCAGCGCAGCCTTCGGCACCCCCGTCGATCCCGAGGTGAAGAGCGCGACAGCCAGGTCCGAGCCGCGCGCCGGCGACGCGTCCTGGGGTACAGCCCGCCCCCGGCCGAGTCTGTCGCAGAGAGAGCTCACCTCCGGGGTGCTCCCGAGGACCAGCGCGCCGGGCCGCTCAGCGGCCGGAGAACCCTCGGAGGCTACGAGCAGCAATGGGTCGACCTGAGCGAGGGCGCCATCCACCTCTGCACTTCCCATGCGGTGGTGGAGCGGTGCCGCGACCGCGCCGATTCGCCAGCAGGCCCGGTACAGAAGGAGCGCGCAAGCCCCGTTCGGCAGCTGCCAGGAGACCACGTCGCCCCGGCGTGCGCCCGAGGCGCGGAGTGCGCCCGCAAGCTCGGAGATGTGCGCCTCGAGAGCCCCGGAGTCGAGGCCGACTCGGTCGTCGTACACCTCGGCTCCCGGGTCGGGGGAGAAGGACGTGTCGAGCCCTCCTCTGTCCCACGGTCCTCCGGCGCGCCGGTAATGCGAGGCGCGCGAGTGGGTCAGGGTGGGGCGAAGACGACGGCGCGCGTTGCCGGCCGGCACGCGCCAGACGCTACCTGGGCCCTCCAAAGGGGCCAGTCGCACGTGGTACCTCTAACCTGACGCCGTGGCAGACAATCGTCAGGGGACGCAGCCCCTGGTGCAGGTGTCATCGCCGGAGGAGCTCGAGCGCCTGGCGGTGGCGGAACGGCTCGCCCACGCCCCCGCGCCGGGCGAGGCACCGCTGCCTGCACCCAACGCCGCCGCGCTGCTGCGCCGCAACGGCACCGACCCGGCCTACGCGGGTCGCCCGGCGCTGCGCTTCGGCGACCGGGTCTGGACCCACGCACAGCTGCTCGAGGAGTCGGCGCGCTTCGCCGGTCTCTTCGATTCGCGCCTGGAGCCCGACCGCCCACCGCACGTGGGCGTGCTCATGGACAACACCCCCGACTACGTCTTCGCCCTCTGCGGTGCAGCGCTCTGCGGGGCTGTCCTCGTGGGCCTGAACCACACCCGCCGCGGCGAGCACCTGGTCGCGGACGTCTCCCACACCGACGTGCAGATGCTCGTCACCGAGCCCCGCCACCAGTCGTTGCTCGGGCCGGTGCTCGGGGACCTCACCCTCCCCGGCGGCCTGCTCAATTCGACGCGCTTCGCCGACGGCGACGATCCCCCACCCGAGATCGGGGAGTCGCTTGCAGAGGCACTCGCCGAGGCCGGCGACGGCCCATCGGACGGACCGGGCAAGGAGCCCGACGTGGACAGCCTCTGGGTGCTGCTCTTCACTTCGGGCACTTCCGCCGCGCCCAAGGCGGTGCGCTGCACCCAACGCCGCCTGCTCACCACCGGCAACCGCATGACCATGCTCCTCGGGGTCGGGCCCTCCGACGTCGCGTACGTCGCCATGCCCCTGTTCCACTCCAACTCGCTCATGGTCGGCCTCGCCCCCGCGCTGGTGGTCGGAGCGTCGGTAGGCCTGGCGCGGCGATTCAGCGCCTCGCGCTTCCTGGACGACGTGCGTCGCTACGGAGCGACCTGGTTCAACTACACGGGCAAGCCCCTCGCCTATCTCCTCGCGACCCCCGAACGGCCCGACGACTCGCAGAACCCGCTGCGCCTGGCGTACGGCAACGAGGGGTCCCCCCAAGTGGTCGAGGCGGCATCGAGGCGATTCGGGATCTCGGTGGTCGACGTGTTCGGCGCCACCGAGGGGGCGATCGCCCTCGACCGCTCGGACGGCCCGCCGCGCGGATCGGTGGGGCGAGTGCGCCCAGGGATCAAGGTCGTCGACTCCGCCGGAGACGAGATGGCGCGCGCCGTCTTCGACTCCGAAGGGAGGCTCACCAACGCCGAGGCGAGCGTGGGGGAGATCGTGAACGTCGAGGGACTCGGGCCCTTCGAGGGTTATTACCGCAACGACGAGGCCATGGCGCGCGCCACCCGCTTCGGGTGGTACTGGAGCGGCGATCTTGGCTACGTCGACTCGGAGGGATGGCTCTACTTCGCGGGGCGCACCTCGGACTGGCTGCGCGTGGACGGCGAGAACTTCCCCGCCGCACCCATCGAGGCGATCCTGTCGCGGCACCCCGACGTGATGCTCGCGTCCGTCTACGCAGCGCCCGACGCCGACGCCGGCGACCAGGTGATGGCGGCGCTAGTGCTCCGAGAAGGGGCCCGATTCGACCCGGTGGGCTTCGCCTCCTGGGTCGACGAACAGGCCGACCTGAGCCCCAAATGGCGGCCGCGCTACGTGCGCCTCTGCGATGCACTGCCCGTCACCCCGACCAACAAGGTCCTCGTGCGCACGCTGGTGCACGAGAAGTTTCGCTCGGACCGCACCGGCGGCAACCCCATCTACGTGCGCCAGAGGGGTGAAGCCTCTTACCGGGGGTTCGACCCCGACGCAGAGTCGGCTCTCCACGACGCCTTCGTGTCCTCGGGGCGCGCCGGCGCGTGGGACCTCTGAGCGACGCGGAGCCCTGAGACGTGGACCTCTCGCTCACGGAGGCAGAGCAGCGCTTCGCCTCCGAGGCGCGGGCCTGGCTCGCCGAGCACGTGCCCCGCGAGGCCGGCAGCGCGGACGGCGCCGGCGACCCGAGCCGGCTCGCAGAGGCGGTCGCAGCGGGAAGGGCCTGGCAGAAGCGGCTCGCCGAGGCCGGGTGGGTGGGGATCGACTGGCCTGCCGAGTACGGCGGGCGCGGCGCCTCGGCGCTCGAGGTCGCCATCTTCAACACCGAGTACGCGCGGTCCGGTGCGCCGCAACTCGTCAACCGCGTGGGGATAAACCTGGCCGGGCCGACCCTGCTCGCGCACGGGACTCCGCAGCAGTGCCGGCGCTGGCTCCCCGCCATCACGACGGCGGAGGAGATCTGGTGCCAGCTCTTCAGCGAGCCCGGGGCGGGCTCGGACCTCTCCTCGCTCACCACCTCGGCGGAAGAGGTGGAGGGGGGCTGGTGCCTCACCGGGCAGAAGGTCTGGACCTCCTACGCCCAGTTCGCCCGATGGGGGCTGTGCCTGGCGCGAAGCTCACCCGGCACCACTGGGCCGACGGGCATGTCCCTCTTCGTGGTGGACATGGGTGCACCGGGGCTGGAGGTGCGCCCGCTCGTGCAGATGACTGGCGACGCCGAGTTCAACGAGGTCTTCCTCGAGAACGTCTTCGTCCCCGAGGACCAGCTGGTGGGCACGGCCGGGGAAGGGTGGAAGGTTGCTTCGACGACCCTCGCGCACGAGCGCGGCACCAACTTCCCGTTCAAGGAGGAGGTTCTCCACGAGGGTTATCTGGCGCGCCTGTACGAGATGGCGGCGCACGATGGTCTCCTCGACGACCCCGAGGTGTCAGACGGTCTGGTCGACGCCTACGTGCGCCTTGTGGTGCTGCGCACCCACAACTGGCGGACTCTCTCGCGCCTGGCGCGCGGTGAGCCCCCCGGCGCGGAGTCGAGCTGGGTGAAGCTGACCTGGTCGGAGATGACGCAGAGGTTGTCGCGCACTGGGCTCGACGTGCTTGGCGCCCGTTCGCCGGGCTCGGGACCCTGGCAGCGCCAGTGGTTGTGGAGCTTCGCGGCGAGCATCGCCGGCGGGACCTCCGAGGTCCAGCGGAACCTGGTGGCGGAGCGGATCCTGGGTCTTCCGCGCGAGACGAGGGTCCGGGGACCGAAGGGCCCCTGAGGGCGGCTGAGCCCTCGAAGGGGATGCGGGGTCTCGAGGGGTGCAGGGCAGTTGAAGGGGATCCGCCAGAATCATCGGGGATCGAGCGAAAGGCCAGGGAGAGCGCATGCCGGTGCACTACGAGCACGACGACGACCACGTGGTGTGGATCACGATCGACCGTCCCGAGGCGATGAACAGCCTCGACATGGAACACTTCGCGCAGCTCCGCCGCGCCTGGGACACCTTCGACTCCGAAGACGAGTCGTGGGTGGCGATCATCACCGGGGTGGGCAACGCCTTCTGCACGGGTGCCGACCTGAAGACCTTCATACCCCAGGTGACGCGCCTTCAGAAGGAGATCTCCGAGCGCGAGGTGGAGGAGATCGACGGTTACCGCATGGACGACGCCGTCAAGGCCGTGTTGAAAGGCGTGAAGATCTACAAGCCGATCATCGCCGCCGTCAACGGCGCGTGCGTGGCCGGCGGGATGGAGATGCTCGGCGGCTGCGACCTGAGGGTAGCGGTGCCCGAGGCCTACTTCGGCGTGTTGGAGCCAAAGAGGGGGCTGTTCGCGGGTGGCGGCACGACCGTGCGACTGCCGCGGCAGGTGCCGTTCCCGGCCGCGATGGAGTTCCTCCTCTGCGCGGACCGCGTCCCCGCCGAGCAGGCGCTCGCGTTCGGTCTGCTCAACGCAGTGGTGCCTTCGGACCAGCTGCGTGACAAGGCCCTCGAGTACGCGCGGCGCATCACCGTCAACGGCCCGTTGGCGGTGCGCAAGACCAAGGAGAGCGTGCTACGCGGGCTCGCGGTCGACATGCGCGAGGCATACCGCATCGAGCGCGAGATCTCGACCGAGGTCTTCTCGAGCGAGGACGCCAAGGAGGGACCCGCGGCATTCGCGCAGAAACGCGCGCCGCGCTGGACAGGTCGGTAGATGTCGGAGCAACTCGCGCTGGCCGACGCCATCGAGCGGCACATACGGCCGGGGGACTCCTTGTGCGTGCTCTGTGGCCACAGCCGCTGGACCGCCGCCGCCAGGGAGGTCGTCCGCCAGCACTGGCGCAGCGATCCCGGCTTCACGCTGATCATGGTGAGCTTGAGCTCGCTCGGCGCGCTGTTCTTCCACGGCGGGTTGGTGCGCAAGGTCGTCACCGCCTACTCGGGCGACATCTTCCCGACCTTCACTCCGAATCCCCACTTCCAGGGTGCGTACACCTCGGGGGAGGTGGAGGTGGAGCACTGGTCGATCCTGACCTACACCCAGCGGCTCGAGGCAGCGGCACGGGGCCTTCCAGCCGTCGTGACCGGGTCGCTCCAGGGATCTTCGATGGAGCACAACGACGCCTTCGCGCTGGCCGATACGCCGTTCGGGCGCCTCGGACTGCTCGCTCCGCTCGTGCCCGACGTGACCCTCGTGCACGGGGCGCTCGCCGACCGTCAAGGCAACGTCGTGCTCGCCGAGCCGCTGCTCGAGGGGCCCTGGGCCGCGTGGGCCGCGCGTCGCGGCACCATAGCCACCGTTGAGCGCGTGGTCGAGGACCTCGACGGCCTCGGGCACCGCACCAAGATCCCGGCTCACAGGGTGCTCGCGGTGGTGGAGGCACCCTTCGGGGCTCACCCCGGCGGCCTGTACGCGCCTCAGCTGCCGGTGCGCTCGTACGGGGAGGATGTCGGGTTCTGGACCCAGGCCCGCAGCGCCTCGCGAGGCGACTTCGATTCCTGGGTCCGAAGATGGGTGCTCGAGCCGACCGGGCAGCAGGAGTACCTGGAGGCGCTCGGGGCCGGCCACCTCGAATGGCTCGCCGGCCGCTCCGACCCGCTCTCCTGGCGCGCGGACGCAGAGGCGCACCCCGTCGACGAGACCGCCGCGCCGAGCGCGTGGGAGCACGCGGCCGCCTACGCGGCGCGCGAGCTCCTGTCGGTCTGCGAGGAGCTGCGAGCCGACGCGCTGCTCGCCGGCGCCGGCGTGGCGAACCTCGCCGCCTGGGTGGCGGTGGCGAGGGCCAGGGAGGCGGGAAGCGCTGTCCAGCTCACGGCGGAGCTCGGTCTGTGGGGTTACACACCGACCCCCGCCGATCCCTACATCTTCAACCACCGCGTCTTTCCCTCCACGCCGATGCTCTCCGACACCTCGACCGTCCTCGGGATGGTGGTGGGCGGCCCGGGGACGCGCACCGTGGCCTGCCTCGGCGCAGCCCAGGTGGACGCGCAGGGCAACCTCAACTCGACGCTCCTCCCGGGCGGTCCCTTCCTGGTCGGCTCGGGCGGGGCCAACGACGTGGCGAGCCGTGCCGAGGGGTGCGTGGTCGTATCGCTCGCGCGCCCCGAGCGTCTCGTGGAGAAGGTGGGTTTCGTGACGAGCCCCGGCCGCAGGGTCCGAAGCGTCGTGACGGACCTGGGCATCCTCCGCAGGCTCGACGGGGCACTTCGGATCGCGGCAGTGGCTGCTGGGCCCGAGGCTCTCGAGAAGAGGGTGCGGGCTCTGTCGCAGGCCTGCGCCTTCGACGTCGAGGCCGCGAAGGACGTCGAGGAGCTGGCCCCGCTGAGCACGGACGAGGTGCTCGCGCTGCGGCGCTATGACCCCGAGCGTCTCTTCCTCTCTTGAGCCGTTAGCAGGTAGCCGGTCGGCCTGTCGGCGCACGTTCTTGACGCTCCCCTGACGCCGGTGTCAGTCTTTTGGCGGTTGGCATCGGCGGATGCCTCCAAGGGCGGCCCCTCGGGGCGGGAGGGAACGATACAGATGCGTCTAGGAAAGAAGGCGGCGTTGGCCGCACTGTGCGCCGGCGTCGTTGCCGTGGCATCGGCGGCCTGGGCAGGTGTGGCTCTGGCGGCGAGCGGCGGCGGCTTCAACCCGGACCAGCAGGACTGTCCGTGGAACGCCGATGCGTGGAACTCTCCCAACGGGTACGTCCCGCCCGGTTGCCACGATTTCGCTGCCAACGTCGAGTCCGGGGGCACCACCAACGGCGACACCAACTCGAACAACACGCGATACGCCGAGTTCGGAGTCGACCAGTCACCGAACGAGTCGAACAACCCCAGCTTCGGTTTCGAGGAGAACTACGGAGACCCGGGGACCTACGACTCGCCACACTCGGGCTGCGTGTCAGCCAACACCGACGGCACCGGTGGTGGTACCGGCAAGGGATGCGGCAACAACCCCAAGGGCGCCGGCTTCAGCGCGACCTACGACTACTACCAGCTCTACTGCCCGATCGCCGGACTGCTTCCGTTCGCCTCGACGCCGCAGCCGGTCGCTGGGTCGCCGGCGCTCTACAAGTGCGCCAGTGACCAGCCCGTCGGGCAGAACACCATCACTCCCGACACGGGGACGGACAACGCGCTGAGCACGATCCTGTCGAAAGGTGTGATCGTGTACGTCGGGGCCTTCGACAACCTCGACAACGGCGAGCACGACGGCTTCAGCAGCAAGAACAACACCAACGGCGCAATCAACGGGCCGTCCGACGGAGGTGCGATGACCCTCAGCGTCATCGGACCCGAGAGCATCTTCCAGTACTTGACGTCTCTGGTGGGCTCTAAGCCCAGCCCGAGCCAACCAGAAGGGGTGGCGAACGCATCTGTCGGTCTGTGCGCCGACAGCATTTGCACCGAGACCACTACCCAGCAGCAGACGGTCTACTACGGCTGCTACAGCTCGAGTAACCCCAGCACCAGCACCTGGACGCACAACGGTGTCGACGGGGCTACCAACCCGCAGAACAAGTCGGCCGCCGACAAGTGCGCCCCCGGCACCGCGAAGACCGGGAACGTCTACGAGAACAACTCTCCTGCGAGCACCAAAGAGCCGTACGGCTGCTCGGGCGGTGGTCCGGATTCGTCAGAGACGGCGTGCTACAAGAACCAGAACGGGTCGCCGAACCCCGGTGGCGCCAACGCATACCGCTCCGGCACGCCGCAACAGATGAACGCGGAGCCGGGCGTACAGACGTATCAGGATCCAGACCCCCAGCGTTCTCCGGCGTTGCCGTTCGGGACGCCCGGCCTCTATGCCGGCACCTGTGGCGTGTACGCCAACGACGGAGGGGGCGGCGGTGCCCCGGGCATCACCGGCAAGGACCCCGGTTACCTGGGCGGCGTGTCGAACTGCTGAAAATCCGCTGCGCTCAGTTGCTGCGCAGGTACTTGTAGACGCCGGCGAAGTCGGAGTTGACCTTCTCCGGCAGCGCCGTCGGCCCGCCGAGGGCCGTGGCCCCGATCACGATGCTGGCGGTGCGCTCGACCACCGCGGTGATGTGGAGCGCGTCGGCCGGGGATTTTCCCACCGCCACCATCCCGTGGCTGGCGAGGAGCGCCGCCCCCCGATCGGCGAGGCATTTCACCGCGGCCGTTCCGACGTCGGCCGATCCGCTCGGCGCGTACTCGGTGACGTCGACGTCCCCGCCGACGTAGATGGTGAACTCGTCGATCGCAGCCGGAAGGGGCTTGCGGGCCACGGCGAACATCGTCGCGTGAACGGCATGGGAGTGGATCACTCCGCCGACCTCGTCGAAGGCTTCGTAGCAGGCCAGGTGCAGCAGCTTCTCCGACGACGGCGGCTGGTGGCCGCTCACGAGCTCACCGCTCGGGTCGATCACGACCAGGTCGTCGAGGGTCATGGCGCGGTAGTCGACCGAGGACGGCGTGATGCAGATGTTGCCGTCGGCCATCCGGGCGGACACGTTCCCTGAAGTCCCCTCCACGAGGCCCTTGGAGAGCAGCTCCTTTGCAGTGGCCAGCACGGCCTGCGGTGCATCTTCGACGTGACGGGGGCTCATCCGACTCCTCTCACCGTGGTGGGTGTCCAGACTCTTGTGGTTCTCTGCACCTAGTCTCGATGCGAGGAGAAAGGTGGCGAGCCCGGTTCCGGCCGCGAGGTAAGACTACAGTTGGCCAACCCGGTATGACATGGGCGTCAGGCTCGCCTCTTGCCTGCGGCTCTGGCCGCTGGGGCCCGGTAGGGACGAGGCCGGTCGGCTGCGTCATCGGGGGCAAGAGGGGGAGGGGCAGATGACAGAGAGACGTCTTCGCAGGATCGTGGCGTTGGCGGCGTCGAGCATGGCTCTTGCAATATCTGCAACGGCCCTCTCGGGCACATCGGCCGGGGCCGCCTCGGGCGGTGCAACTGCCCCGGGGGTGACCTCCAAGAGCATTACCGTCGGCTCCCTGGCGACCCTCTCGGGCCCGCTCTCGTCGGGGTTCGGCGACATCGTCTACGGGGCGAGGGCTTACTTCGACATGATCAACGCCAAGGGCGGGGTGAACGGGCGCAAGATCAACCTGGCGTACGTCGTCGACGACACCGGCAGCGCCACGGTCGACCAGGACGAAGCCCGCAACCTGGTCGCGCAGGACCACGTGTTCGCAATTGTCGGCGTAGGGAGCCCCTTCTTCACGGCGAACACCTACCTCTGCCAGACGGGGACACCCACCTTCGGATACGTGGTGGTCGACAACTGGAGCAAGTGCCCGAACCTGTTCGGAGCGTACGGCTCGACCCTCACCTACAACACAGGCGAGATGACCGTCGGGTTCCTCGCCAAGCAGCTGGGTGTGAAGTCAGCCGCTGTGGTGGCCTACAGCATTGCCCCGTCCTCCAAGGACGCATGTGCGGCATACGCCGCCGGGCTCACCCACTACGGGGTGCACGTCGGCTTCGTGGACCTGAACCTTGGGTACGCCGCGGACCCCACACCTGACGTACAGGCGATGGTGAGCGCTCACACCGACTTCCTGATGACTTGTACCGACGGTCCCGAGAACCTCAAGTTCGTGGAGGCCCTGCATCAGTACGGCCTCGGAAGCGCCCACGTACTGTGGCTCACCGGCTACGACCGCACGGTCATAGCGCAGAACGCGTCGGTCATGACCGGCTCGATCTTCTCCCTGCAGCACGTACCGTTCGAGGCCGCGAAGTTCTTCCCCGGGAAGTACCCGGCGATGCAGCAGTACCTCGCGACCATGAAGAAGTACGAGCCACAGTGGACCTACGACGACACGTCGATCCAGGGATACATAAACGCCGCTCAGTTCGTGGCCGGACTGCGAGCGGTGGGGCCGAACCTCACCCAGAAGAAGCTCGTGGCCGCCATCAACGCGGAGAAGAGCTACAACGCCGGGGGTCTGATGCCGCCCATCGACCCCAACTGGAAGGTCGCGCACTCCTCGGCCACGGGCCCCTTCTGCAACTCGTACGTGCAGGTCATGGCCGGCGGGGTGCTCGCGCCCGCAGAGGTGCAGGGCGGCGACCAAACCTTGGTCTGCTTCAAACAGGGGTCGGACACCCCCCTCCCACTACCTCCGCACACGCCGCCGTCCAGCTGACTCAGGCCACGGGGACCTGATGGAAGGCGAGGCCACAAGCGCTGCGCATTGGCCGCCGCCGCACGGGGGAGCCTGCCACCTCGGTCCCACCACGGGCGCAGGAGGCGCCCGGTAGCCGGTGACCGCCTTCCTCAACTACGCGATCGCGGGCGTCCCCTACGGGTGCGACTACGCGCTCATGGCGGTGGGCCTCGTGATCACCTACCGCGCCACCGGGGTCTTCAACCTGGCCTTCGGCGCCCAGGCCTTCGTGGCGGCCTTCGCCTACGACCTGCTCAACCGGTACGAGGGCTGGCCCCAATGGGCGGCGTTCATCGCAGCGGTGCTGCTCATATCACCGGTCCTCGGCCTCACCTTCGATCGCTTCCTGTTCCGGCACATCCCGACCGCCTCGACCACGGTCAAGGTGATCTCCTCCCTCGGACTGCTGATCGCGATACCGCAGCTGATCCCGATCCTCTTCGGGAGCCAGACGCGCTATCACATCGCCTTTCTGTGGCTGAACCCCCAAATCGTCTACTTCCACCTCTCGTCGTCGCCCGTCAACGGGCAGGACATCTCGACGACCGTCATCACGGTGGGGGTCGTGCTGGGTCTGATCGCGATGTTCCGGTGGAGCTCGCTAGGTCTGCAGATGCGTGCGGTGGTGGAGAGCCGCCGACTGTCGCAGCTCCACGGCGTGAACGCAGCGGGGGTCGCCGCCGGTGCATGGGCATTCTCGAGCGCCATCGCAGGCCTGTCCGGCGTTCTGCTCCTACCGGCTCAGAACACGCTCGATCCCACAGCGCCCCTTCAGTTCACCACCCTGCTCGTCGCAGGGATGACGGCGGCAGCACTCGCCAGCGTGCGGAGCATCCCCATAGCTGCGATCGGGGGAGTCGGTGTCGGCGTGATCGAGAGCGTCCTGCGCGACTTCCTTCCGCCCGGAAGTGTCCTCGGCACGGGATTGCTGCCGTCGCTGCCGTTCGCGTTGCTGGTGGTGGTCCTCCTTGCGAACCGCAACCTGCGCACCATCGAGGAGAGCGCCGACCCGCTCTCCTCCGTCGATCCCCCGCCCCCTGCGCCCTCGGTGACGCTCCGTGACCGACGGCTCGACCTCCCTACACGATGGGGGTTTCGCATACTCGTGGTGGCGTTCTTGGTGTCGAGCCTGACGTGGGTGCCCGACAACTGGGTGTTTCCGTTCCAGCAGGGCCTCATCTTTTCTGTGATCTTCCTCTCGGTGACTCTCATCACCGGGATGAGCGGCCAGCTGTCGCTTTGTCAGGCGACCTTCGCGGGAATCGGGGCTTTCACCGCCGGCCAGCTCGCAATGCACTTCGGCTTTCCCATGATCCTCGGCGCCCTCGTCGGAGGGGCACTCGCCGCAGCAGTCGGATCGGCTGTATCGCTGCTGGTCAGCAGGGTCTCGGGCCTCCTGCTCACCCTCGTGACCCTCGCGTTCGCGTTGTTCGCCGACAACGTGCTCTTTCAGTTCAGCTGGACCAGCGGAGGGCTCCAGGGTCTCAACCTCCCGCGCCCTGTGATCGGTCCGATCAACTTCGCCGGCGATCGCGCGTTGCTGGCCCTGGTCTTCGTGATCCTCCTCGTCTGCATCGAAATTGTGCGCTTCGTCCAGCGTGGGACCACGGGCGAGTACTTGGCGGCGATGCGGGGGAGCTCCACGGCGGCGGCCACGCTCGGGATCAACCTGACTCGATTCAAGGTCACGGTTTTCGCCTTGTCGGCGGGGCTTGCCGGGCTGGGCGGGGCCCTCTACGGGTCCAGCCAGGGGGTCGTGAGCCCGAGCGACTTCAACTACGGGCTGTCGCTCGTCTGGGTGGTCGTGGTCATCACGACGGGATCGCGCAGCGTGGAGGGTGCGGTGCAGTCGGGGATGGCGTTCACGATCATCGCCCAGATCCTCACGTACCTGCCCCAGCGCATCCAAGGCATCGAGTTCGTGCTCTTCGCGTTCGGCGCACTCACCTACGCCGCGCACCCAGAGGGCATCGTCGAGTACCAGAAGAGCCAGTGGATGCGCCGGGTCGCCCGGGTCCTGCGTGCATGGGACGAACGGCGTGGGCGAGCTCCAGAGCCTGCACCCGGGGCGTACCATGCCTGAGCCCGTCACGCCCGCGACCACGGAGGCTCCACAGAGCCCCGAGGCCACTTCGAGGTCCGAGTCGTCGCGGCCGCTTCTCGAAGTGCGTTCCCTCGCCGTCCAGTTCGGGGGCATCGTGGCTCTGGCGGACGTCTCGCTCGCCGTCTCGGCGGGCGAGTCGCTCGGGATCGTCGGGCCTAACGGCGCGGGCAAGACCACCCTTTTCAACTGTGTGTGCGGGCAGATCACATCCTACAAGGGCACCATCGAATTCGAGGGCCGCACGATCGACAAGATGCCCGTCTATCGCCGAGCCCGGCTCGGTATGGCGCGCACCTTCCAGCGCATACAGGTGTTCTCTGAGATGACCGTGCGCGAGCACATGCTCGTGGCCGAGCGAGCCAGACGTGGAGACGGCGCGTTGTGGAAGGACCTGCTGAACATGGGCAGGCCTTCCGCCGACGAACACCGACGCTGTGACCAGATCGTGGAGCTCGTGGGCCTCGAAGAGGTCGCCGACACACCGGTCGCAGCGCTGCCGCTAGGGCTCTGCAGGCTCGTCGAGCTGGGAAGAGCGCTCGCACTCGAGCCGAAGCTGCTGCTGGCGGACGAGCCTTCGTCGGGGCTCGACACACACGAGACCGTCAGGCTCGCTGCGCTGTTGCGGAGGGTTCAGGCCGACCGCAGCACCGCGGTCCTCTTGGTCGAGCACGACCTGGACGTGGTGGCCGGTGTGGTGGACCGGGTCGTGGTGCTCGACTTCGGACACGTGATCGCTTCGGGTCCCCTCGAGCAGGTGATAGCCGATCCGGTGGTGAGACGTGCCTATCTCGGGAAACCTGCTTGATGAGTGACCCGGCACCACTCCTGGAGGTCGACGAGGTTTGCGCCTCGTACAGCAGCTACCGCGCTCTATTCGGGGTGTCGCTCACCGTCCCCGAACGCGGGATCGTCGCCCTCCTCGGGTCCAATGGCGCCGGGAAGTCCACGCTGGCGCGAGTGATCAGCGGGCTGCTCCCTGCGAGCGAAGGCACCGTGGCCTTCGCCGGTCGGGACATCACTCACCTGGCCGCCCACAAGATCGCCCGGCTCGGGCTCGTACAGGTTCCCGAAGGCCGGGGCATCTTCTCGTCGCTCACCGTCGAGGAGAACCTCAAGCTGGCGTT
Organism: Acidimicrobiales bacterium; assembly: GCA_035509915.1. GTDB lineage: Bacteria > Actinomycetota > Acidimicrobiia > Acidimicrobiales > UBA8190 > Bog-564. Next base: position 15,823 of record DATKIB010000179.1, on the reverse strand, counting down.
CCGCCACAAACCGGGATCCGAGGACCCGACCGCAGCCATCCAACGTGCATTCGACTCCTTCGAGGTCCTGCGCCAGAGGCGGAGCCAACGGGCGGGGACGCTCTCCGGCGGGGAGCAGCGCATCTTGTCCCTCGCCAAGGTGCTGGCGATGCCGCCGAAGCTCCTCGTGGTGGACGAGTTGTCGCTCGGGTTGGCCCCCGCGGTGATCGACAACGTCTACGAGCAGCTGGTTGCGATCCGGGATGCGGGAACAGCCCTGCTCGTGGTCGAGCAGCAGATCGACCGGGCGCTTTCGATCGCCGACACCGCCGTGCTCCTCGCCCACGGGGTCGTAGCCTGGAGCGGTCCCTCGCAGCAGGCGGCCGCGGCCATGGAGCAGCTGTTCGGGACTGGGGTGGCGAAGGCGAGCGAGAGGAGCTGACAGCTGATGGGAATGCTCGACGGACGGGTGGCTGTGGTGACAGGAGCGGGGCGCGGCATCGGTCGTGACATAGCGCTGTGCCTTGCGTCGGAGGGAGCGGCGGTGGTCGTTAACGACCTCGGGGTCACCCTGGCGGGTACCGACGCGGCCGAGGGCCCCGCGCAGGAGACCTGCCGGCTCATAGCCGAGGCGGGGGGAAAGGCTGTCGCGAACGGCGAGTCGGTGAGTGAATTCGACTCGGCGGGCCGGATCGTCGCCCAGGCGGTGGAGACCTTCGGCTCCGTCGACATCCTCGTCAACAACGCTGGCATCGTGCGCGACCGCTCCCTTCTCAAGATGTCGGAGGAGGACTACGACGCGGTGATAGCTGTGCACCAGAAGGGGACGTTCAACTGCACGCGGCACGCTGCGGCTCACATGCGCGAGAACGGCTACGGGCGCATCGTCAACATCACGTCCTCCGCGGGGCTGCGCGGGAACTTCGGTCAGACCAACTACGGCGCCGCCAAGGCTGCGATCATGGGGATGACGTTCGTGTGGGCGCTCGAGCTCGGCCGCTACGGCATCACCGTGAACGCCTTTGCGCCGGCAGGTTTCACCCGGATGACCGAGAACCTCTTCCAGGGCGACGAGCCGCCGCCCGGCCAGGACCCCGCATTGAACGCTCCTCTGGTGGCTTTCTTGGCCTCCGAGCAGGCGGGCTTCGTCAACGGGCAGGTGCTCGGACGTACCGGCTTCGCGTACACGATCTTCCAGACCCCGCGACAAGTGGCGGCGATGTGGCGCGACGGGGGATGGACTCCTTCGGAGGTGGCCGAGCACTTCCACGAGGTGCTGGGCCAGCACCTCCAGCCCGTCGGCATGCCCGCCCACCCGCTGCTGGGCAAGAAGAAGGACGACAAAGAAGCCGGGGCCTAGCGCGAGCCGCCCGGGAATCCTCGTGACTCGGAGTGAGCGCCGCAGTGAGCGCATTCGCGGTCGCGACAGACCACGATGCACGAGTGCGTGGCCAGAGCGTTCTCGGAGCTTCGGCTCCTGAGGCAGTTGTGCTCTGTGCAGTCGACGGAAAGATCCTTGTGGACCGTGAGAGCCCCACGACAGCTCAACGCGCGAGTCAGCATGTGTTCACCACCCTGCGAGAGTACATAGACAACCTACGGCTCGGTCGCGCCGCGCAACAGGGACCTTGGTCCCGCGTTTGGTCAACTGACGCCCAACCTTCGGGCTGCGTCGCTCAGCTGGGATTGCGTGTGAGCACGTTCACGACCGACACGCCCGAGCCGCGTCCGCCGACGTTGTGCTGGAGCGCGAAGCCGTTGCGGATGGCCACCTGGCGGCCGCCGGCCTCCTCGCGCAGCTGCCAGTAGCACTCGGTGAGCTGCGCGACACCGGTCGCCCCGATGGGGTGACCCTTTGCGAGCAGGCCCCCCGAAGGGTTGACCGGTATGCGGCCGTCGAGCGCCGTGTCCCCCTCGAGCGAGGCAGGTCCCCCCTTGCCCTTCTCGACGAAGCCGAGGTCCTCGATGTCGAGTATCTCGGTGATCGTGAAGCAGTCGTGCACCTCTGCGACGTCGATGTCTGAGGGACCGACCCCCGCCATCGCGTAGGCGCGGCTCGACGCGAGCTGTGTGGCCGGCAGCGAGACGAAGCTCGACTTCTCGTGCAGGTACGGGTGGTCGGTCGCGACCCCGAAACCCGCCACGTACACCGGCTTGTCCGTGAGCTCACGGGCTCGCTCCGCGCTTGTGAGGATCAGCGCCGCCGCCCCGTCGGTCTGGGGGCAGCAGTCGAGGAGGCGAAGCGGGCTGCACACGAAAGGAGAGGCGAGCACCTGTTCGATCGTGACCTCGTTGCGGAAGTGCGCGTACTCGTCGAGGCAACCGTTGTGGTGGTTCTTGACCGCCACGGAGGCGAGCATCTCGGGGGTCGTCCCGAACTCGTGCATATGGCGGGTCGCGAAGGGTGCGAACAGCACCGGTGCGGTCTCACCCCTGTTGTAGATGGGATGTCCCGCTGCGGCACGTGCCAGCAGACCCTCGGCCGTGGACTTGTCGCGCATCTTCTCGACACCGATCACGAGAACGACGTCGTGCACCCCGCTCGCCACCGCCATCGCTCCGATCCGGAAGGCATCGGAGCCCGAGGGACATGCGTTCTCCACACGGGTGCAGGCGACGCCCGAAAGTCCGAGCGCGCTCGGGACGGTGTTGCCGCCGATGCCCTCCTGCCCCCACAGCGACCCGCGCTGGGTCGCGACTATCACGGCGTCGATCGAGTGCGGGTCGAAGCCGTGGTCGACGCTCGCAGTCGCCGCCGCGAAGGCCCCGGCGGCCATCTGCTCGTAGCCCTGCTCGAACAGCTCCCCGAAGGGGATGAGGCCCGCTCCGACCACTGCGACCTTGTTCCAGCTCATGTCGGTCCTCCCGCGCTCACCGGCGCGACGGTCTCGCCCGGCCCTTGCGGCGCCGGCACTTGGACAAAGCGCCGCGCCTTGTACCCGTACACCGGTATGCCTCGCTCCAGCGCGTACCTGCGAAGCGACAGCCACACGGAGTCGCCCACCGCGAGGAGCTCGGCGTCCGCCGGAGTCCCCTGCACCATTATCCGCGCCCCGTCGGCGAGGTCGATGACCACGAGCGGGAGCGGCGCTGCGAACGGCGGGGGCATGGTCTGGTTGACGACGAAGGTGACGACCGTGCCCTTGCGCGAGAGCTTCACGGTCTCGAGCTTCGTACCGCCGCAAGCGATGCAGGCGGGATGCACCGAGGGTGGAGTGGAGATGGCGCCGCAGTCCGCGCAGCGCGCCCCTTCGAACAGGAGCATCTCGAGGTTGCCTCGGGCGAAGGCGGCCCCCGCAGGCGGGAGTCCCATCGGGATCGGGTCGGCCATCGCCTCGAGCTGGCCCCTGGCCCGCAGCGCCTTGGTGTAGGTGACCTGCTGGCCCGCGGAGAGAATGCTCTGCACGCCCTGCGCGCCCGGGACCGGTCCGGTCACCTCGACGCTCACGGCGCTCGCGCGTCCGCCCCCGTAGCCGATGAAGCCGAGCAGGCCCGGCGCGTCGCCGTCACCAGAGGTCGCGTGGATCAGGTCGAGCAGGGAGGCGGCAGCGCCCGTGTCACCCAGCACGCTCTGCACCCGGGACGAGACCAGCGGGGCACCGAGCCGCTTGGCGAGGGCCCCGGAAAGCTTCCCGTCGGGGTCCGATACCGCCCACGCCCCGGGCGCGCCGACCGCTCGGGCGACCTCGGTCATGAGGGGCAGGTAGACCTCCTCGCGAAACAGCCGACCGTCGTAGACGTCCCCGGTGGCGCTGTCCCCGTCGGCCCGGTAGCGGTCGACGACGGGCGCCGAGCGCGTGGCGCGCGCCACCAGGCTCGCCCGGGCCAGGCCCGTGTCGCGGCCGAGCAGCAGGGCGGCCGCCCCGGCGCCGGTGGTGGTCTCACCGGCGGTTCCGAGCCCCGGGAGCAGCGCGTCGGAGGTGACCACGAGCGCCAGAGTGGCGTGGGAAGAGGCGAGGGCGTCCCATGCAGCGAAGAGCGCTTCCATCCCCGAGTGGGGCGAGCCGGCGAGCAGCGCTCCCTCCACGTCCGCACGGAGCCCGAGGGCCGCGGCCAGGAAGGAGAGGCTCGGCCCCTCGGCGAACGGGGGCCTCGTCGTGCCCCACCAGAGACCCGATATCTGGTCCGGCGACACTCCCGCGGCACCGATCGCTTCGGTCGCGGCCTGCCAGGCGAGGGTGAGCGTGTCCTCGTCGGAGTCACAGATTCCCAGAGAGCCCCTCGCCCCGCCCCCCCAGGCGGCTGCCACCTCTGCCGCCGGCAGCCGAAGAGCCGGGGCGGCCACTCCGGCCGCGAGCACCGACACGCGCTGAACCCCGCTCAACGACCCGACGCCTTCCAGTGGTCCCCGGACGGGTTGCGTCCCGAGAGGAGCGAGGTGCCGACGAAGTTGCGCTGGACCTCCACGGTCCCCGCACCTATGCACAGGCCCCGGACGTCGCGATACGCGCGCTCGACGGGGTACTCGCGCGAGTAGCCGTAGCCCCCTAGAAGCTGGATCGCCTCGTCGCACACCTTCTTGGCAGCGAGGTTGCAGGCGATCTTTGCCATCGCGGACTCGAGCGCCGGAGGAGTACCGCCGACACGAGCGAGCACGAGAGCCCGCTGGAGCAGAAGACGCGCGCCTTCGAGCTCCACCGACATGTCGGCGATCTTCCACTGGAGGCCTTGAAGCTCCGCCAGGGTGCGCGACCCGACTTTGCGCGACTGCATGTACTCGATGGCGTACTCGAGCGCGCCCTGGGCGGCTCCCACGCACATTGCCGCGTTGCCGCAGCGCTCGTGGTTGATGTGGGCGAGGAGGGTCTTCAGTCCGCTGTTGTCGGCAGGGTCGCCGGCGACGAGGACGTCCTCGGGGTCGATGCGCACCCCGTCGAAGGCGAGCTCGGCCTCGGTGCAGCCGCGAAGGCCCATCTTGCGGTGGGTGCCCGCCACGCTCACACCCGGCTTCGACAGGTCGACCACCACCGCACCGATCCCCTTGCCTGTGCCGGCCTCGCTACCGGGGAATCGGCACCACACGAGGCAAGCCACGGCCTTGTGCCCACCGGTGACGTAGTTCTTGTACGCCTCGAGCCGCCATCCGTCGCCTTCGGGAACCAGATGTGCACGCATGGAAGTGGCGGCGGACCCCGCGTCGGGCTCGGTGATGCCTATGCAGAACAGCTCGCCGGCCGCGGCCTGGGGCAACCAGGTGCGTCGAAGCCGCTCGTTGCCCAGGTGCTCGATCGCCCGAGGCGGCCCGTTGAACACGAGCTGCGCGAGGATGGCGCTCGAGACGTCGACCCGTGCGAGCTCCTCGAGCACGATCGCGGCCTCTACGTCCCCCATGCCCATCCCGCCGTACTCCTCTCCGACGGTCACGGTGAACAGATCGGCCCGCCTCAAGGCCTCGAGGGACTCGCCGGCGAATTCCTCCGTCTCGTCCCAACCCGCGGCGTGGGGAGCGATGTCTCGCTCGGCCACGTCCCTTGCGAGCTTGCGCAGGGCGGCCCGGTCCTCGTCGTCGCAGAGGGGTATCTGCTCCACAGTCACCCGCCGGGCCAGGGGCGCGCGCGGTGGCGGGCGAAGGACGAACCTGACATCATTGTCAGCAAAAATAACACGAAGGCCGGAGGGTCTCATCTGACATGGCAGTAGCTAGAGAAGCGGTGATCGTGGACACTGTCCGCACGGCGTTCGGCAAGCGCGGTGGGGCCCTCGCCGGCTGGCACCCGGCCGACCTCCTCGCCTTCGCCTTGAAGGCGCTCGTCGAGCGCACGGGGGTCGATCCGGCCCGCGTGTCGGACGTGATCGGCGGGTGTGTCTCCCAGGTGGGCGAGCAGTCCACCAACGTCGCCCGCAACGCCTGGGTGGCGGCTGGGCTTCCCCAGTCCGTCCCCGCGACGACGGTCGATCGCCAATGCGGGTCCTCGCAGCAGGCGGTCCATTTTGCGGCGGCCGGGGTGGTGGCCGGCCACTACGACCTGGCCGTCGCCTGCGGGGTCGAGTCGATGAGCCGGGTCCCGCTCGCGTCGAACGCCAGGGGCGGCACGGGGCCATTTCCTAGGTCCTTCCTCGACGTGATCGACGGCCGTCTCTGGATGCAGTTCCGCGTCGCGCAGGTGCTCGCTGAGCAGTGGAAGATCTCGCGCGAGGACATGGACGTATACGCGCTCGAGAGCCACCGACGCGCCGCGGCCGCCACCGACTCGGGGCATTTCTCGCACGAGATCCTTCCGGTGCCGATCCGCGACTCCGAGGGTGAGCTCACGGGTGAGATGCTCGAGGTCGACGAGGGCATCAGGCGCGACACCACTATGGAGAAGCTCGCCGCGCTTCCACCGGCGCAGTCGTTCGAGCCCGAGACCGCCCCCGACATCACTGCGGGCAACTCCTCTCAGATGACCGACGGGGCTGCCGCCATGCTCGTGGCGGAGCGATCGGTCGCCGAGCGTCTGGGCCTGCCGGTGCTGGCGCGCTTTCATGCGTTCGCCGTCGCAGCGGAGGACGCCGCCATAGTGCTATCGGCCCCCGTGCCCGCAACGCGCATGCTCCTCGAGCGCAGCGGCATGTCGGTCGACGACTTCGACGCAATCGAGTGCAACGAGGCGTTCGCGGCAATCGCCCTCATGTGGGCGCGTGCCTTCTCGCCCGATCCCGACAAGCTCAACCCCGTGGGCGGGGCGATCGCCATCGGCCACCCTCTCGGCGCGAGCGGGGTACGGCTCATGACCACGCTGCTCAACCAGCTGCGAGCGACCGGGGGCCGCTACGGCTTCCAGACCATGTGCGAGGGGGGCGGCCAAGCCAACGCCACCGTCATAGAGCGCCTTGCCTGAAAGCCCGGGGCGCTCGGTGCCTCGATCGCGCGCCCGGTCGGGTCGCTGAAGTGGACTTCACCTTCTCGGCCGAGCAGGAGGACTTCCGCGCGGCGGTGCGCACCACGCTCGCGGCCGAGGCGCCTCCCGCATACGTGCGCGAGATGATCGAAGACCCCGTGGGAGTCACCTCGCAGCTCTGGTCGAAGATGGCCGAGCTGGGCTGGCTCGGGGTCGTGGTCCCCGAGGAAGCCGGCGGGCTCGGGCTCGGGCTCGTGGACCTCGTGGTGCTCCAGGAGGAGCTGGGCAAACTGCCTTTCCCGGGGCCCTTCGCCTCCTCGGCGGTGGCAGCGACCCTGGCAGCGGTGCGTCTGGGCGCCGGCGAGCTGCTCGAGGACCTGGCCGCAGGCCGCCGCCGCGGCACCGTGGCCCTGGAGGAGCCCGGCCACGGCGATCCCCTGGCCTCGGTGCGCGCCTCGGCCGAGCGCGAAGGGCCGGGGGACGGCTGGGTGCTCGAGGGGGCCAAGCCGGTCGTGCTCGACGGTGCCTCCGCCGACTGGGCACTCGTCGTGGCCGCCGAGACCGGCGGGTCGGGCGGCCTCGCCACATTCCTCCTGGAGGAGCCTGCGGGTGAGGCGGTCCCCGCGCTGGACGTCACCCGCAAGGTGGCGCGCGTGGTCCTCGACGGGCGCAGCGCCAGGCGCGTCGGGCCGCCGGGGGACCAGAGCGAGATCTGGCGGCGGATCCTCGACGACGTCAACGTGGCGCTGTGCGCGGAGCTCGTCGGCACCTGCGAACGCGCGCTCGACCTGGCAGTCGAGTACGCCAAGGTCAGGGTTCAGTTCGACCGGCCCATCGCCACCTTCCAGGTGATAAAGCACAAAGCCGCGGACATGCTGCACCGGGTCGAGCTCGCGAGAGTCGGGACCCATTTCGCCGCGTGGGCCTCGGACGCCGAGGACCCCGGCCGCGAGAGGGCCGCTGCGATGTGCAAGGGATACGTGGCAGAGGCCGCCGACCAGGTGACGGCCGAATCGATCCAGGTCCACGGGGGGTTGGGCTTCACCTGGGACGTGGACTGCCACCTGCTCTACCGCAGGGCGAAGCAGGACGACCTCCTGTTCGGGGCCCAGGGCTTCGAGCGCCGCCGGCTGGCGGACCTCATCCTCGGGACCTCCTAGGAAGACGCCAGCAGCTTCTCGCGGACCTGGGCCTTGAGCACCTTGCCGGTGGCGTTCTTCGGCAGGTCGTCGGCGATCTCGATGCGTCTCGGCACCTTGTAGTCGGCCAGTCGCGATGCGCAGTGCACGCGTAGCTCTTCGACACCTACCCGCGCGCCCGGGGCGAGCACCACCACCGCTGCGACGTCCTCGCCGAGCACGTCGTGCGGTACCCCGATCACCGCAGCCTCGAGCACGTCGGGGTGCTCGGCTAGCACGCCCTCGACGTCCGCGGCGTGGATGTTGTTGCCTCCGCGGATGATCACGTCCTTCTTCCGGCCGACTATGTACAGGTAACCGTCGTCGTCGAGCCGGGCGAAGTCGCCGGTGTGCAGCCAGCCGCCGCTCCAGGTGTGCGCTGTGGCCTCGGGGTCGCGGTAGTACTCGCGCTCGCGCCCGGGCATGCGCATGAGCGCCTCCCCCACCTCGCCGACGGCCAAGTCCTGGTCCTTCTCGTCCACTATGCGCACCTCGAGCGGGGGCATGGGCTGACCCACCGAGCCGATCCGCTCGAGAGACTCCCCCTTGGGCATCGCGCAGTAGGCGGCGCCGGCCTCGGTCATCCCGTAGCTGTTGGACACGGCCGCCTCGGGCATGTGCTCCTGAAGGGCACGAAGCGTGGAAGGGGCTAGCGGAGCGCTGCCGATCGCGCAGATGAGCACCGACGAGAGGTCCGAGTCGGCGAAGCGAGGGTGCGCCACTATGAGCTGCGCCATCGAGGGCACGAGAAACACGAACTGCGGGCGGAGCTCGTCCACGACCTCGAGCCAGCGCCCGGCGTCGAAGCGGGGCTGGTACACGCCGTAAAGCCCGAGCTGCATCGGGTTGTAGACGAAACCGATGCCGGCGAACGTGAACAGCGGGCTGGAGTGCAGCCAGCACTCCCCCGAGTAGCTCGGGTTTGGCTTGCCGGGGATGAGTGCCACCGTGCGGTGACGGATGGCGACCCCCTTTGGGGAGCCGGTCGTCCCCGAGGTGTAGAGGATGTCCGCCAGGTCGTCTCCGCTCACGGGCACCTGGAAGGTGCTCGTGTCGCCGCCCCCGCCGCTCTCGCCGATGTCCCCCCACGACCAAGGTGGGTCCGTCCCGCCGGAGGTGGAGGGTTCTTCATTTCCCGGCGCCACGATCACCCGGCGGACGCTTCGGAGCTCGGAGGCGACCCGGTGGGCCGGCGTGGCGAGCCCGGGGTCGGTGAGCAACACAGAGGCCTCGGCGTGGCCGAGGAGCCGCTCGAGCTCGGCGTCGGCGAGCCGGGTGTTGGTGGGCACCGCCACAGCGCCCGCCTTGTGCACCGCGGCGTAGCCCACCATGAATCGCAGCGCTTCCTCGGCGCGAAGGTAGAGGGCCACCCTTTCACCTTTTTCGACGCCCAAGGCGACGAGGGCGCGCGCCAGGCGGTTGGATTCTTCCTCCCACTCGCCGAAGGTCATCTCGTCGCCGTCCACGATCCTGTACGCGAGACGGTCGCCGAACGAGTCGGCCTGGGCGCGCAGGTGGTCGGTCAGAAGGGTGGTGCTCACGCGGAGCCCGCCACCTGCGGCCCGGTCACTCCGACGCGCCCTCGCAACGCCGTGCCGGCGCCTCCTCGCATCCCGGTCAGCCTCAGATCCCGCCGTCCAAGGTGATGGTCCGGCGAGCGAAGCGCCAGCCCTCCGAGGTCCGCACGAGCTCGTCGTGGTAGCGGCCGGTGCGCTGGAGGCTCGAGAGCTGCCCGCCCACAGAGCCGGGCTCGGGCCGCTGGAGAACCAGCACCGTGACGTCCTGGGTGGCGCGGTCCCCGTCCACCTCGACGATGGCGTCGACCGTCACGTGCACCACGCCGTACGGGGTGTGCCTGCACATATCCTCCAACCCCTGGCGGCCGGCGACCGCGAAGCCACCGGCCACCTCCATCGCGCCGTCCTCGGTGAAGGTGGCTGCGAAGCCCGTGACGTCGCCGTCGTCGAAGCAGCGGTTGTAGCGGGCGTTGAGCTCGCGGATCCGCACCCGGTCGGCGAGACGCTCTAGCTCGGCGGCGGCCGTGGGATCGCGGTCTAGGGCTGTCAACGCTCGGGCTCCTCTGGCGCTGGCGGTGACGCCGGGCTCGTTCCCGGCGTCCCGAGAAGCTACAACCAGCGGGTCCTGGCCACTAGTCGCGGCTCCGGTCGTCGCCATGTTCGCCCCTCGGGTCGCCTCCGGCCGGCCCCGCCGGGCGGGCCACCGACGGGCTTCTACCGGCCCTCGCCGAGCCGGCCGTCCGCCGTGATCAGTGCAGGTGGGTCGCGATCACCGTGAAGTGCAGCGACGCTCCGATCACGGTGCAGGCGTGGAACACCTCGTGATAACCGAAGACTTCCGGCAGGAGCCTGGGCCTTCGAAGCGAGTAGGCGAGCGCGCCGACGCTGTAGGAAGCACCGCCTGCGATGAGGAGCCCAAAACCCTCCCCGCCGAGCCCGCGCAGCAACTGCGGCATGACGGCGAGCGCGCACCACCCGACCACTACGTACGGGAGCGCCACCGCCCACTTCGGTGCGTCGAGCCAGACCTGGCGCAGCACGATGCCTCCGCCGGCCCCGGTCCACACGAGGCAGAGCACGAGCACCTGGGCCCAGCCGCGAAGCGCCAGACTCGCCACGGCGGTGTAGGTACCTGCTATCGCCACGAAGATCGTGGCGTGGTCCGCTCGTCTCATCCGCCGGCGCGCGGCGGGCGACCAGCGGAGCCGGTGGAAGGCGGTGCTCACCCCGAACAGGGCCACGATCGACGCGGCGTAGACGGAGAGCGCTGCGGCCTTCCAGGGCGTCGGCGCCTGAGCTGCGAGAAGAGGGCACGCCACCGCGAAGGCGCAAGCCGCGGCGAGGTGGATCCAGCCCCGCAACAGCGGGCGGGCCGTCGAGGCCGGCGCTCGGGACCCGGCGGTGGACGGCATGCTGTCGACGGAGCTCGTCACCTGAACCCTGCCGATATCCGCCTACGGCTGGTCACCTTCGCCCGGTCAACCCTCCGAGGCGAGCAGGGCTCCAGCGCCGTCTCCTTCCGCTAACTCCCCGGAAGGCCCGGCGCCCAGCGCGCCTTCGGCTGCATCCCCCTGAGCCGTGTCCTGGTCGGCGAACTGAGTCCTGTAGAGCTCGGAGTACAGGCCGCCCGCGTCGAGGAGCTCAGTGTGGGTGCCCTCCTCGACCACCCGGCCTCCCGACACGACGACGATCTTGTCGGCCTCGCGCACGGTGGAGAGGCGGTGCGCGATCACGAGTGACGTGCGTCCGGCGAGTGCGATCTTGAGAGCTTGCTGGATTGCCTGCTCGGACTCGGAGTCGAGATGGGCGGTCGCCTCGTCGAGCACGACTATGTCGGGCGCCTTGAGCAGCAGACGCGCTATTGCGACGCGTTGCTTCTCCCCACCCGACAGGCGGTAACCGCGATCGCCCACGACGGTGTCGAGACCATCGGGGAGCGACTCGACGAGGGGCAGGATCTGTGCCGCGCGCAGCGCCTCGATCAGCTCCGGCTCGGTCGCGTCAGGCTTGGCGTAGAGGAGGTTGTAGCGGATCGACTCGTGGAACAGATGAGAGTCCTGAGTCACCGCGCCGACTATCCCGTGCACCGACTCCAGCGTTGCGTCGCGCACGTCGATGCCGTTGATGCGCACTGCACCCTGCGAGACGTCGTAAAGGCGCGGGACCAGGTTGCTGACGGTCGTCTTGCCGGCTCCGGAAGGACCGACGAGCGCCACCAGCTGGCCTGGCTCGGCCCGCAGAGAGACGTCGAATAGGACCTGCGACGAAGGCGCCTGGTCGAGCACCGCAACCGACTCGAGCGACGCCAGGGAGACCTCCTCGGCTGTCGGATAGGAGAAGTCGACGTGGTCGAGCTCCACCAGAGCCGGGCCGCGGGGGATCTGCTTGGCGTCGGGCTTCTCGGCGATCATGGGTGGCAGGTCGAGCACCTCGAAGACGCGGTCGAACGACACGAGCGCCGTCATGACGTCGACCTGCACGTTGGAGAGCGCGGTCAAAGGACCGTACAGGCGGGCCAGGTAGGCCGTGAGCGCGACCAGGGTCCCGATCGACAACGACCCGCGTGCCGAGAGCACACCGCCCCACCCGTACGCCACTGCGGTGGCGAGCGACGCCGTGAGCAGCAGCGCGGCCATGAACACCCTCGCGTATATGGCCAGGGTGACACCAATGTCCCGAACCCGGCCCGCCTTGGACTCGAAGTCGTCGATCTCGCGCGATGGATGCCCGAAGAGCTTCACGAGCAGCGCCCCCGCAACGTTGAACCGTTCGGTCATCGTGTTGGTCATCTTGGCGTTCAGGTTGTAGCTCTCGCGCGTGAGCGCCGCGATCCGCCGCCCGACCCAGCGGGCAGGCACCAGGAAGATCGGCAGAAGAGCCAGCGCCACGAGCGTGATCTCCCACGACAGGAAGAACATCGCCCCGAGCGTGATGCCGACCCCGATCACATTGCTCACCACGGAGCCGAACGTGTCGGTGAACGCCTGCTGGGCGTCGAGGACGTCGTTGTTCAGCCGCGACACCAGGGCCCCGGTCTGGGTCCGGGTGAAGAAGGCGATCGGCATGCGCTGGACGTGCTCGAACACCTTGGCGCGCATGTCGAAGATGAGCCCCTCCCCGATCCGGGCCGAGACCCACCTCTGCCACAGCGACAGCCCAGCGTCGCTGAGCGCGAGCAACCCCACCAGGAGGGCGAGTGCGACGATGAGGGACGTGTCGTGGCGAATGATGCCCCGGTTGATGATCTCCCTGTAGATGAGGGGGTTGGCGGCCCCGATCACGGCGTCGATGACGATGAGGGCGAGGAAGACACCGAGCATCGACCGGTAGGGCCTGGCGAAGCGCCCGATCCGTCTCACGATCCCGGGGGGGAGCTTCTGATGGGTCACCGAAGAATCGCGGCGCAGCGACCGCATGAGGCCCCAGCCGGCCCCGGCGCCACCGCCACCCCTCATCATGTGCCCGAGACCCATGCTCATCGCCACGCTCCGACGTACCCCGAAACCCCTAGGTGAGCGTAGCGAGAGCCCGGGAGCTGCCTTCCCCCCCGAGCGGGTTCGTTGCCGGAGGGAAATGGGTCCACTAAGCCCCGAAGGAGACGCAAGCCCCGCAGCCCGCCGCCGTTACTCAAGCCAGAACCAGGTGGGCGAGTTTCACCCCTGCGGCCGGGCCCGTGGCGGACGGGTCCGGCCGCTGTTTTTTTCCTCCCTCGTTCGGCCCGTCTGCCGCCCCACCATTCGCGGCGTCCTCCCAACCCTTCTGGCAGCGCCGTCCGCGGGCGGCCTCCTGCCTCCACGCCTAGTGTCGAGAGCATCGGAGGCGGCGTCGCCCCCCGACGGCGAGGAGGTTCGAGATGGGACTCATGGACAAGGTGAAGTCGCAGGCTGCCCCGCTCCTGGAGAAGGCCCAGCAGGCCGGCCAGGCCGGGCAGGCGAAGATCGCAGAGCTCCAGGCCAAGAAGAAGGCGGACGCCATGCTCCTCGAGCTGGGCGGGATCGTCTACCGGGAGAGGACCGGTCACGCCGACCCCGGATCTGCTGCGCGCAACGGCGAGCTGGTCGAGATGCTCCAGAAGCACGAGGCCGACCACGGGCCGGTGGCCGTAACCTCCGCCAACTCTGCCATCGCCGAGACGACCGGCGTGGTCGACCCGAGCGCCACAGCTCCCGCCCCGTCGAGCGCGCCTCCGGCCTCCTCCTCTGGCCCGATCCCGCAGGCTCAGTACGGCTCCGAGCAGGGCTGAGTCACAGCCCGGCTGGGAAGCGACGGGCGCGCTGCGGGGGGCGGCAGGACCTAGGTGAGCGATCCGACCGCCACCCCTGCCGAGCGTTTCGACCTGTCGGGCAAGGTCGCTCTCGTGACCGGTGGCAGCAGGGGCCTCGGCCGGGCCATGGTGCTCGGGTTCGCGGCGGCCGGGGCCGACGTGATCGTGACGAGCAGGAAGCTCGACGCCTGCGAGGCCGTGGCGTCGGAGGTGGAGTCCTCCACGGGACGACGGGCGCTCGCCCTCGCGTGCCACGTCGGGCACTGGGACGAGCTCGGCGGCCTGGTCGAGCGGGCTTACGCTGCCCTCGGGCGTGTCGACGTGCTCGTGAACAACGCCGGCATGTCCCTCCTCTACGGTTCGGTCGCCGAGGTGACCGAGCAGATGTGGGACCGGGTGGTGGACCTCAACTTGAAGGGGGTGTTTCGTCTCACGGCTCTCGTGGGGAGCCGGATGGCGGAGCAGGGCGGGGGCTCGATCGTCAACGTCTCGAGTGTCGGCTCGGTCAGGCCGACCCAGCACATCCTTCCCTACGCAGCCGCGAAGGCCGGGGTCAACGCCCTCACCGCCGGGTTCGCCCGGGCCTTCGGGCCGACCGTGAGGGTCAACTGCATCATGGCGGGGCCTTTCCTCACTGACATCACCAAGGCTTGGGACATGGAGGCCTTCGCCCGCGACGCGAGGCGAAACGCCATGCCCCGCGCCGGCGACCCCGACGAGGTGGTCGGCTCCGCCATCTACCTTGCGAGCGACGCCTCGAGCTTCACGACTGGTGCCGTACTGCGCGTCGACGGCGGTATCCCCTGAACCAAACTTTTACGTCAACGTTATAATGCCGACGATGAAGGAGAGCCAGGTGTCCGTGGCGCCCGTGGCGCTGCGGATCAGTGACGCGGCGGCGCGCTCGGGCGTGTCGACCCGCACGCTTCGCTACTACGAGGAGCTCGGGTTGATCAGCCCGTCCAGCTACACCCCCGGGGGCGAGAGGCGCTATAGCCAGTCCGACCTCCAAGAGCTCGATCGCGTCCTCGAGCTGCGCGACGTGCTCGGCATGAACCTGGACGAGATAAAGGAGTTCTTGTCCTCCGAGCGCCGGCTCGACGAGCTGAGGAGCGCCTACAAAGCCAAGAAGGACTCCCCGACGAGCGCCGCCCGGGCCCAGCAACGGTCGATACTCGAGGAGATCCTGGTCCTCAACGAATCGCTCGCAGGTCAGCTGGAGGTGAAGCTCGCCAGGATGGAGGCGTTCAGGGCCAACCTCGTGAGCAAGGCCAGGCGCTGCAGGGAGCTGTTGCGCGAGCTGGAATAGGGGCCTGTGTTAGCGGTCACCGGCGCCACGTCCACAGCAGCGCTCGTAGTAGCGGTCTTCGGCGCCTCGAGCGTCGAGATGGTCGAGGCGCTCACCTTGGTGGTCGCTGCCGGTACCCGGAGCTGGCGCTCGGCCCTGGAGGGGTCGGCGGTGGCGCTGCTGGTCCTCGCGGTGGTGACCGCGGCCGTCGGGATCCCACTCGCCCGCTACCTGCCGATCGACACCCTTCGCGTCGTGGTCGGGACCCTGCTGCTCATGCTGGGCCTGTCCTGGTTGCGAAAGGCCGTGCTGCGAAGCGGGGGTCGCCTCGCAAAGCACGACGAGGACGCCATCTACGAGGCGACGGCCGGCGCGCTCGGGGGAGCCGGCGCCCGGAGCAAGGGCCGCGACACCCCAGCGTTCCTCGTGGCCTTCAAGGGCGTGATGCTCGAGGGCTCCGAAGTGGTGCTGATCGTCGTGAGCCTCGGCACTAGCGCCCACCGGATGACCGTAGCGGCTGCATCAGCCGCTGCCGCAGTAGTGCTGGTCGGCATCGTCGGTGCCATGGTGGCGCGACAGCTCTCCAGCGTGCCCGAGAACGCTCTCAAGACCGGGGTGGGGATCATGCTCACGAGCTTCGGGGTCTTCTGGGTCGGCGAGGGCGCAGGCGTGAACTGGCCAGGGGGGGACCTCACCTTGCCCGTGCTCATCGCCTGGTTCGCCGTCGGCACAGCGGCGCTGGTGGCGCTGCTTCGTCGCGGCGCACCGATCGACGC
>DATKIB010000178.1:0-27638 GCA_035509915.1 Acidimicrobiales bacterium | reverse complement strand
GAACGTGCTGCTCTCGCACCCGAAGGTGGTCGACGCCGCAGTCTTCGGCATCCCCGACGAGGACTGGGGCGAGCAGGTGAAGGCCGTGGTGACGCCGGTCGACGGGGTGGAGGCTTCGCCGGAGCTGGAAGCCGAGATCCTCGCGTGGTGCGACGGACGGCTGGCAAGGTTCAAGACGCCGAAGTCGATCGACTTCACCGACGACATGCCGCGGGATCCCAACGGGAAGCTGTACAAGCGCAAGCTGCGTGACCCTTACTGGGAAGGACGCGAACGCGCGATCTGATCGAGTCCCGGCGGGGGGGCCCGGCTAGTCCAGCTCCGCTCGCGAGTCCAGCTCCACTGCCTCGGCCAGCTCCACGGCCTCGTCCAGCTCCACGAAGAATGTGCTCCCCACCTTGTGCACCGAGGTGAACCCGAGCTTCCCGCCCATGTGCTCGACGAGCTGGCGCGACAGCGACAGGCCTACGCCCGTACCCTCCGGCCCACTCTGCTCGGCGCCGAGCCGGTCGAACGGCTCGAACACCCTCTCCACGTCCTCGGGCCTGACCCCTCGGCCCGTGTCTGCCACCGACACTCGTAGGCGCCCGGGGCCCGCCGGCTCGCAGGTCACGTCCACCCGCCCACCCGGATGGTTGTACTTGACCGCGTTGGACAGCAGGTTGAGCAGCACCTGGCGCAATCGCTGAGGATCGGCGCGCACTGCAAAACCCTCGCCGATCCCCACGTGCATCGATACCCCGGTGCGACCCGCAAGGGCCCGGGTGAGGTCGACCGCCTCTCGGACGATCTCGGCTATGGGCACGGCCAGCATCGTGAGGCGGAGGTGGCCCGACTCGATGCGCGCGATGTCGAGCACCTCGTCGATCAGGTCCAGGAGGTGGCGCCCGGCGGCCAGGATGTGGTCGACCGCATCGGCGTGTGCCCCGGCAAGCTCGTCCATCTCGAGCAGCTGGGCAAACCCGAGCACCGAGTTGAGGGGAGTGCGCAGCTCGTGGCTCATGCGCGAAAGGAAGTCGCTCTTGGCCGCGCTGGCGTACTCCGCCGCTGCGCGCGCGTCGCGCAGGCGCTTCTGGGCAGCGAGACGGGCGGTGACGTCGCGCGAGACCACCACCGCGCCTGAGAACTCTCCGCTGTCGTCGAGGAGCACCCGCGCCGAGGCGTCCATGTCGATCCAGCGTCCGTCCGAGTGGCGCACGCGGACGCGCATGTGCACGCGATCCGAGGACCCGTCGAGGACACGCTTGAACGCCTCCTGCGCCCGGGATAAGTCTTCGCCATGGACGAGACCGGTCATCTCCCGGACCGAGGGACCGCCGCTTTCGTATCCCAAGATCCTCTGCAACGACTCGCTCACGCGGACCACAAGACCCTTGCGATCGATCACAGTGATCACATCCGGGCTCGCCTTCATCACCGTCTCGAACAACCGGTCCCGCGCCGCCAGCTCGGCCTCGACCCTCTTGCGCTCGGTGATATCGGTGGCGATCCCGGCGATGGCATTGGGACGCCCCTCGGCGTCGTGCAAGAAGCACCGCACGACGACGAAGTCGCGCGGGCCGTCGGCGGTGATCAGGCGCTCCTCGGTGATGAGGGTGCCCTCCTTCGCGAGGGCCGTCTCATGCGCGCCGATCGCGCCCGCCTCCGCTGGCCAGCACTCCGCGGTCGTGCGACCGAGCGCCCGTTCGGGCGGGATGCCGGTCACCCGGGACCACTCCCTATTGACGAGCAGGTACCTGCCGTCGAGGTCCTTCACGAAGATCGAGGACGGTGAGAGCTCCACGAGCTCGCGCATGCGCGAAGCCGGGCCGCCGAGAACCGTGCCGCCGGTGGCCGGCGCCGGGCTGCTCACCCTGGCCCCCTTACGGCATCGACGACCCGCCGGAGGATCCCGAGCAGCTCGCGCACGTCGATCGGCTTGGTGAGCCACGCGATCGCCCCCTCGGACAGCGCTCGCGACAGAACGTCCGGAGGGTCCGCGCTCACTATCACCAGCGGGATCGCGCTCGTCGACGGATCCGAGTGAAGGCGCTCGGCCACCTCGCTGCCGGGCATGTCCGGCAGCTGGAGGTCGAGGAGCACGAGATCTGGTCGCTCGTCGCGCACCAGTTGCAGCGCCTGGGCGCCATGGGTGGCAGACAGGAGCTCCACGTCGCCGGCGCGCGCGAGCACCTGCTCGACCAGCTCCAGGTTGGCGAGATTGTCCTCTACGTAGAGCACCCGCAGGAAGCCCCCGGCCGGGGCTGCCGCCACGGACCCGGCCCGCAGACCGTCCGACCCTCGCTGGGGCGCTGCTCCAGGGGTACGTGCCAGGGTGACCACGAAGGTCGAACCCTCGCCGGGAACGGACGACACCGATATGGTCCCGCCCATCTGCTCGACCAGGTGACGCGAGAGCGCGAGTCCGACCCCGGTGCCCTCCACCGAGCTCCCCTCCGCGCCGAGACGCTCGAAGGGCTCGAAAACGCTGTCGGTGGCGTCGGCGGGGATCCCGGGACCGTCGTCGGCGACTGCCACTTGTACTGCGCCTTGCCCCGTGGCGGGCCAGGGTGCGGGGGTGCCCTTGGTGTCCTGAGCGACGCCGTGGGCGGTGCCCTCGCGGGCGACTTCCAGGGCCTTTGGAGTGACCGCCACGTGGCCACCCGGCGAGTTGTACTTCACGGCGTTCGACAGCAGGTTGAGCAGCACCTGCAGGAGGCGTTGGCGGTCGGCGACCACACGCTCGTGCTCGGGGAGATCGCCCGTCTCCAAGGTCAGCGACACCGACCGGCGCTCGGCCATCGGGCCGATGAGGTCCACCGCTTCGCGCAACAGGCGCACCAGCTCGACCGGCTGGAGTAGGAGGTCGAGGTGGCCTGACTCGATCCGCGTGATGTCGAGCACCTCGTCGATGAGGTCGAGCAGGTGGTTGCCGCCCTGGAGTATGTGGCCCACCGCCTCGGCTCGATCAGGAGGGAGCTCTTCCATGTCGAGCAGCTGCGCGAACCCGAGGACGGAGTTGAGTGGGGTGCGCAGCTCGTGGCTCATGCGCGAGAGGAAGGTGCTCTTCGCCGTGCTCGCCCTCTCGGCCGCCGCCAGCGCGCTGTGTAGCTCCTGCTCGAGCTCGAGGTCCTCGGTGACGTCGCGCGACACGACCACCGCCCCGGCTACCGCCCCGGACTCGTCGACGATCGCCTGGCCCCTGGTCTCGAGGATCACCCAGTGCCCGTCGCGGTGGCGCACGCGGTAGCGCATGTCGAGGACCTCGTCCCTGCCCGCGAGCAGGCGAGCGTACGCCTTGTAGATGGCAGGCAGGTCCTCGTCGTGGACGAGCGCCTCGACCTCCTCGTGGACCGGGTCCGAGAGGTCGTAGCCGAGTATCGAAGCCGAGGCCTCGCTCACCGCCATCACGCGGCCGCCCGCGTCGATCACTGTGACGATGTCGGGCGACGCCTTCAACATGGTGTCGAGCAGGCGGTTGCGCTCTCTCAGGGTGTCCTCCGCGGCCCTTCGCTGCGTGACGTCGGTCGCGATCGCCGCCATGCCGCCGATGCGTCCTTCGGAGTCACGAAGAGGGAAGCGCACCGCCATGATGGTGTGGGCGCCGTCGGCGAGGTCGACTGTCTCGTCGCTGGTGTCGACCACTCCCTTGGCGAGGACCTTGAGCTCGGCGCCGCTTGGCAGATAGGTCTCGGGCCACAGCTCGGCGGCGGTCCTGCCGATGACCTCGTGGCGCGAGAGGCCGGCGGGATGCAGGAACGCCTCGTTGACGATCGTGTAGCGGCCCTCTGTGTCCTTGGCGAAGATCGCCGCTGCGGAGTTGTCGAGGATGGCCTGTAGGCCGGACTCCAGCTCGAAGGGCGCGCCTCTATCTCCTACCGTCACAGACGGTGGCTGTGGAACGTGCCCCTCGGGTCCTGCATCGTTCACTCGGCCCCCCGAGCCCCTCCCGGACGACCCGGTTCAACACCAAATTACCTGTACACAGCGCCTGACGTTCACATGGCCGGATCAGGGCGGCCCGAGGCGGGCGGCGCTAGAGCGCACCTCCTCGACCAGCTGTGCCGAAGGCAGCATCTGCGCGAAGCGTTCGGGGAGCAGCTGCACGAAGATGCCCTCCGCCTCCGCTGTGAGCAGGTCGTCGTGGTAGATGGCGCCGCGCGAGATGACCTTGCGTCCGCTTCGGCCCTCGCAGCGCGCCTCCACCCGGAGCGGAGTACGCAACGGGGTGGGCTTGCGGTAGACGATCTTCAGCGTCCCGGTCATGGCCGGGAAGCCCGCGGCGATGTTTGCGGCCCCGAGGATCTCGTCGAACACCAGGGCTATGACCCCGCCGTGGACGCAGGTCGGCGGGCCCTCGTACTGGTAGTCGAACCACGCCACCCCGTCGAGGCCGCCCTCGACGCTCTCCACCACCACCGGCGGTGCGATCGGGTTGGCGAAACCGATCACCGGGCTCGTGGGGAAGAACTCCTGGGGGTTGCCTGACGGGTCGGGCTGGAACCTTCGACGGCGACCGGGGCCTGCGCGCTGCTCGAGCCGGTCGGCGACCGTGACGACCGCTGCGGCAGCCTCGTTCATGTCCGAGTCGCTCAGGACCGCGCCCACCATGGCACTCATGACGCGACGTATCGCCGCGGCTAGCTCGAAACGTGGGTCGTGGAGATGGGGATGCGCATCGGGGAGGCCGGTGGAGATGCCGAAGTCCGAGACTCCCTCCTCGGCGCCGGGGCCGGGCCCGGCGGGATCGGGGTCGGCGGGGCCGGAGTCTGGGACGGGTTCGTGGCCAGCCGGGCCGGGGCCGGGGCCGCCCGCTGTCATCTGCGCTTGAACTCGGGCGTGCGCTTCTCTGCGAACGCCTTCGGTCCCTCTTGTGCGTCCTCGGTGCCGAAGATCGGCATCCCGATCTCGAGCTCGCGCGCCAGGGCCTCGGGCTCGGGGAGCCCCTCGGTCTCGCGCACCGAGCGCTTGATCGCCTCGACCGCTAGCGGGCCGTTGGCAGCTATCACCTCGGCGATGCGCAGGGCCTCCGGCAGCGCCTCGCCGTCGGGCACCACCCGGCCGATGAGACCGATGCTCAGCGCCTCGGCTGCGCTCACCTCGCGCGCGGTCAGAAGCATGTCCATCGCCATCGTGTAGGGCACCTGCCGCCTGAGTCGGACCGTCGAGCCACCCAACGGGAACAGCCCGCGGCGCGCCTCGAACACGCCGAACTTGGCGCTCTCCCCTGCCACGCGAATGTCGGTCGCCTGGAGGATCTCGGTCCCGCCGGCGACGGCCCATCCCTCCACAGCGGCGACGAGCGGCTTGCGCAGCTGGTAATGGCGGAGCAACGCCTTCCAGTGCAGGTCCGGGTCCTTGTCGGTGCGATGTCGGTACTTCTCGGCGTCGGGCCCGGTCATCGACTTCAGGTCCATCCCCGAGCAAAAGGTGCCCCCGGCGCCGGTCAGCACCGCGCAGCGGATCGAGTCGTCGGAGTCGATCTCCACCCACGCGTCCGCCATACCGACGAGCATCGGCAGGCTCAGCGCGTTCTTTGCCTCGGGCCGGTTCATCGTCACCACGGCGGTGGGCCCGCTTCGCTCGAAGAGGAGGTGCTCTGTGCCGGTCATCTGGCGCCCGCCCGGTCGGCCCCGCCGGTGGCCACACCGCCCAGCCGGCTCACCGGCCGAGCCGCTCCAGGATCGTCCCTGTGGCGAGGGCGCCCCCACAGCACATCGAGACGAGTGCAAAGCGCCCGTCGCGGCGCTCGAGCTCGTGCAGCGCCGTCGTGATCAGCCGGCTACCGGTGGAGCCGACGGGATGGCCGAGCGCGATGGCCCCGCCGTTGACGTTGACCTTCTCCCAGTCGACTCCGTGGACCTTCTGCCAGGAACAGACCACCGAGGCGAAAGCCTCGTTGACCTCGAAGACGTCGATGTCGTCGAGGCTCATGCCGGCCTTCTCGAGCACTTTCGTCGTGGCTGCGATGGGACCGTCGAGGTGGTAGTAGGGGTCCGAGCCGACGAGCACTTGGGCCACCATCCGAGCGCGAGGCCGCAGGCCCGCGGCTGTGGCACGGTCCTCGGACATCCACATGACCGCAGCCGCTCCATCGGAGATCTGCGAGGAGCTCCCGGCGGTGTGGATGCCACCCTCGACCACGGGCTTCAGGGCGGCGAGCCCCTCGGCCGTGGTTTCACGCAGGCCCTGGTCGCGGCTCACGACCTGCCGCTGCTCCGTGGGGCCTTCCGGGCCCATCACCGGCGCCTCGATCGAGAACACCTCGCGCTCGAAACGCCCCTCGTCCCATGCGCGTGCGGCCTTCTGCTGCGAGGCGAGACCGAGCGCGTCCACGTCGGCGCGGGTGATGCCGTACTTGGTGGCGATCCGCTCGGCTGCGCCGAACTGGTCCGGCATGTCCCAAGGGAAGTCGTCGGGACGGCTGCGGCCCGGGCCGTTGAAGGCGTTGGCCCCGAGGCCGACCCGGCTCATCGCCTCGACCCCGCACGCGATCGCCACCTCGACGGCACCGGCAGCGACGAGGTTGGCAGCGAAGTGGTTGGCCTGCTGGGCCGACCCGCACTGACAGTCGATGGTGGTGGCGGCGACCTCGTAGGGCAGGCCCTGGGAGAGCCAGGCCGTGCGGGTCACGTTCGAAGCCTGCTCGCCGGCTTGGGTCACGCAACCGCCGACGATCTGCTCCACCTCCGACGGGTCGACGCCCGAGCGCTTCACGACCTCGACCTGCGCTGCGCCGAGCAACTCCGCGGCGTGGAAGCCCGACAGCCATCCGTTGCGCTTCCCGATCGGTGTACGGACCGCCTCGACGATCACCGGTTGTGCCATGTCGTGCCTCCCACTTCGCTGCCCTGTGTGCTGCCCTGTGTGCCGCCCTGTGCCCGGCTGAGTATAGAACTTGTTCTATCCGCAGCACCCCAGGGGCAGGGCAACCATGCGACGATGAGCCCGGCGAGAAGGGGGTGGTCATGCAGATCGGCTTCGTCGGCCTCGGGGCCATGGGACTGCCGATGAGCCGCAGGCTCGTGGAGGCAGGGCACACCGTGAAAGTGGCGTCGCGCAGCCGGCCGCCGGTCGAGACCGCCCTGTCGTTCGGCGCCTTCGACGCGCGCGACTCGGCCGGAGCGGCAGAGGCGAGCGAGGTGGTGATCCTGTGCGTGCCGTCGTCTTCGGACGTGGCAGGCATCGTCGACTCGATGCTCGGCGCGCTCGGCCCTGGCAAGATCGTCGTCGACTGCTCGACCATCGATCCCGACGTCGAGCGCGCCCAGCACGAGAAGGTGGCGTCGACCGGAGCCGCGTACCTCGACGCTCCTGTCTCCGGTGGCCCCCCGGGCGCGCGCAGCGGGACGCTCACGGTCATGGTGGGAGGGGACTCAGGCACGCTCGAGGCCGCTGCAGAACCTTTGACAGCGTTCGCCGGGAGGATCGTCCACGTGGGCGGCCCAGGGATGGGCCAGGTGGTGAAGCTCTGCAACAACATGATCTTCGCGTCGCAGATGGCGGCGACGGCCGAGGCCGCCGCGATGGCCCTGCGCTCGGGGGCGGACCCCACCAAGCTCCACGAAGTGCTCGTCCACTCCTCCGCGGACTGCACCGCTGTCCGCACGCGATTCCCGGTGCCAGGTGTCGTGCGCGACAGCCCGGCCACCAAGGCTTGGCAGCCCGGCTTCGCCACCGACCTCATGGCGAAGGACCTCGACCTCGCCCTCTCCTACGGCGCAAGGGCCGGCGTCGCGATGTCGACGACCGCCGGCACGAGGCAGTTGCTCACCGCCACCTCGCGCGCAGGCTACGGCCGCGAGGACTTCTCGGCGCTGGCGAAGGTGGTGTTCGCTCTGGCGGGCCTGCCCTGGGCCCCTACGGGTGGGCCGCCAGGTGCTCCAGGATCAGCCTGTTGAGCTCCGCGGGGGCGGTCTCCGGGACCCAGTGGCTCACCCCTTCGAGCACCTCGAACCGGTAGGGGCCGCTCACCCAGTTGACGGTGTCCTCGGCGGCCCTGCGCCCGAGCGCGACGTCCGCAGTGGACCACACGTAGAGAGTGGGCACCGACACTTTGCCCGCGCTGGCGAAGGACTCGCCCGACATGGCGCGGTACCAGTTGAGCGCGGCGGTGAGGGCGCCCGGCTCGAGCATGGCCTCCACGAACACCTCGACCTCGCCGGACGTGGCGGGAAGCCCCGACGCCGCGAACATTCCCCGCAGCCCGTCGCCGGAGCCGTCCTCGCCCAGCAAAGCCTTCTCGGCTACCCCGCCTTCAGCCCGAAACACCTGTATGTAAGAGGAGCGCTGTGCCTGGTCCTTGTCCCCGCCGCCCAGCGCCGAGCCGAAGGCGGCGGGATGAGGCACCGACACCGCGCTCAAGGTGCGGACGCGCTCGGGGTGCCGGATTGCGAGCATCCAGGCCACCACCGCCCCCCAGTCGTGCCCGACCACGTCGAAGCGCTCCCAACCTTGGCCGTCCGCAACGGCGAGCGCGTCTGCGACGAGGGCTTCTATCCGGTAGTCCTCCACGGCGGGCGGGCGTGCGCCCGGTGAGTAACCCCGCTGGTCGAAGGCGAGCGCACGTTGGCCCGCGTCGGAGAGCGCCGCGAGCTGGTGGTGCCACGACCAGGCCGTCTGAGGGAAGCCGTGCAGCAACATCACCGGCCGCCCGTCCTCGTTGCCGGCCACGAGCGCTCTGAAGACGAACCCGTTGGCCTCGAGCTCCAGCTGATCCAGATCCGGCACGTCGGCGACGCTACCGGGCCGGCGTGGCTGGGGCGAGACGGCCCTGCTCAGGTGGAGGCCGTGCTGTCCACGAGGCTGCGCCAGTCGGACATGCGCTCGCGGATCTGGTCGGGGGAGAGCCGCAAGGTCTCCGGGAGGACGCAGTCGACTATCCGGCGTTGAGCCATGTAATCGTGCGATGCAGCCTGGAAGAGCGCCGCACGCCACTCGACGAGGTCTGCCGGGGCGGCGCCGAGGAATCCGAAGAGCACGAGCGCGATCTCGACGTCCTTCCCGACCGGGGCGCGTCCGAAACCTGCGGCGCGCGCGCATGCCACCGCCGAGCAGCCGTGGAGGGCGTCCTTGGTGGTGATGCCGGGCGAGAGCTCGAGACGCGAGGCGAAAAGCTCATCGGCAACCTTGAGCGCGTAGCCCTGGTCCGGGCCCGGGACGCCGAGCTCCGGGCCCACCGGTTGCCTGGCGACCTCCCCCACCCGGTCCGCCCGCCAGTCGAGAGGCGTGGCCAGGCGGTAGGCCGGACGGACGCGGTCGGCCTCCGCGATCGGTGCGTAGTCCGGTTGCGCCACGGTCCAGAAGGCTAGCCGTGCGGGCCGACCAGGCCGTGCTGACCAGGCCGTGTGGCCGTGGTGTCGGACGGGCCAGGCGGGGCTTACTCGCTGTGCAGCAGGAGCCCGTACACGATCGAGTCGAACAGCGCCTGCCACGAGGCCTCGATGATGTTCTCCGACACCCCGATGGTCGTCCACGTGCGCTCCCCGTCGGTCGTGTCGATGAGCACCCGCGTCACCGCCGCCGTCGCCCGGCCGGTGTCGAGCACCCGCACGCGGTAGTCGGTGAGGTGGATCCGATCCAGGACCGGGAAGTGGGAGCCGATCGCCTTTCGCAGCGCCGTGTCGAGGGCGTTGACCGGTCCGTTGCCCTCGGCGGTCGAGAGCACCCTCGTGTCGCCGACGAGCACCTTCACTGTCGCCTCGGTGGTGTGCCGGGTGCCACTGTCGGGGAGCCGGGTGCCCCCTCCTGCACCGGGCACCGGGTCGCCGTCGGGGTGCCGGGCGTCCTCGCCCGCACCGGGCGCAGCGTCGCCGTCGGAGATGACGCGGAACGACTCGAGCTCGAAGTACTCCGGCGCCCACCCCGTAGCCCTCCGCAGCAGCAGCTCGAGCGAGCCGTCGGCGACCTCGAAGTGATATCCACGGTGCTCGAGTCGCTTCAGGGTGTCGAGCACGTGGTCCATCGCCTCCGAGTCCAGCTCGAGGCCGAGCTCGGTTGCCTTGAGCGCAAGGGTCGAGCGGCCGGCCATCTCCGAGACCACGAAACGCGTGCCGTTGCCCACCGTGTCGGGCGGCACGTGCTCGTAGGCGTCGCGCCGGCGGGCGATGGCGCTCGTGTGGAGGCCCGCCTTGTGCGCGAACGCGGCCACCCCCACGTACGGCTGTTGGGGATCGGGGGCGATGTTCACGAGCTCGGCGATGTGGTGGGACACGGGAGTAAGGCGCTCGAGACGCTCGGCGGGGATGGTCCGCACACCCAGCTTGAGGCTCAGGTCACCGATCGCGACGGCCAGGTCGGCGTTGCCGGTGCGCTCCCCGTAGCCGTTCACGCATCCCTGCACGTGGGTCGCCCCGGCCCGCACCCCGGCAATCGAGTTGGCGACCGCGCAGCCGGAGTCGTTGTGGAAGTGCACGCCTATCTGGGAGTCGAAATGCGAGGTGACCGTGGCCACGATGCTCTCCACCTCGTGGGGCAGGCTCCCGCCGTTGGTGTCGCAGAGCACCAGGGTCTCGGCCCCTGCCTCGTGCGCCGCGCGCAGCACGCGCAGGGTGAAGTCGGGGTTCTCGCGGTAACCGTCGAAGAAGTGCTCGGCGTCGAAGAACACCCGCAGCCCGTGTTCGCGCAGGTAGCGGACCGAGTCCTCCGCCATCGCCACCGCCTCGTCGAGCGTCGTGCGAAGAGCCTCCTTCACGTGCAGCTCCGAGGCCTTGGCGACTATGCACACCGCCTCCGTGTTGGCCTTCACGAGCTGGCGGAGCACCTCGTCCTCCTCCGCCCGCACCCCGGCGCGGCGCGTCGAGCCGAACGCCACCAGGGTGGCGGTCGACAGGCGCAGCTCGGCGGGTGCCCTCGCGAAGAATTCCTCGTCCTTCGGGTTGGCCCCGGGCCATCCCCCCTCCACGTATGCCACGCCCAGGTGGTCGAGCTGCTCGGCGACGCGCAGCTTGTCGTCGACGGTGAGCGAGAGCCCTTCCTGCTGCGAACCGTCGCGCAGGGTGGTGTCGAAGATGTCGACGGCCTCGGGCAGGGCCGGAAGTGTCAGGTGGCTGTGCCCCTGGCCAGGGCTGTGGGCGTGGCTACTCGACATGCTCGACCCAGTCCTTGTAACGGTCGACCTCCCCGCGGACCGCCGCGAAGTAGGTCTGCTGGATCTGCTTGGTGATCGGGCCGGGGCGGCCGTCACCGACCGGCCGGTCGTCCACCTCGCGGATCGGCACCACCTCCGCGGCGGTACCCGACAGAAACGCCTCGTCGGCCAGGTAGAGGTCCGTGCGCACGAGCCCGTCGAAGGCAACCTCGTACCCGAGGTCGGTGGCGATGGTGATCACCGAATCCTGGGTGATGCCGTGAAGTGCGCCCGACTCCGACAGCGGGGGCGTGATCAGACGCCTGCCTCTCACCACGAAGAGGTTCTCGCCCGTG
The DNA here is from genome assembly GCA_035509915.1 of Acidimicrobiales bacterium. Taxonomy (GTDB): domain Bacteria; phylum Actinomycetota; class Acidimicrobiia; order Acidimicrobiales; family UBA8190; genus Bog-564. The sequence continues at coordinate 16,235 of DATKIB010000178.1, read as the reverse complement.
CACTCCGACACCCGGCCGTCGGGGGCGAGAAGGACCGCCTCGTCGTAGCCGGCCTTGAGCGCCTCGACCTTCGCGAGAGAGGAGTTCACGTACATGCCCGTCCCCTTGGCCGCGGTGGGCACCGCGTTGGGGTCGTGGCGCTGCCACGAGGAGACCTTGACCCGCACGCCGTTGGCGACGCCCTCCTCGCCCAGGTACGTGCCCCAGGGGTAGGCGGCGATCGCCACCTGCACCGGGCAGGGCAGCGGGTTCAGCCCCATCTCCCCGTAGCCGAGGAAGACGATGGGCCTGATGTAGCAGCCTTCGGACAACCGGTTCACCGCCACAACCTTCTTGGTGGCGGCCACGAGCTCGTCGAGCCCGTAGGGCACGTCGATCATGAACACCTTGGCCGAGGCGAGCAGCCGCCGCAGATGGTCGGTGAGCCGGAACACCGCCGCCCCAGAGCTCGTCGGGTAGGCGCGTATGCCCTCGAACACACCCGACCCGTAGTGCAGCGAATGCGTGAGGACGTGGATGCGGGCTTCGTCCCAGTCGACTAGCTCGCCGTCGAGCCAGATCTTCTCGGTCGGGGTTATTGGCACGGGGTCTCTCTTTCAGGACGGTTGAAAAGGGCAACCTGGGCCGGGGCCACGTCAGTCGTGTCAGCCATGTCAGAACCTCCCGGCGATGGCGTCGCCGACGGCGGTGGTGGATGGGAAGGCTGCCCCGTGTTCGGCCTTGTAGGCCGACACTGCCTTCGACACCCGCTCGGCCGCGTCGGTCTCGCCGAGGTGCTCGAGCATGAGCACGGCAGAGCCGATGGCGGCGATCGGGTTGGCCTTGCCGGTACCCGCGATGTCGTGCGCCGCTCCGTGGACCGGCTCGAACAACGAGGGTCCGGTGCGAGCCGGGTTCAGGTTGGCGGAGGCTGCGAAGCCGATGCCTCCCGACACCGCGCCGGCGAGGTCGGAGAGGATGTCGCCGAAGAGGTTGTCGGTGACGATCACGTCGTAGCGGCCGGGCTGCTCCACCATGTATATGCACGCAGCGTCGACGTGGTGGTAGTCGCGCGACACGCCTGGGAAATCCGGGGCTGCCTCGTCCACCGTCCGCTGCCAGAGGTCGCCCGAGAAGGTGAGCACGTTGGTCTTGTGGACGAGCGTCAGGTGCTGCCTCGGACGGCTCGACGCGAGCTCGAACGCGTAGCGCACGCAGCGCTCCACCCCCATGCGGGTGTTGACCGAGCCCTGGGTGGCGACTTCGGCGGGCGTGCCCTTGCGCAGGAACCCTCCCTCGCCGGCGTACGAGCCCTCGGTGTTCTCGCGCACGATCACGAAGTCGCAGGCGGGTCCCGGTCCTGCCCGGCCCGGGCTGACGAAGGGGCGCAGGTTGACGTAGAGGTCGAGCTCGAAGCGCAGCCGGAGCAGCAGGCCGCGCTCGAGCAGCCCGGGTGGCACGTCGTGGGTCCCGAGCGGCGGGCCCACCGCCCCGAGCAGGATGGCGTCGAAGCCGCGCAGCTCCTCGAGCACTGCGTCGGGCAGCACCTCGCCGGTGCGCAGGTAGTGCGCGGCGCCGAGCTCGAAGCGGGTCTCGTCGATGCCGACCCCGGCGGCGGCCAGCACCTTGAGGGCCTCGTCGAGTACCTCGGGGCCTATGCCGTCGCCGCCGATGACCGCGACCCGGTGGAGCCCGGTCACCGTGCCCACCTGTCTGCCCTGCTCGACTTCGTCACCGGTCTCTCCACTGTCCGTCCTGCTGTTGCCCTGTTGCTGTCTTGCTGTTGCCCTGCCCTGCTGCGGCCCTGGGCCCGTCTTGCTTTCAGAATTGAAAAACCGCCCACGTTGCGTGGACGGTCGGTCAGGCGCACACGGGGTGTGTGCGCCTATTCGATGATGATTACGGAGGTGCTCTGGCGTCTCATGGGGGCTCTAGTCTCTACCACGCTGAGCTGCCAGTCAACACCGCCGCCTCCCGGGCGCCGGCCGGGCCCCGGTAACCTCGTAAGGGTGAGCGACGAGCCAACTCACCTCACGCGCACGACCTACGAACGACTCCAGGCCGAGCTCGAGGACCTGACCACGCGGGGCCGGGTCGAGATCGCACGGGCCATCGAGGCTGCCAGGGCGCTCGGGGACCTCTCGGAGAACGCCGACTACCACGCCGCCAAGGACAACCAGGGGATGATGGAGTCGCGGATCCGCAAGATCCAGGCCACCCTGGCGGAGGCGCAGATCGTGGAAGACATGGGAGCCGCCTCGCCCGCGGGGACCGTGTCCACCGGTTCGATCGTGACGATCCGCTACGACGGCGACGACGAGGTAGAGCGCTTCCTCGTGGGGTCGATCGAGGAACGCCACGACGACTTGAACGTCGTCTCGCCGGGTTCGCCCCTCGGCCCGGCCGTGCTCGGCAAGGGCCCCGGCGAGGTGGTCGAGTACGAGGCCCCGGGCGGCAAGCTCCGCATCGAGATCGTCCAGGTCGGCGCGTAGTGCCCAGGGCTTTCTCGGAGCGCGGATAGTGCCCAGCACCCTGGCATTCGCGGAGCGCGGATAGTGCCCAGCACCCTTGCCGAGAAGGTCTGGGAGCGCCACGTGGTGAGCCGCGCGGAGGGCGAGCCCGACCTGCTCTTCGTGGACCTCCACCTCGTCCACGAAGTCACCTCCCCGCAGGCGTTCGACGGGCTGCGCATGGCGGGACGCACCGTCCGCCACCCTGAGCTGACCGTGGCCACAGCGGACCACAACGTGCCCACTCTGGTCGGCCAGGGCTCCGACCCGATCTCCGCCAAACAGCTCGAGGTCCTCGCAGCCAATTGCGCCGAGTTCGACATCGCCTGCTACCCGATGGGCGACTCCAATCAGGGAATCGTGCACATCATCGGCCCGGAGCTCGGACTCACCCTGCCGGGCATGACCGTCGTCTGCGGCGACAGCCATACCTCCACGCACGGCGCGTTCGGCGCCCTCGCCTTCGGGATCGGCACCTCGGAGGTGGAGCACGTGCTCGCGACGCAGACCATTCCCCAGCCGCGGCCGCAGACGATGGCGATCGAGGTCGCAGGTGCCTTGCCGCCGGGGGTGACAGCGAAGGATCTCGTATTGGGCATCATCGGCCGCATCGGGACTGGCGGCGCGGTCGGCCACGTCATCGAGTACCGGGGCTCGGCGATCCGCGCACTGTCGATGGAAGGGCGCATGACGGTGTGCAACATGTCGATCGAGGCCGGCGGGCGTGCCGGCATGGTGGCGCCGGACGACGTGACCTTCGCCTACCTCGAGGGCCGCGAGCATGCCCCGAAGGGAGCCCTTTGGTCGGAGGCGCTCGAGGACTGGCGGAGCCTGCCCACCGACGAAGGCGCCGACTTCGACAAGACCGTGTCTATCGACGGGGCTTCACTCGAGCCGCACGTCACCTGGGGCACCAACCCCGGCCAGGTCGTGCCGATCTCCGGCTCGGTCCCCGACCCCGGCTCCTTCGCCGAACCTGCGGCACGGGAGTCCGCCGCGAGGGCGCTCGAGTACATGGGGCTCCGCCCCGGTACCGCAATGCGCGACATAGCGATCGACACGGTCTTCATCGGCTCGTGCACCAACTCGCGCATCGAGGACCTGCGCGCGGCCGCCGGTGTGCTCGACGGGCGCCACGCGCGCCAGGGGCTACGCGCGCTCGTGGTGCCCGGTTCCCACCGGGTGAAGGCTCAGGCCGAGGCGGAGGGGCTCGACAAGGTGTTCGTGTCGGCGGGCTTCGAGTGGCGCGAGCCGGGCTGCTCGATGTGCCTGGCGATGAACCCGGACAAGCTCTCGGTCGGAGAGCGCTGCGCCTCCACCTCGAACCGCAACTTCGAGGGCCGCCAGGGCCGCGGGGGTCGCACCCACCTCGTGTCCCCCGCCGTGGCCGCTGCGAGCGCGGTCGCGGGGCACTTCGCCACCCCCGGCGACCTGCCCCGAGCATGAGGCCCTGGACCTCGACGGTGCGCGGCGAGTCGGTGAGGGGCAGGGCCCTATGAGACCGGTGCACGTGGTGAGCGGGCGGGCGGTACCCCTCGACCGCTCCGACGTCGACACCGACCAGATAATCCCGTCGGACTGGCTGAAGCGCGTCGAGCGCGCCGGTTTCGGCGCCGGGCTGTTCTCCGAGTGGCGCGACGACCGGGACTTCGTCCTCAACCAGCCCGACTACGCGGGGGCGAGCATCCTCGTGGCGGGCCCCAACTTCGGCACGGGCTCGTCGAGGGAGCACGCTGTGTGGGCTCTCATGGACTACGGCTTCGAGGCGGTCGTGTCGCCCCGTTTCGGCGACATCTTCCGGATCAACTCGACCAAACAGGGGCTCTTGCCGGTGAAGGTGGAGCCCTCGTTCGGGCGCTCGCTGATGGACGCGGTCGCGTCGGACCCGTCCCTCGAGATCACGATCGACGTGGCGAGGGGCACGATCGAGGCACCCGCCGCCGGACTCGCCTCCACGTTCCCGCTCGACGAGTTCACCCGCGAGCGGTTGCTGAACGGCTGGGATGACATCGGGCTCACCCTGCGCCACAAGGACGGCATCGCCGCATACGAGCGCTCGCGCCCGTCGTGGATGCCGAGCACGAGCAGCTCCTGAAGATGACGCCGAGCGTCTGAGCCGGCTGCACCACGACGGGCGGTGCCGTGTGGGTAGTGCTTAGGGACGGGGCGGCGCGGCCAGTTGTGCCTAGTGATGAAGGCCCGAAGTCAAGAGAATCAGGTCCAGGAGGGCGAACACCGTGGTCGCGAGGACCGTTCCTCTCACGATCCACCATTTCAGCTTTTTCCCGGAGTCCCGCCTGGCAGGTCGTAGACGGACGCTCGAACCGCTCGGGGTGTGCACGACCACTCCTGGGCCGCCAAACCCCAGGGCGACCCCAGTCGTTCCCTGGCTGTGGGTTGGTCCGTTCATCACTGTCACCGCTCCACCAGAGCGGAGTCGCGGTCGCGTCCTGGGTCCGGGCCTGGACCGGCGTGAGAGCTGCTTATCGGGTGGGGACTGGCGTGGCTAGACCGCGACCGGAAGTCCACGGCTTGGTCCCGTAGCCGCAGACCCTCACGACCGAGGACCAGCACCACGAGCACCACTGCCATGACCCAGGTGACCGCGTCGACGTGACTACCACGCAGGATCTGGACGGCCGTCACCACCAGGACGATCAGCACAGGCACGTACGGAGCTATGAGCGACGTCGTCGAGGGATCCGCTCGGACGACTGCGCGGGCCGGCGACTTCACGTCCCAGAGTGCTCCCAACGCGATCAATAGGTATCCCGCGACCCAGCCGGTGTCGAAGTAGCTCCCGATTCCGAACTTGTTCACCTCGGTCAGGTAGGCGAACGAGCTGTCGGCCACGGCAAAGGCGACGACCCCGAACATCACCAGGCCAAAGGCGGTCCGTCTGTGGTGGCCGGCCCGTGCGATCAGGATTAAGACCAGGGACAGCATCACCACGTCGCTGGCCGGGTACGTGAGTGAGAGAACCTGCTTGAGCACGCCACCGGAGTGGGAGCGGTATATGGGGCCGAGGATCGTGGCCCAGCTGGCGAAGAGCAGGGAGCCGGCGATGATGCAGCCGTCGAGCAGGCCTTCGATCCGGGCAGCAGTCCGCCGCGAGTTGCAGGGAAAGAGCAGCAGTCCTGCGAACATGAAGGGAATCGCGGTTACGAATCCGATGTCCGCATACGACGGGAAAGGCACCTGCACGCGCTCGACGAGGTCGTAGTAACACCAGATCGCCTCCCCCACCGCCCAGGCGAAGCTCGACACGGCAAGGAGGATCCAGCTCGTTCGGCGTGACGAGGCTCTCGAGGCGGCCAGAGCACAGAGAGCGGCTGCGATCACCGCAGCGACCAACTCCCCGATGTCGTCGACCAAGTCGGTCATCCGCGGTCCGCCCACGACCAGGACCATCCAGAGGAGGAAGACCAGGCTCACGAGCCCCGCCAGCACAGACCCGAGGGCGAATTGCAGCCTGTTTCTCGCCCCAGCGCCGCTGACCGGCCAGGACCCTCCGAACATACCTGTGAATCGACATACCTGAGTCGGGGTAACAGAGCCGAACGGCTCTAGGGGCTCTTTTCGCCGTCGCTCTCAACCTCGAGGTGCCTTGTCACAGAGGCTCCCGTATCGTGCACGCCAGAGCGCCCGCGACCCGGGCGTTCCTGAGAAGGAGAGGACAAGCATGATCAAGGGTTTCAAGAACTTCTTGATGCGAGGCGACGTCATCATCGTGGCGGTCGGCCTGGCGATAGCGCTGGCGTTCAGCACGTTGATCAAGTCGTTCACGAGCGACGTGATCACACCTTTGGTCACCCGTGCGCAGGGTAAGAACCCGATCTCGCTCGGGGTCCAACTGGGTCAAGCGGGCAACACCAGCACCTTCATCAACTTCGGGGACTTCATTTCGGCCGTCGTCTATTTCTTCATATTCATGGCGGTGGTGTATTTCCTGATCGTGCTCCCCTACAAGTCGCTCATGGCACGGCGCGGCCAGACCGTCTTCGGAGAGGCCCCTCCCACCAAGACCTGTCCGGCCTGCCTCTCCGACGACCTGCCGGTCGCAGCGCGCAAGTGCAAGTACTGCGCCACTGACCTGCCCGCCGCTGCCTAGGGGCCGCTCTCGATGCGGCGCACCTCGTTGCGCGCGCGGACGCGAAGCAGCCGGTTGACCGCGGCCAGGTAGGCCCGCGCCGAGGCCTCCACCACGTCTGTCGAGACCCCGCGGCCCGATACCGTGATCCCGTCGGCCTCCAGCTGCACTACCACGTCCCCTAGCGCGTCGACCCCGCCGGTGACCGAGGAGACGTTGAAGCCGATGAGCCGCGACTCGACCGCCGTCGCCTTGCGGATTGCGGTGCTCGCCGCGTCGATCATGCCGTTGCCTTCGGCTGTGGCCTCGACCTTGTCACCCGCGTGGCTCACCACGACTCGTGCGTGCGGCATCCCAACGGTGCCGCCCGAGACCTCGAGCGACTCGAGCTGGAAGTCCTCGACGAGGTCCTGGCCGAGCTCCTCGGCCACGATGGCCTCGATGTCCGCCTCGGTGATCTCCACCTTGCGGTCGGCCAGCTCCTTGAACCTGCTGAAGGCCTGGTTCAGGCCCTCGCCTTGGACCGAGATACCCATCTTCTCGAGGCTGTCCTTGAAAGCGTGACGGCCCGAGTGCTTGCCGAGGACGATCTGCCGGCCCACCTGGCCCACGGTCGCGGCGTCGATGATCTCGTAGGTCGACCGGTCGGCGAGCACGCCGTGCTGGTGGATGCCCGACTCGTGGGCGAACGCGTTGCGCCCGACCACGGCCTTGTTGTACTGAACCGGGTAGCCGGTGAGCCTCGCGACGAGCCTCGAGGCCCGAGCCAGCTCCTCGGTGCGCACACTCGTGCTGACGCCGGGGAACTGGTCGGCGCGGATGCGGATCGCCATCACGACCTCTTCGAGCGCCGCGTTGCCCGCGCGCTCCCCCAGTCCGTTGACGCAGACCTCCACCTGTCGCGCCCCGGCCTGCACGCCCGCGAGCGAGTTGGCGGTGGCCATGCCGAGGTCATTGTGGCAGTGCGTGGAGAGCACGTAGTCGCCCGGCACCTCCCGGCGGATGTGCTGGATCAGGGCGCCGAAGTCCCAGGGGATGCCGTAGCCGACGGTGTCCGGGATGTTGAGCGTGGTGGCGCCGGCCTCGACCGACGCGGCGAGCACCTCGAGCATGAAGTCCAGTGGGGTGCGCGTGGCGTCCTGCGGGCTGAACTCGACGTCGTCGGTGTGCTCGCGCGCCCTCGCAACGCCGGCGCTGGTCTCTAAGAGCACCTGCGCCTGCGTCATCTTGAGCATGTGCTCCATGTGCTGCGGGCTGGTGGATATGAAGACGTGGATCCGGGCGCGCGCGGCTTCTCGAACGGCCTCCCAGCAGCGGTCGACGTCGGAGAGGTGCGTCCTCGAGAGCCCGCAGATTGCCGGGGCACTGGGCGCGTTGCCGACCGAGCGAGCGATGGCCTGCACCGCCTCGAAGTCCCCTTGGCTCGCCACTGGGAACCCCGCTTCGATGTAGTCAACGCCGACCCTGGCCAGCTGCTCGGCGATCTCGAGCTTCTCCGCCGCGTCGAGCGAGATGCCGGGCGACTGCTCGCCGTCGCGCAATGTCGTGTCGAAGATCACGAGATGGCCCGGGTCCCCGTTCCCGGGCGCCTTCCCGGGCGCCTTCCCAGCCGCTCTCCCCGCCGGCTGCCCCGCCGGCTTCCCCGCCGCCTTTACCTCGGCTTTCCCTCCGCGACCTGACCCGGGCTTTCCGGTGGTGGCCCGGCCCTTGTCGTTGGGCTCGCTCATGTGGTTGACCTTGTCGCTCATCTCTGTCCCCGTTCTGGTCTCTCGCGTGCTGCACTCGCCGCCAATGAAAAACCCCCTGGCCTTCAGGCTCAGGGGGTGCGACGGCGAGCGCGATGGGGCGCTCGCCGTCAGGTAAGAAGCAGGCTCTCGACGAAAAGGCGCTCGCGCATCGTCTAGATGCTCCCAAAATGCGGCTTCCGGGTCAAGCGCGCCCCCCGCCCGCGGGTGGGCCAACTTGCCGGTGCTCTAGTCTGCCGCCGTGCGCAAGATGTTGCTCTTGCTCGGCTTGCTGGGCGGGCTCGCCGCGATCGCTCGGGCTGTCTCCGAGCGCCTGGGTGCCGACACGGGGCCCGACGGCAGCTACGACTCGTGGCCCGCAGTGCCCACCGCCCCCGGCCGCCCTGCCTAGCTCGGCGCCCCCACCTCCGGCAGGCCGCTCGCGAAGCTCACCCTCCGAAGGAACAGCAATCTGGCGTTCGGGTAGCCGACCGCGCTCGGCAGGTAGGCGTGGAACGCGATCCAGGGATTGCCCTGCGAATCGGCGAACACCGACGCGCCGCCGGGCGAGACCAAGTTGGGCTGCGAGGCGTAGTCCGGATGCGCCAGCGGCTTGGCGCAGGGGCCCAGCGGGCCTGCGCACACCGCCACCCCCTCCGCGTACGACGTCGAGTCCCAGTTGTTGCCCGAGTAGAAGAGGTAGTAGGTGCCGTTGGCCCGCCACATGAACGGGGCCTCGACGATCGCCCCCTCCCACGGCTGGCTCGGTGCGATCAGCGCGCTCGGCGAGGTGCCCGGCGCCAACCCCGTGCCCGAGGACGCGAGCGGCTGTGCCCAGATCGTCGCCGGCTGGCCGCTGCCGCCGTTCGACTTCCATGTGAGATAGGGACGGCCGGCGCCATCGAGATAGGGGGCGGGGTCGATCGATCCCCCGAGCGTCGGCTGGCACATGAGCGGTGCCGAGGACGAGTCGACGAACGGGCCCTGTGGTCGGGCGCTCGTGGCAACCGAGATGCACTCACGAGAACCGGCGTCAGCCGTGTAGAAGAGCAGATATGCCCCGTTGAGAGCTACGACCGACGGGGCCCACGTTGCGCCTGGTCTCGCCCACGAGGCGAGCCTCGGCAGAGCGTTCCCCACCGGAGTCCAGTGGGTGAGATCGGTGGAGGTGATGATCTGAATGTTGCCCTCCGCCGAGTTGGTGCCGTAGGCGAAGTACGTGCCTGCCGCGTCGATGACGTCCGGGTCCGGGAAGTCGAAGGGATATACCGGCCCACCTGCACCGGCACTTTGCAGGCTCTCGCAGGGCGTCGCCACAGCCGAGATGGCCGCGATCGAAGCTTGCTGGTTGCCGCCGGCCATTGCGCCGACGGCCTGCTGCACACCCGTCACGCAGGTGTTCAAGGTGGCGAGGTTCGAGTTCGTTGCGGCCAGCACTTGCTGCGCCTGGGCGAGCTGCTGCTGGTCGGATGCCAGCTGAGCGGAGAGTTGGTCGAAGGTGCCCTGGTCGAAGTCGCGCTCGGCGACGGCTTTACGCAGGAGGCCTTCGGTGTAGACGGCGAGTCTCGCGGTCGCCACAGCAAGCGCCTTGGTGGCGGTCAGCTGCACCTCCCTGCCGTGCAGACGCGCCTGGGTTTGCAGGTCGTCGACCAACCCGAAGGTGAGCAGACCGAGGACGAGGAGGCCGACTGCCGTCCTGCGCAACCGGCGGAGCCGTCGGACGCGCCGTGTCGGCCCTACGAAGCGAAGCTCCCAGTGCTGCAAATCATGGATGCTCGGGTTGCCGGTGGCGGGGGCAGCCCTGTCGCCGGTGGGCCCAACCCTGTCGCCGGGGGCGGAGGCAGCCCTGCCGGCAGCCACGCCCGGCGCAATGTCCACAGCCGTGCTGAGGTGGGGCAGGACCCAACTCCGCTCGCTCATCGGCCGGTCAGCCACCGGGCGGCCTCGCCGCTGTGCAGTAGGCGGCCACCGACCCGAGCGACTTGAGCCCGGGCCCGGTCTGCCCGACCGCCACCTGGTCTAGCGCCTGCTCCACCCCGACCAGGCAGACGTCGAGTTGTGAGATGTCGTACCCGTCGACCGAGATGCCCGTGTCCGTCGACGAGATCTGGCCGTTGGTCCCGTAGATGTTGTCCTGCGTGTGGATCGCCGCCGTGGCGACTTGGCTCACCTCGGTGCCCACCTCGTCGGCCCGGGACCTCGTGTCGGCCAGGTCGCCACGTGCGACTCGGACGGAATGGTCGGCGAAGGCCAGCCGCGCGTCGACCCGGTGCACCTCGGTCCGGCCCCGTAGGTCCGTCACCGCCAGTACGCACATCGCGACAAGCACCACGGCGGCCGCCGAGCCCACGCGCCTCCACCGGGTCGTTTCGATGTGCAAATAGTAGACAGGGACTACGCGTTGGTGGTGACTGCCGCCCTGATCTGGCGTGACGTGGTGGAGTCGGTGCACGCCGATCCGCCGGAGCAGGCGGCTGTCGAGACCGTGACGCTGGTCACGAGCAGGCTCGTGGTGATCTTCATGTACACCACGCTCCCGGGGGACCCGGGAAGGCTCGTGGTCACGGGATAGGTGCCAGCTGGCTCGTTCTGGAGAACCGTGGTCGCAGTGCCGGAGCACGTTCCCCCGACGCTCCAGGCCACCGAGCAAGAAGCGAGCGTGAAGTCGCCGGAGGACAGCGCCACGTCGTAGCTGAGCCCGGTGAGCGCAACGTCGCCCGTGTTCCAGACCTCGAACAGCGCGGTCGTGAGTCCCAGACCGTTGGCGGCGGTGAAGGGACCGCAGTCGAGTGGGATGGTGAGGCAGGGCGGCGCGGAACTCACGCTCTGTGCGGTGGGAGCCGCACCCCATGCCGTGCTCGTCACGGCGCTCGCCTTCTTCACCGTCGCCGCAGGCGAGCCGCTGGCAGCGGCCGGGATCACTCCGGCCGCGGCCAGGAGGGCAGCCGTCGCAACGACTGCCCTCCTGGATAACCGGCTACTCAGTAGCCGAACCAAGCGGCTCCCCCTTGATCGTTATGCGTTGGTCGTGGTCGCTGTCCGCTGCAGCTCGGTGAAGGTCCAGGTGATCGTCGTCGTAAGTCCCTGGATGGTCTGCGCCGGAAGCGTCCCGTTGTTGGACGTCTCAGTTCCGGCCAGAGTCACGCTGAACTGCAGGTGGGCCAGACTCCCGCTGGTCGCAGCGAGCGACGGGACGTTGGACAGGCTCTGGGCGCTCCCGAAGCTCGAGAGCGGTGTGCTCGCCAGGATCGTCGTCGTCGTGGCCGGGAGCGAGCAGCTGCCCGCCACCCATGCGACGCTGCACTGGGTGATCGAGACCGAAAGCCCCTCACCGGAGACGCTGCCGTTGGTCAGCGCGTTCACTGGGCTCGCCGCTGCGCCGAGGGTCATGCCCGCCGCCGAAGCCAGAGTGCCGGTGTTGTTCACATTGACGTAGACGTTGTACACGTCGCCGGGGGCCATGTTGGAGATCGTCTCCGGTAGGCCTGCGCTCGGAGCGTCGGCCGACAGCGTCATGAGCAACGTGCCGCTCGTCACCGCCGATGTACTCGTCGCGGTGGCGTTCAGCCCTGCGTAGACACCTGCCCCGGTCAGCCCCAGCACCGAGAGGGCGAATCCACCCGCTAATGCCCTGCGCCCCCACCTCGACTTGCTCGCATGCTTGGACGCACGCCCGATTGTGATGATCATGTTACTGGCCCCCCCTTTGGCAGTCCGTATTACGGACTCGGCTCAATGATTTGTCTGCTCGTTTGATTGCTCTGCTGGCTTTACTGGTCTGCCTTGTCTCGCTGACTCCGCTCCCTTGGCTCTGTTGACCTCTCGCTGTGATGATCGCTGCTTCTACTCGAAACCTCTCCGTCCCGTGATCGCTGTGACGTCCTGACGATTCCCTCCGGCCCGGCCTTCAATGCGACTCGGCCAGCCCGGGCCTGCGGAGGATGGCCTTCGTCCCGCCGAAGCAGATGCCCAGCCCGAGCAAGGCGATCAGCGCGGCGTGCTCCCACTGGTGCTCGAAGTCCACCATGATCGAACCGAGCCACGGGACCTCGGTGACTACCTCGGGCACGGTGGTCCCTTCGAGGCGCAAGTGCCATGCGTCTGGGCTCGGGTTGGCGTCGCCCTTGGTGGTGACGATCGGGTCGTTCGCAGGCCCCGACACCGACGTCACGCGGTGCGCGAACTGTGCGTCGGAACCCGGAGGTGTGAACACGATGATGTCGCCCCGCCGCACGGCGGACAGCGGAATCTGTCGCGTCACGATCGCCCATCCCGGCGCGTACGTCGGGCGCATGCTCCCCGACAGCACCGGCCTGATGCCGATGTGCAACCACAGCACCGCGACCGCAATGCCGGTGAAGCAGACTGCGGTGACAGCGGTGAAGACCGCGGCGACCAAGCGCAACACTCTGCGCGCCTGTTGCAAGTCCAAGAAGCTAGGCCGCGCCTTGACCGTTTTGGTGCTCCAGCTCCCGATCGCTGGGCCCATGACGCTGACAGGAACGGTCATTGAAGGTTCTATCGGCCCACAAGCGTCGTCCAGTTAGCCAACGTAGTGTCAACACCCCTTGTCGAAGTCAACGAGAAATGGGTCCTGAGCAGGACTTTCACTCTTCGTGTCCAAGCCATGAACACGCGCAGTGATAGTCACTTGTTAGTAAGGCCATTTCCCCATTTCAACGGCGCGCGCGGCGTCGTACATCTCTGAGGCGTCTGGTATCGGTCAGGACGCCTCGAGGCGCGACTCGAGCGCCTCACGGGCGAGCTGAGACACCGTCTTTCCCTCGCGAGCTGCAACCGTTTCGGCTCGCTCCCTCAGTTCTTGTGGGAGGCGGAACGCGATGGCAGGCGAACTTGCAACGATGGGCGTCCCCGCTTCTTGGCTTTCTCGACCAAGCGCTCGACGTAGGCGGCGGTGACCCGCCGTCCCTTCTTGTCTCGCACCACTTCTTTTTCGAGGTCCACGTCCGCACCGATGGGCGTATCGAGCGTGGCCTTCGGTCGCACCTGCTTTGCCATGGTCAACCTCCCTTCCTGAACGCACCCGCCCTGCGTCCCGCTGCCCCACAGGCCCAGCAGGGCCCGACGCCGCCACGGGCCCCGCCCGCCGGCACCGCCCGCCCGCCGGCCCAGCCGGCTCAGGAGCAGGTGATGCTGTGCACCTCCAGGATCCCGTCGGCGCCGGCGAGCGCCGCCAGCGCCTCGTCGGGCACCACGCCGTCGGTCGAGAGCGCCATCAAGGCCGTGGGCGCGGTGCGCGAAGGCCCCACCGCCATCGAGGAGATCGACACGCCGGCCTCCCCCAGCACCGTGCCGACCACCCCGATCATGCCCGGCCTGTCGTCGTTGCGGACGACGAGCATGTGGTCGGCCGGAGGCACCTCCACGTCGTGGTCGTCCACCAGGACGAAGCGCGGTTCGGAGCGCGGCCCGGACAACGTACCTGCGAGCGAGTGTCCCGACGACCGCAACGTCAGCAGGTTCACGTACTCGCGGCTCGTCGAAGTGGTCACTTCCCGCACCTCGAGACCCCTCTCGCGAGCGAGCTGGGGCGCGTTCACGTACGAGACCGGCTCCTCGGTGCCCGCCGAAAACACGCCCTTCAATATCGCAAGCGTCAGTATCTTCGTCCCCGCTCCCTCCGAGGCGAGCGCGCCGGCGTACTCGACCTCGAGGGTGTCGGGGAGCCCGTCGTTCAAGCAGGCGAACGCCCGGCCCAGCTGCTCAGCGAGGCCGAGGAACGGCCGCACAGACTCGGGCACCTCGGTCGCGGCGATGTTGACGGCGAAGGGCACGAAGTCGCCCGCCAGCGCCAGGTTGACCTGCTCCGCGATGGTGACACCCGCCTTGTCCTGTGCCTCTGCCGTCGAGGCCCCGAGGTGCGGCGTGACCACCACGCTGTCGAGCCCGAACAAGGGTGAGTCGGTGCACGGCTCGGAGGAGAACACGTCGAGCGCCGCGCCCTCGACCCGCCCGCTGCCGATCGCCGCGGCCAGCGCAGATTCGTCCAGGATCCCGCCGCGCGCCGCGTTCACGATCCGGATACCGGGCTTCGCCCGCTCGAGCAGCTCGCCGCCGATGAGGCCTGCGGTCTCCGGCGTCTTGGGGAGGTGGATGGTGAGGAAGTCGGCCTCCGCGACGAGGTCCTCGAGCGACATGAGCTCCACTCCCATCGCCCTGGCGCGCTCGGGCGACACGTACGGGTCGTACGCGCACAGGCGCATCCCGAAGGCGAGAGCCCGCTGCGCCACGAGCGCCCCGATCCGCCCTAGGCCCACCACCCCGAGGGTCTTGCCGTGCAGCTCCACCCCCTCCCACTTCGACCGCTCCCACTTGCCTGCGACGAGCGCTGCGTGCGCTTGGGGGATGTTGCGGGCCTGAGCCAGCAACAAGGCGATGGCGTGCTCGGCCGCCGACAGGATGTTGGACTGCGGAGCGTTCACGACCATCACTCCGCGACGGGTGGCAGCCTCGACGTCCACGTTGTCGAGCCCGATGCCGGCGCGCCCGACGACCTCCAGGTCCGAAGCGGCCTCCAGCACCGCCGCGTCCACCTGGGTGGCCGAGCGCACGATCAACCCCTGCGCCCCGGCCACGGCCGCGCGCAGCTGCTCGGGGGAGAGCCCGAGCTGCACGTCGACCTCGTGGCCGGCATCGGCCAAGAGCTTGAGCCCGGGCTCGGCGAGCTTCTCGGTGACGAGGACCCTGGCCATCGTGGACTCCCCGCTAGTCGGCGGTGGCGAAAAGCCGACCCAGTCGCGCCACGCCCTCTTCGATCGCAGCGTCGCCGAGCGCGTAGGACATCCTCAGGTAACCCGGCGCGCCGAACGCCTCCCCCTGGACCACGGCGACCTTGGCCTCGTCGATCGCGACCTCGGCGACGTCGGAGGAGCTCGTGATCTCCCGGCCGGCGATGCGCCGGCCGAGCAGGCCCTTGACCGACGGGAAGGCGTAGAAGGCTCCCTCGGGCTCGACGCAGGACACACCCTCGCATTCGTTGAGCATGCGGTGGATCGTCCGCCGGCGGCGGTCGAACACGTCGCGCATGGCATGGGCAGCACCCAGGTCGCCCGTGAGAGCGGCCAGCGCGGCCTGCTGGGCGACGTTGCACACGTTGGAGGTCGCCTGCGACTGGAGCGCTGTGACGGCCTCGGTGATGTCGGGGGGAGCGATCAGCCAGCCCACGCGCCAGCCGGTCATGGCGTAGGACTTGGCTACCCCGTTGATGACGACGGCCCGGTCCGCCGCCTCGGGCACGAGCACCGGCAGCGACGCCCCCCGCCGCTCGCCGTACACGAGGTGCTCGTAGATCTCGTCCGTCACCACCCACAGCCCGTGCTCGACGGCCCAGCGACCGACGGCGGCCACCTCCTCCGGCGACAGCACAGCGCCGGTCGGGTTGTTGGGTGACACGAAGAGCAAGACCTTCGTCGAGGCCGTGAGCGCCGCCTCGAGCATGCCCACGTCCAGGTGGAAGCCGTTCTCCTCGTAGGTCGGCACCTCCACGGGCCGACCACCGGCCAGGGCCACCGCCTCGGGGTAGGTGGTCCAGTAGGGCGCGGGGACGAGCACCTCGTCGCCCGGGTCGACCAGGGCGGCGAACGTCTCGTACACGGCCTGCTTGGCCCCGTTGGTCACCACCACCTGCGAGGCGGAGGCTGCGTAGCCGGAGTCGCGCCGGGTCTTGGCGACGACGGCCTCGCGCAGCTCCGCCAGCCCGGGGGTCGCGGTGTAGTGGTGGTTGACCGGGTTGGAGCACGCCTCCACCGCCGCGTCGACGATGTGCGCGGGCGTCGGGAAGTCGGGCTCGCCCGCCCCGAAGGAGATCACGTCCTCGCCTCGTGCCCGCAGCTCGCGCGCCCGTGCGTCCACGGCAAGCGTGGCCGACGGCGAGACCGCCGCCACCCTCGCCGACACCCGACGCAGCGCCGT
>DATKIB010000177.1:0-22301 GCA_035509915.1 Acidimicrobiales bacterium | reverse complement strand
GAAGGCGCGCATGAGCCGTGCGGTGGCCTTCCCGATCCCGCCGAAGCCCACGATCCCGCAGACCGCTCCGTCGAGGGTCAGCGAGAGGGACCTTTGGTCGAACTCGCCCCTGGCGAGCCCCGCCTGGCGCAGCGGTAGGCGCTTGGCGCAAGAGAGCGCCATGGCCATCACGTGCTCGGCCATGGGCTCCGCGTAGGCGCCAACGTTGCTCGCGATCACCACCTGCTCCGGGACCCGTCCCAGGTCGACGTGGTCCACCCCCGCCGAGAGCAGCTGGAGGAACCGCAGCTCCTTCGCTCCCTCGAGCATCTCTTCGGGCAGCTCGTGCTCGAGGCTCCAGGTGAGGAGCGCCTCGGCACGCGTAATCGCATCGCGTCGCTCGTCTTCGGACATACGCGTCGAGTACACGAGCTCGACGTCGGGGCCGAGCGCCTCCCTGGTGGCCTGCTCCATGGCGGCGTCGGCTCCGTAGCTCACCACCACCAGAGGCTGGCTCACGATGATGTGCTCAAGCCGCTTCGACGCCGAGGGTGCGCGCCGTCGGGGACAGCTCCACCGCGGTCTTCTCGGGGAACGTCCCGAGGAGGTGGTCAGCCACGTGAACCGTCACCCCGAACCAGTAATGCTCGTTGCGGAAGTGGTGGTTGCGGTGTGCTCGCCAGACGTAGCGGAACAATCGGTGCCGGGGCCGGTAGGCGGAGTGGATCAGATAGTGCGTCCACTCGTAGAGCAGGGTCATCGCGTAGGCGCCGATCAGCCCGGACAGCCCCCGGCCGAGCGGCATCGGCGCGAGCATCACCGCCGCTGTCGCGCCGAGCAGCCCGGGGAGGGTCTGTAGGGGAATGAAAACGAGGCGCAGGTCTTTCGGGTCCGCGTGGTGGGCTCGGTGCTTGCGGGACACGAGCGGGTCCATGCGCCGGCCCAGGAGGGGCCTCGGCTTGAAGTGCAGCACGAAGACGTGGATCAGCCACTCGGTGAACGGCTGGGCGGCGAGGACCACCGCCGGAGGCAGCAGGTCCCACCAGCTGTAATCGCCTACGTAGATCCGCCCCGCTATGGCGGCCACGAGCAGCGAGGCGATCACGACGGGCGAGGGCTGGCGCACGAACACCGCCGCCGCGGCGCGAAGGCTCTGGGCCTCGTTACCACGGCGCGGCTCCCGGCCGGTCTGCTGCGGCGGACCCGGTCGTCCGGGCCGCTGCGCCGGCTCCCCCGCCTCGAGGAGCACTTCCGACATGCCCACCACTCTAGGGGTGCCCACGCCCCCTCTCCCATCCGCGAGGATGGTGCTCATGTCCGAGGCGGTCCTTCTGGCGCTTGCCGCGAGCTTCTGCACCGCCACCTCCTCGGTGTGCCAGCGCCTGGGCGCCGCCAGCGCTCCCGGCGGCGAGACGTTCAGCGCCAAGCTCCTGCTCTACCTGGTCCGCCAGCCGATCTGGCTCGCCGGGGTGGGCAGCATGATCCTTGGCTTCGTGTTCCAGATCCTGGCGCTGCACTTCGGCGGCCTCGCCCTGGTGCAGCCCATCTTCGCCACCGAGCTCCTCTTCGTGTTCGCCTACATGGCGGTCATCGGATCGCGCCGTGTGCAGCGCAGCGACTGGATGGCCTGCGCTGCGATGGCCGCGGGCCTGGGACTGTTCCTCTTCACCGCAGCGCCCTCGGGGGGCCACCGCCACGCCGCCGGCACCCTGTGGTGGCTCGCTGGCCTCTCGGCGCTGGGTCTCGCCGGGCTCGCCGCCCTCGCGGCGTACACACCCCTTCGCCACGGCGGGCGCCTCTCGCCCGCCCGGCGTGCCGCCACCTTGGGGGTGGCCACAGGCGTCTCGTGGGGCTTCGTGGCCGCGGTGATCAAGGAGATGAGCTCGCACCTCGACGGTGGGCTCGGTGCCATCTTCTCGACTTGGTCGCCCTACGTGCTCCTGGTCGCCGGGGCCGCCTCGATGCTGCTCGCGTCCCACGCTCTTCAAGCGGGGCCTCTCGCCGCCTCCCAGCCCGGCTTCACGATCGTCGACCCGCTCGTCGCGAGCTTGCTCGGCGTGTTCATCTTCTCCGAGCACCTGGCCCTCGCCCCCGAGGACATCGTCGTCGAGGTCGTGGCGCTCGCCGCGCTGCTGTGGGGCGTGGTCAAACTGAGCCGCAGCCAGCTCGTCCAGGGCCCGAGCCGCGAGCCCGAGCCGGCTGGGATCTCGGCGGCGGCCGACTCTCTGGCCTGACCGGCGCCGAGCAGCCCGCCGGCCTTGGTGCTCGGAGGGGCCCGATAAGTATGGTGCAGGCATGACGATCTTCGACCACCAAATCGCATCACTCGACGGCTCTGTGTTGGATTTCGGCGCGCTGCGCGGTAAGGCGCTTCTCGTCGTGAACGTGGCATCCAAATGCGGCCTCACTCCTCAGTACGCCGGTCTCGAGGAGCTTCAGCGCAACTACGCGGACCGCGGCTTCAGTGTTCTCGGCGTGCCCTGCAACCAGTTCGGGGGGCAGGAGCCCGGAGCGCCCGAGGAGATCGCCACCTTCTGTTCGACTACCTACGGGGTGACCTTCCCGATGACCGAAAAGGTCGATGTCAACGGTCAACAGCGACACCCCATCTACACCGAGCTCACCTCCGCCGCCGATCCCGACGGCGAAGCGGGCGACATCCAATGGAACTTCGAGAAGTTCCTGATCGCCGCCGACGGGTCCGTAGCCGGACGATTCCGACCGATGGTTGAGCCGGAGGCGCCGCAGCTCGTCGAGGCCATCGAGTCGGTGCTGCCGAGTTAAGCGCTCTCGGGCTCAGGCTCAGGTCGTGTAATTCACCGTCGCGTCGGAGTTGTTGCCGTTGCCGACCGACACCGTCTTCACCGTGCCATGCGCCCCGTTGAACTGTCCGACGCCGCCATTGATGGGTATGACCGGGTTGTTGGAGGCGAAGTTCACACTCACGCGATTGATCAGGAGCATGGAGCCGCCCATCGCGATGGCGCCGTCGCAGGTTCCCGTGATCGCCGTCGAGGTGCTGACCGTGATGGTGCAGACGACGTCGTCGGAGGCGGTGTAGTTCTTCGCGTGGCTCTTGTGGTTGCCCACGTAGTCGAGATCGGCGGAGATGAAGTAGTCCCCGACGGCGGGCTGGGTGTTCTGGTTCGTGATCGGCTGGCCGTTGGCTGAGTACAAGTTCGACGACACCGACTTCGAGAAGAAGCGCAGGGTGCCGCTCTTCGCCGATGCGATCCCTCCCGTGAACGCCAGCAACGCGGCAGCGGTGAGGGCCGCTGCCGTGCCTGCGGCGCCCGACTTGAGGATGATGCGCTTGGTGGGACTCATGTCGTAAATGCTCCTCGTCTTGCGTAGGTAGTCGAGATCAGGTGGTGTAGCTCACCGTGATGTCGCTGTTGTTGGTGTTGCCGACCTGCACCGTCTTCACGGTTCCGTGCGCCCCGTTGAATTGTCCGACGCCGCCATTGATGGGCACCACCGGGCTGGTGGCGGCGAAGTTCACAGTCTCGTGGCTCGCCAGCAACATGGACCCGCCCATCGCGATTGCCCCGTCGCAGATACCCATGATGGACGTGGAAGTGCTCACCGAGATGGTGCAGACGAGGTTGTCGGTCGCGGTATAGCTCTTGGCGTGGCTCTTGTGGTTGCCCACGTAGTCAAGGTCGCTGGAGATCAAGTAGTCCCCGACTGCGGGCTGGGTATTCTGGTTCGTGATCGGCTGGCCGTTGGCGGTGTAGAAGCTCGACGTCACGGACTTCGAGAAGAAGCGCAAGGTGCCGCTCTTCGCCGACGCCGTCCCTCCCGTGAACGCCAGCAACGCGGCGGCGGTGAGGGCCGCGGCTGTGCCCGCTGCGCCCGACTTGACGATGATGCGCTTGGTGGCACTCATGTCGTAGATGCTCCTTGCTTTCTCAGCGGCTGTCTCGCCGGATGGCTGGCTCTGACACTGCTGCCCGGAATGCTGGGCTCAGGTTGTGTACGTGATGGTGAAGTCGGTGTTGTTCGTGTTCGCGACCGCCGAGGTCACCACGGCCCCGCGTGCGTTTTTGTACTGGCCCGTTCCGCCGTTGATCGCCACCGTCGGGTTATTGGAGCCGAGGTTGACGGTCACGTGGTTGGCCAGCAGCATCGACCCGCCGACCGCGATCACCCCGTCGCAGATGCCGATGATGGAGGTAGATGAGCTCTGGGTGATGGTGCAGGCCAGGTTGTCCGAGGCTGTGTAGTTCTTGGCGTGGCTCTTGTGGTTGCCGACGTAGTCGAGGTCGCTGGAGATGAAGTAGTCGCCAACGGAGGGCTGGGCGTTCTGGTTCGTGATCGGCTGGCCGTTCGCGTGGTACGCGAGGTCCGTCTGGGCCTTCGAGAAGAAGTGCAGCGTCGAGGTCTTGGCCGAGGCGGGCCCGCCGGCGAAGGCCAGGACAGCGGCGGCGCTCACCGCCGCCACAGCTGCCGCTACACCGGCACGGCGGGCGATGCGGCGGACGATGCGGCGGACGATGCGGCGGCTGGGGCTGAGGCTCATCCGTTCGTCTCCCTCGGGTCGCCGTGCCAGATCGGGTCGCTGGGACATGGTTGGCGAGTCCACTAGATGCAGCCGTCATTGTCAATGCGTTGTTGGCTCCCATGGACGAAAATGGGCCCTTGAGCGCAGAACGAGAACCGCGGCAAGCCCGAGCCGAAGACGAGCTCTCCCTCGAGATCCCCGACGAGGTCCTCGCGGCGGTGCCCGAGTTCCAGAGCAACGCAGAGGCCGTGGTCGTGGTCGATTTTCAGGGGGTCGTGCTCGGCATGAACGAGGCGGCCGAGGAGCTGTTCAAGATGAGCAGCGAGGACATCGCGGGCGAGTTCGTGGAGATGCTTGTCCCCACCAAGAAGCGCTGGGGCCACCAGGCCTACCGCCGCGGTTACCTGGCCGAGCCCCGCGACAGAGAGATGGACCCCGGCCTCTACCCCGAGGCGGAGACGGCGGACGGAGAGATCGTCCCTCTGAAGGGCCGGCTCCAGCCGGTGCGGGTCGACGGGAGGTTGTTCGTGGCTGCGCACATGACGCGCGACGTAGATCCCCGCCCCGACGCCTGATCCGCTCCGGAGAGTCCCGCCGCCGCCCGCGGGCTCATCGCCTGCATCGCCGCGCCGGCCGGGCTACCCCCCTCTGGTCCTCCCCCATCGGATCCGGTGCTGTTCCTCAGCGAGGGTCGGGGCGGTCGAGGTTCCAATGGCGGATCACGTAACACATCCAGGTGGGGCCCTCCTCTCCGTCCCTGCGGTTTATTACGAACCGGCCGATCGTTCGCTGGCCACCCTCGTGGTCGCCGTAGATGAGGTCCACGAAGATGCCTCGCTGGTTCTCCATGGAATCGAGGAGCAGCGCATAGTCCGGGTCCTCTGGATCGCGGATCGCCGCCTGCCAGAATCCGATGTCGCCCGGCGGTACGTAGAGGTCGCGCAGCTGTGGCCGGAAGGACTCGAGAGGCGGCCGCTGGAGCGCCGCCCCGAGCTGTGGCGATCCCGGTCTGGCAAGAGGCTCTGCTCGCCAGCTGTGCAGGACCCCGATCCCCGACCCGACGTTGCGGATGGACATGGCCATGTAGAGGTTCTTGTCGACCACGTCCAGCAACGCCAGTCCGCCGGGCAATGTCCCCCAGTAGTCGTCTCCCCACCTGATCTTCTGCGGCGGGTCCTGAAGACGGCTGCCGAACAGCACCGGGCGCAGGCCCACCCGGAATGCCTGTTCTGCCGTCCTGGCGGCGCGGTTGGCGGAACGTACCGAGGCGAACGTGGCGATCGCAAGCACGAGCGTCCCCCCCGCTGTCGCCAACGCGGAGATGGTCGTCCATCCGATGCCGGCGCTGATCACCACCGAGCTGCACCATCCCACCGAGCTGCACCATCCCACCGAGCTACACCACCCCACCGAGCTGTCTCATTTCCACCGATGGTCATGTGCTGGAACGTTACGCTCGGAGCGCCGTCGCCTCGACCAGCCGGCGAAGGCGGACGAGGACCGTCGCGGCAGGCACGACCTTGCCCGACACATCCGATAATCACAGCATCTCGCCGGCTCGCCTTCGAGGTCCCCAACCCCGGCCCATCGGCCGCCTCGCCTTCTAGCCGCCGTCCTCGGATTCTCCCGCTCCCTGCCCTCCCCTGCCCTCCCGGCCAAAGCGACACACCCCCGTGTCATCCTGGTCAGATGCTCCAGACGTTGAGGCGCATGCAGCGAGAGCTCCTCAGAGAGCTCTCGGATTTCGAGCCCGAGCGCATGATCCCCTCGGACGCGGCCTTGGTGCTCGAGGCCTCCGCGGAGGTGGAGCGCCTCGCGGGCTCGTTGAAGGTGCTGGCGGCTTCGCGCGCGGCGCAGTCGAGGATCTGGGTTGAAGAGGGACACCGCTCTGCTGCTAGCTGGGTGTCGGAGATCCAGAAGAGTTCCTACGGGGAGGCGGTCGCGCTCATCGAGACCGCAGGCCAGCTAGAGGACCTGCCCGGCACGACCAAGGCCCTCAGAGAGGGTGAGCTCTCGGGCTCCCAGCTACGACAGCTCGCCCAGGCAGCAGCTGCGCATCCAGAGGCAGAAGGCGAGCTGCTTCGCGTAGCTGCCGAGGGCACGATGAAAAAGCTCAAGGACACCGCCAGGGACATAAGCGCGAAGGCCGCGTCGCAAAGGGGCGAGGCGGAGCGTTACCGGGCGATCCATCGCCGACGTTACCTGCGTCACTGGAGCGAGCCCGACGGGGCGTTTCGCCTCGACACCCGGCTCACCGCTGACAAAGGAGCGAGGCTCTTGGCCTCTGTGAGAGAGGTAGCCGATCTCATCTTCGAAGAAGCCCGCGAGGCGGGCGAGGAGGAGCCCTCCCACGCCTATGCGGCAGATGCCCTGTATTCCCTGGTGACCGGCGAGGGGCCGTGCTCCAAGGGAAAGACGAATCGCTCTCGGCGAAACGGCCACGACAGCGTGGTCGTGCGCATCGACGCAGGCGCTTTGAAGAGGGGCTTCGCGAAACAACAGGAGACCTGCGAGATACCGGGCGTGGGCCCGGTGCCGGTCGCCCACGCGAGGAGGGTCATAGGGGACTGCTTCTTGAAGCTGCTAGTCACAGAGGGAGTCGACGTAAAAACCGTCTGCCACGCGGGACGCACCGTCCCCGCCCACCTCCAGAGCGCCCTCGAGGAGCGAGACCGGTCCTGTGTCGTCCCAGGATGTGAGATCACCATGGGCTTGGAGAACCATCACCACCTGGAGGACTACGCGAAGTGCAGAACCACGAGCCTCGAGGGGCTCGCCCGGGTGTGCTCCAAGCATCATGACCAGATCACCTACGACGGCTTCGAGCTGACCGGCGGGCCCGGCCGCTGGAGGTTTGGCCGTGGGCTGGGAAAGCGAAAGCTCGACAGCTCCTGATTGCTGCCCGATGTGCTCCCTGACGCTGCCCCCCGATGAGCGCCCAGTCGCGCCTTCATTCTCTTGCCTGCCCTTCAGCTTCACGGCTCCTCACACACAGTGCCCCGTCGAGGTTCGCGTCCGGGCCTTGGCGCGCTCTCCTGCGCGCCGTTACAACGTGCACGGATAAGCGGACCGTGCGAGTCGAGTACTTCGCCAGGTGTCGAGCAACTGGCGGATTTCCTCGACTCGCCGATCGTCCGTGCGCAGGCCTTTCGGCGGCCAGGGCTGCTCAAGCGACGGAGGCACCAACGCCGGGGCAGCCCGTAGGGGTGGCGTTGTGCGCTGCGTCGCTTGACGGCCCGGGAGCCCTTTCGATTCACAAACTGGACACAGACGGGATGGCGCTTCGACCAAATCAGATCTGCGCCACCAACGATGTGGCACGCCCAGTCCTCATGGCGCCATCC
The DNA here is from genome assembly GCA_035509915.1 of Acidimicrobiales bacterium. Lineage (GTDB taxonomy): Bacteria > Actinomycetota > Acidimicrobiia > Acidimicrobiales > UBA8190 > Bog-564. The sequence continues at coordinate 14,474 of DATKIB010000177.1, read as the reverse complement.
CGTCCTGATCGCCTATTGGGCCCTGCACATCAGGGGTCGCACGTTGGCAACGCCCGTCCTGATCGCCAAATGAGCCCCGCTCGGCAAGATCTCCACTCCGCCATCCCGTCCTGGCCGCAAACCAGGCTCACCACGAGGACGGTCACACCTCCGCGACGACCGGCTCCGGATGATGCTGGTGCTGCGGGACCCGCACGGCGAGGGCCCGCGACACGCGCCGAGGAAACCACCAATTCCACCTTCCGAAGAGCGACACCAGGGCCGGCACGAGGAGAGCCCTCACGATGGTGGCGTCGAGGAGGATCCCAGCTCCGAGCCCGGTCGCGAGCACCTTGATGTCGGTGTCTGGTGCCGAGGCGAGTGAGGCGAACGCCAGGAACAAGATGAGGGCGGCGCTCGTCACGAGTCGCCCGGTCCGCCCGAGCCCCTCGGTCACCGCGGCGTTTGTGTTTCCGGTCCGGTCGTATTCCTCCCTGACCCGCGTCAGGATGAACACCTCGTAGTCCATCGAGAGCCCGAACAGGAACGCGAACACCATGAGCGGGATCCAGAAGGTGATCGCGCCCGTGGCCGGGATCCCGAACACGGTGCTCGACCCGTGTCCCTGCTGCCAGAACCAGGTCATGAGGCCGAAGGTCGCCGCCAACGACATGAGGTTCAGCACCACAGCCTTGCCCGCCAGCAGCAGCGAGCGGAATGCCCTCGCGAGGAGCAGGAACGTAACCAGAGCGATCAGAGAGAACATGAGCGGGAAGTTGCCGAACACTGCGTGGCTGTAGTCCTGCTCGATGGCACCGGCTCCTGTGACTCCGATCACCCCGGGGACGTGGCGCAAAGCCAGCTCCACCGCGCTGACGGGCGCGAGCGTCTTGTTGTTGACGGTGGCGTACTTGGGTACAGCGATGATGTCCGACGTCCCAGACCGACTGCCGGTGGCGCCCGAAGGCAGAACCGCTGTCGTGATCCCCGGGACTCGGGCGACCATCTCACGCACCGACACGGCCGCTCGGGAGGTGGTGAGGACCTCGACGGGGGTGAGCACTCCTTGCTGCACTCCCCCGGCTACGAGCTCCTCGTAAGCGGCATGCGCGGAGCCGGTCTTGGCGAGCGAGTTGACCCCGGTCTCACCGACCTTGATCTGCAATGCCGGGATTGCGAACAGCCCGAGCAATACGATCGCGAGTCCGGCCGCAGCCCACCGCCAGCGCACCACGCCCCTGCCCCATGCGCTCCAGGCGCGGCTCGCCCTCTGCTCCTTTCGGATCCGCGGCCAGTCGATGCGCGGTCCGATACCACCGAGCAGAGCGGGCAGGAGGGTGTTCACGACCAGGATCGACACGAGTGGGATGAGCATCCCGCCGATGCCCGTGCTCCTCAGTCCCGGCACCGGCAGCACGACCAGCGCCACGAGTCCGATGGCGACCGTCAAACCGGAGAGCACCACGGCCCGGCCGGCGGTTTCGACCGCCGTGACGACTGCCGTGGCGTTGTCCGCTCCGCGCGCTCGCTCCTCTCGCCATCGGGTGACGAGCAGCAGCGAGTAGTCGATGGCGATCCCGAGGCCGACTAGGGCTATCAGGAACTCGACGATGAACGACACCTGGGTGAGGTAGGTGAGGCCCAGCACGACGAGGAAGGTCGTGAGGATCGACACCGCGGCCACGAGCAGAGGCATGAAGGCAAGGAGCGAGGCGAACACGAACGCCAGCACGATCAGAGCGCCTGCCCCCCCGATCAGCGTCTCTACGAGCACGCCGGGGCCCTTGCTCGACCCGCCCGACGAGAGCTGGCCGAGACCCGTGAGTCCGACCCCGTAGCCGGGTAGCTGGCGGCCGACGATGCTCTGCGCGGCATCGACCTGCTTGTCGGCACCGAACCCGTTGGCCGGCGGCGAGAAGACGAGCGCGAAGGTCGCGTGCCCGTCGGCCGTCAAGAACCTCGCGTCGCCGGTCACACCGAAGTCCACGACGCGCAGTGACGGCTCGCTGCGGCGCACGTCGGCGAAGGCCGCGGCCACCGCCGGCTCGCCCGCCGTGATGCCCTCGCCGGACGGAGCGCTCACCACCAGGATCGAGGGCGGCTGGTCCCCGCCGTTGCCGTAGGTGTGGATGATGCGCGCGGCGGTCTCGTACCCGGGCTGGCCGGGGAGGGAGAAGTCGAACGTGAGCCGCTTGTTGACCTTCCCCGCCGAGATGCCTCCCGCGACGAGAAGGACGATCCACAGGGCGATCACCGCACGGCGGTGGCGCAGTACGAAGGCGGCGACCCCGCCCAGGAACGTGGTGGTTGCCACGGGATGGCGCCCGGGCTCGGCAGGGATCCGGATTCCGGGGCGGGGCGGGGCGATCGACATTTCAACTCCGTTCCATCCTGAATCGTTCGATACTGAATATTTCTACCACGACCGGTTCAGCGAGTAAACTGCTTTTTCATGGAGCAGTCCTCGCCCGCCGGCTCCCCGCTCCCGGGCAGGCGACCCCAGGCGGTCGGGTTCCTCCTGTCTCAGCTCGGGTTCGAGACCGCCAGCCGGTTCGGGGTCCTCATGTCCGAGTTGGACCTCGAACCTCGCCAGTTCGCGCTCATGCGCGCCATCGGGGCGGCCGAGGGCCTCTCGCAGAACGCAGTGGGCGAGTGGCTTCGGATCCCGCCGAGCTCGATGGTCGCGGTGATCGACCACCTCGAGGGCCGGGGCCTGGTGGAGCGCCGGCCCCATCGATCGGACAGGCGATCACGGACCCTGCACCTGACCTCGAGCGGCAGGGAGGTCCTGGCGCGGGCGACCGAGCTGGCGATGGGGCTCGAGCAGACGATCTGCCAGGGGTTTGCCCCAGGCGAGCGCTTGGAGCTCATCGAGATGCTGTCGAGGGTCATCGACAACCTCGGGCTGGTGCAGGGCCTGCATCCTGATACCTCGTCCGGCCACGGTTCTGCGCACTGGACCGACAACGAGTAGCGCTTCTCCGCCCGCCGGAATAAAAATAGGTAATACTTCTTTTAACTGGTCGGGTCCCGGAAGCCTGGGCCGGCAGGTGGCCAGGTAGAGGGGAAGACGAATCAGGGGCCCAGGAGGGTGCGAGCCATGAGCGTCGCGATCGTCTCTGGAGCATCGAAGGGACTGGGGCGGGCCCTGGCGCTCGTCCTCGCCGAGCGGGGATGGTCGCTCGTCATCGACGCACGAGGCGCAGACGAGCTGTCCGCCGCGGAGAAGGATCTGCGATCGCACCTCGACGACAAGGCGGAGCTCGTCGCGCTGTCGGGCGACGTCGCCGACCCCGCGCACCGCAGATCTCTCATCGAGGCGGCACGGAGTCTCGGCGGACTCGACCTGCTCGTGAACAACGCGAGCACCCTCGGCGGATCCCCCATGCCGCGGCTCGACGTGTACCCGCTGGAGGAGCTCCGACGCGTGTTCGAGGTCAACAGCTTCGCCCCGCTGGCGCTCTTGCAAGAAGCGTTGCCGTTGCTCGAGAGCTCTGCGGACCCACGTGTGCTCAACGTGACCTCCGACGCGTCGGTCGAGGCGTACGAGGGGTGGGGAGGGTACGGCTCTTCGAAGGCTGCGCTCGACCACCTGAGCGCCATCCTCGCCGCAGAACGGCCGGGACTGCGCGTCTGGGCCGTCGACCCCGGTGACATGCGCACGCAGATGCACCAGGACGCCTTCCCGGGCGAGGACATCTCCGACCGCCCGCCTCCAGAGTCGGCGGTGCCCGGGCTGCTCGCCCTGATAGAAGGTGCGCACCCGAGCGGCAGGTACCGCGGTTCCGAGCTCGCCCCCGGATCTGGAGGCGAAGAGGGCGGCCAACCGGGCGGCCAACAGGGCGGCCGACCGGCCCGCCAAGAGGGCACCGAAGGAAGCGGCAAAGGGGACGGCGAAGCAGCCGCAGACCAACGATGAGCGCCACCCTCGCTCCCGAGACGCCGAGCACCGGAACTGCTTCCGAGACCCGGGGCACCGGGACCGCTCCCCCGAGCTTCTCCCTGCCGCCCGAGCTCGAAGCCTCCGTGCCGCCCGAGGCCCGCGGCATGACTCGTGACGCGGTGCGGATGCTGGTCGCCTACCGCCAAGACGCAAGGCTCGTGCACAGCACCTTCAGCGAGCTGCCGCGCTTTCTCGAGGAGGGCGACATCGTCGTGATCAACACCTCCGGCACCATCCCGGCGTCGGTGGATGGCCTCGACCAGCAGGGCAACGAGGTAGCGGTGCATCTCTCCACCCGCCTTCCGGCCGGGCTGTGGAGCGTCGAGCTCCGCCGATCGGGCGAGGCGTACCTGGGGGCGGGCGCCGGCGAAGTCGTCGAGCTCCCCTCGGGAGGGCGCGTGCACCTCCTCGCCCCGCACTCCACCCACCCGTCGGGGGTGCGGCTCTGGGTGGCCACGGTGGAGACCCCAGAGCCGATCCTCAGCTACCTGGCGGTCCACGGGAAGCCGATCTCCTACTCCTACGTACGCGGGAGCTGGCCGATCTCGATGTACCAGAACGTCTACGCCACCGAGGCGGGCTCGGCCGAGATGCCGAGCGCGGGACGCCCGTTCACGCCCGAAGTGCTGACCCGGCTGGTGGCACGCGGTGTCGGCGTTGCACCGATCGTGCTCCACACGGGTGTCGCCTCGCTCGAGGTATCGGAGCCCCCGTACGCGGAGTACTTCCGGGTGCCGGCCACCACCGCGCACCGGGTGAACGACGCGCGCAGCCAGAGCGGACGGGCGATAGCGATCGGCACCACCGTGGTCCGGGCGCTCGAGTCGGTCGTCGACTCCCATGGGAAGGTGCACGCGGGCAGCGGGTGGACCGAGACCGTCGTCACCCCGCAGCGGGGAGTGTCCGCGGTCGACGGCCTGCTCACGGGCTGGCACGAGCCCGAGGCATCGCACCTCGCGATGCTCGAGGCCATCGCCGGGCGCGAGCTGCTCGAGAGCTCCTACGAAGCGGCGCTCGAGAAGCGCTACCTCTGGCACGAATTCGGCGACGTGCACCTGGTGCTGCCTTGAGCATCGAGCCGCCCCTCGCCGCCATACCCACCACGCGGCGCGCGGTCCTGACGTCGCTCAAGCGCAACGGGGCCATGCGCGCTAGCGAGCTCGCCCTCGAGCTCGGGATCACAGTGCCCGCGGTGCGCCAGCAGCTGCAGAGGCTCACCGCCGACGGGCTGGTGACCCGTTCGACGGACCGGCTGAACCGTGGGAGGCCGCCGCATCGCTACGAGCTCACCGCTGCGGCCGAGTCGATGTTCCCCAAGCGATACGGGGACCTCACCAACGAGCTGCTCTGTTACCTCGGTGGTCCCGGGGACGACACCGTGACGGGGCTGTTCGAGCAGCGCCGCCGGCGGCGTCTCGAGGCGGCGAAGCCCCGGGTCGAGGGACGTCCCCTCCACGAGCAGGTGGCCGAGCTGGCACGGATACTCGACGAGGACGGGTACCTCGCAGACGTGGAGCAGATCGGTGAGGGGAAGTGGCTCGTCACGGAGCACAACTGCGCCATACTCTCGGTGGCCACCGGCTACCGCCAGGCCTGCTCGAGCGAGATCGCTTTCATCCGCGACGCCCTTCCGGGCGCAAAGGTGGAGCGGGTCGCGCACTTGATGGACGGGGCCCACGTCTGCGCCTACGAGATCAGCCCTGCCTGACTCGCCTCGGCCGGCCCGCCGCTCAACTCCGGGCTCTGCCTGGTCGACGATCTATCATGCCGGTCCGAGCGGGCTGTAACGTACCCCGGGGGATCCGAGAAGTCCTGGTACCGGTAGCCGCAGCCGCGTAGGTACCCCGACAGAAAGCGAAGAATCCACGTGCCCGACGGAACCTTGAGCAAGTACCAGGTCTCGCCTGAGCGACTGCAGTCAGCGTCCGGCCAGGTCGAGCAGGGAGCCACCCAGATCAAGTCGGCGGTAGCCGAGGTCGTCCGGGTGATCGAAGGAATTTCAGCCGACTGGACAGGCGCCGGCTACCAGCAGTTCTCAGGTCTTTGCATGAAATGGGAGCGTGCGGCCGCAGAGATGCAGAAGTCGATCAGCGGCATCGCCTCGCTCCTTCAGAACGCGGCCATCGCATATCAGCAGGTGGAGCAGGAGGTGGCCCGACTCTTCGGTGGCGACATCACCAACGGCACGACCTCCCAGGCCCCACCTCCCATCCCCGAGGCCGCGCGCCCGGGCGGGCTGCCACCCAGGGGCGACCGATAGCAGACGCCCCGCTCGGCCGGCTGGAGGACGCCGAGGCGATCCGGCAGCTCAAGTACGCGTATTTCCGCCTGCTCGACACCAAGCGCTTCGACGAGCTCGGCGAGCTGCTCACCGAGGACGCCACCTCCTCCTTCCAGTCCGGCGAGCTGTCGCAACAGGGCCGCGCCGCGATCGTCGCGTTCTTGAAGGACTCGATCGGGGGGTCGGACATAGTGACCATGCACACCGGTCACCACCCGGAGATCACCTTCAAGGGCGAGACGGAGGCCGAGGGGACCTGGTACCTCGAGGACCGCGTGTTCGTGCCGGGGTTCGACTTCGAGATCCACGGCACGGCCCTCTACCGGGACGAGTACGTGAAGCTCGGCGGGGCTTGGAGGATCTCCCACACCGGCTACGAGCGCATCTTCGAACGCAAGCTCAAGCCGTCGACCGGGGAGCAGAGGTCCTTCGAGAGCCGGTTCGCTCCCGAAGCCTGACCCAGGGGCTCAGGGCACGAGCGCGACCTTGCCCGTGATCGAACGGTCGAGCAGCCTCGCCATCACCTCGGCCGCCTGCTCGAGCGGCCGCTCGGCCGGCACGACCGGGTGCAGGAGGCCGGCTTCGACCATCTCGACGAGCTCTTCGAGCACGCGTCGGTTGCCCTCGGGGTCCTGCATCCCCCAGTAACCCCAGTCGACGCCGACGACGGACCGGTTGCGCAGCAGGATCTGGTTGAGTGGCACGGTAGGGATCGCCCCCGCCGCGAAGCCGATCACGCAGAACCTGCCGAAATTTCCGAGCGAGCGCAGCGCGGGCTCGCTGTGGCGCCCGCCGACGGGGTCGACCACCACGTCGACTCCCCCGCCCGACAGCTCGCGTGCCCTCGTCTTGAGGTCCTCGTGCTCGTAGGCGATCGTCGCCGAGGCGCCCATGGCCTTGGCAGCGGCGAGCTTCTCCTCGCTCGAGGCAGCAGCGATCACCGTCGCACCGATCGCCACCGCGGCGTCGACCATGGCGAGCCCGATCCCCCCGCCCGCGCCGAGCACGAGCACCGTCTCGCCTGGTGCGACCGAGGTGCGCCTCGTCAGCGTGTACCAGGCGGTGCTGTAGCTCTGGATGAAGGCCGCGGCCTGGGGGTAGCCGAGGCCCTCGGGGACCGGAGCCAGCGAGGAGGCGGAGACGGCCACCTGCTCGGCGAATGCTCCGAACCCGCACATTGCCATGACCCGGTCGCCGACCGACACGCCGCTCACCGCTTGGCCGAGCGCCGCCACTTCGCCGGCCAGCTCTCCGCCGGGCACGTAGGGGGTCTGGAATTTGATCTGGTACTTGCCCTGGCACATGAGCCCGTCGACGAAGTTCACCCCCGCCGCGCGCATCGTCACCACCGCCTGCCCTTCAGCGGGCACGAGCGGCTCGCGGTCGCGGACCACGACGTTGTCGAGCGAACCGAGCTCCTCGCATACCACTGCGCGCACCGCCGGAGGTTAGGAGAAACGCGCCGAGGTGTGCACCAGCGAGGCGAGTGGGACGCCTGCCCCTCTGCTACCTCCGGCGCGCCGACGAGAGGTCACATGCCGTGGGCCGTGTCCCACCAGACGGCCTCGGCGCGCCCGAGCTCGGTCGAGGCAGGTGCAGCGGTGGGCCACAGCTCCTCTGCTATTCGCCGCCAGTTCGCAGTCGCCTCGAGCCTCCCGAGGATCGCCAGGAGGCCGAGGTTGATCCGCTGGAGGACCGCGTAGGCGGGAGGCATCCCGGCGTGGGCCATCACGTCGGCGAAGTTCGTCCGTCCGGCGAAGTAGCGCCGCGCGACCTCGCTCGCCCACTTCGCGGTGATGGTGGTCGTGTCGTCGGGGCGCACCGCGTCCCAGAAGATCTCCATGAACTGCGCCAGTCGTTCGTCCTCCACGGGCGCCCCGGGAACTATGAACCCCACCCGCTCGCAAGCGCGCCGCACCTTTGCGGGATCGTTCTCGATGACCGAGGCTCGCACGAGGTCGAACAGGAGGGCCACGTCCATCGCGCTCAAGGACTTCACGAGGCCGAAGTCGACGAATGTCACGTGGCCGCCGGGACGGAACAGGTAGTTGCCTGGGTGCGGGTCGCCGTTGAAGGCGTGGAACCTGTAGAGGCTCCGGAACACGAAGCGGAAGATCGCCTCGGCCGCCAGGTTGCGCTCGTCCTGCGGCCAGGTCTCCATCTCGTCGAAGCGCACCCCATCGGCGAGCTCTGTCGTGAGCACGCGAGCCGTGCTCAGCGCGTCGACGACCTCCGGCACGGTGATGAAGGGGTGTCCCCGGTACCAGCCGGCGAACCTTCGCTGGTTGTCGGCCTCGCAGATGTAGTCGAGCTCCTCGGTGAGCCGTGCGCGCAGCTCCGCCACCAACGCCCCCGAGTCGAGCCCAGGAAACATCGAGCCCAGCCCGAGGCCGGCCAGATCCAGGCTGACGAGGTCCGCCCGGACTGCCTCTGCGATCTGCGGGTACTGCACCTTCACCGCGACGGCGCGCCCGTCCTCGGTGATGGCCCGGTGGACCTGGCCGATCGATGCGGCGGCTATCGGCACGGGGTCCCACTGTGCGAAGACCTTCTCGGGCTCGGCCCCGAGCTCCGCCTCGATCATCTCGGAGGCCAGCTCGGCGCTCATCGGGGGGGCGTTCTGCTGAAGCTGGGCCAGCGCCGCGCGCACCGGCTCCGGCATGGCGTCGTCGAGGAAGCTCGCCAGCTGCCCGAGCTTCATCATGGCGCCCTTCATGTTGCCGAGGGTCGCCGCCACCTGCTCCGCCGTGCGCAGCTGGATCTCCTCGTCGAGAACCTCCCTGCGGGCGGCCGAGGCGAACACCCGTCGCGCCCGGTTGCTCGCTGCGCCGGCTCCGACCTGTCCGGCCAGCTTGGCAAGCGCCGCGTTCCGGGCGGTGAAGGAGGTGGCCGACACCGGCCGGCTCGGGGCCCGGTCATGGACGACTCGGTCGTGGACGGCGTGCCTCGCTCGCCGGCTGCCCGAGCGCCTGGTCAGGACCGCCACGGCCAGGGCGCCTCCGGCGACCGCACCTGCTGCGAGGACGGCCGGGCGCGGCGCGAGCCGAGCGACACAGCGGCGAAGTGGCACCGGCGAAGTCTGCCAGCCGCCGACGCGGGTCATCGGCGCACGGCGGCGGGACTCGCGACGACAGGTCTCGGCGCCCGGCCATGGGGGCTCGCGACTACTTGCCTTAGAGTGCCTGGCCGAGGGCCGATCCCGAGGAGGCCGCACATGGAGGTGGTTCGCACACCCGACGAGCGCTTCGAGTCGCTCCCGGGATACGACTTCGAGCCGCACTACGTGGAGGTCCCCGCCGGCGACGGATCGGGTAGCGCGCTTCGGGTGCACTACGTAGACGAGGCTCCCGCTACTGGCGGCGGAGGTAGCACCGAGGTGGTCCTCCTGCTGCACGGCGAGCCGTCCTGGAGCTACCTGTACCGCAAGATGGTCCCGACGCTGGTGGCATCCGGCATGCGCGTCGTGGTGCCCGACCTCGTGGGCTTCGGCCGCTCCGACAAGCCCGCTTCGCGCACGGACTACACCTACGCGCGTCACGTCGAGTGGATGCGCGCCGCCCTGCTGGAGGAGCTGGCTCTCGAGGGCGTCACCGTTCTCGGCCAGGACTGGGGAGGTCTGGTGGGCTTGCGCCTCGTCGCCGAGCATCCGGAGCGCTTCAGCAGGGTCGTCGCCGCCAACACCGGGCTCCCCACCGGCGACGACCACATGAGCGAGGCGTTCTTTGCCTGGCAGAAGTTCTCCCAGGAGGTGCCCGAGCTCCCGGTCGGCCGCATCGTGGCGGGCGGTTGCACCACGTCCCCGCCCGAGGAGGTGGTGAGCGCCTACGACGCTCCCTTCCCGGACGAGTCGTACAAAGAGGGAGCGCGCCAGTTTCCGCTCCTCGTACCGACCCGGCCCGACGACCCCGCCTCCGAGGCGAACCGCCGCGCCTGGCAGGTGCTGGGCAGCTTCGAAAAGCCGTTTCTCTGCGCCTTCAGCGACTCCGACCCGATAACGCGCGGGGCCGACGAGCGCTTCAGGCAGCTCGTGCCCGGTGCGCGCGACCAGCCTCACGTCACGATCGAAGGCGGCGGCCACTTCCTCCAGGAGGACAGGCCCGAGGAGCTCGCCGCCGCGCTGGTCGAATTCGTCCGCCGCACTACCTGAGCGAGCTGGTCTAGCCGGGCGACAGGACCGTCTCGTTGTACGAGCGCAGCACTGGCCCGTCCGCTGCCCACGCGATCCTGGTCACGGAGGCCGTGGCCAGGTAGAGCTTCCAGGCAAGCTCGTCGCCCGCCCCCAGGGCCCACGCCACCGCCGCCTTTATGGGAGACACGTGGCTCACCACCACGACGTCGGCATCTGCACGCGCTCCGGTGCCCTCTCGGGCGAACAGCTCCTCGCAGCAGGCGCGCACCCTCAGGCCCACGTCGGCCAGAGACTCGCCACCCGGCCAGGGGTCGTGGGGATCGGAACGCCATCGCTGCCAGGTCGCCCTGGGCACCTCCGACAGCGAGCAGCCCTCGAAGTCGCCGTAGTCGACCTCCACCCAGCGTTCGTCCACCTCGATCGGAACAGACAGGCCGAGCGCCGACGCCGTGTCGCGGCAGCGCTGGAGCGGGCTCGTCACGAGCCGGCCAGCGCCGCGCACCATGGGCGCCAGAGCCGCGGCCTCTGCCCGCCCGCGTTCGGTGAGCGGGGACTGCGAGCGCCCGAGCAGCTTGCGTTCTGCGTTGCCGGCGGCCTCGCCGTGGCGGACGAGCACTAGCACTTAGAGGTCAGCGGACGAGGATGCGCCCGCACTGGTCGCAGGTGATGACGGTGTCGGGGGACGCCTTTCGGATCCTGTCCACTTCCATGGAGGGAAGCGTGAGGTGGCACCCGCTGCACGAGCTCCCTACGAGCCGAGCGGCTCCCGTACCCCCGAGCCTCTTGCGCAGCTGCTCGTAGCGGCCGAGGAGGTCCGCCGGCACCCCGGCCGCAGCGCCCTCGCGCTCGGCTCGCTGGGCGCTCAGGTCCGAGTCGAGTGACACCTCGGACCGCGCGACCTGCTCACGGAGCCGAGCGGCGTCCTCCTCGAGGGCGACGCGCTCGGTCTCGGCATTCCCGAGGGTCGCGTCGAGGGGCTCGAGCACCTCCATGAGCTCGAGCTCGCGGTCTTCCAGATCCGAGATGTGGCGAGCGAGGTGCTTCACCTCGTCGTCCATCGCCTGCAGCTCGCGCGGGGCCGTCACCTGGCCGCCAAACATCCGCTTCTGGAGCTCGCCCCTGCGCGCCTTGGACGACTCGATCTGCTGCTCGAGCCCCGACTGGCGCGAGCCCAGCTCGTCACGCTCGATGCGGACGAGCTTCGTGCGCTCGTCGAGCGCCGAGAGCCGGCTCTCTATCGAGCGGAGCTCCGCACGCTCCGGCAGGGTCTCGCGGCGGTGCACCAACTGGTCGATCGCGGTGTCGTGGTCCTGGACCTCCAGCAACGTCGCGAGAGGGAGTGCCGGCCCGCCGCCGCGCTGTGCGCTGCTCGAGGTTTGCGGTGTCTCGTCTCCCATCACTCACCCGCCATTGTGCCTTACGGAGCGGTCCGCACCTCCCCGGGAGCCGAGCTTCAGCACCTCCGGTTGGCGCTGGGCGACCCGCAACGCCCCCACGAGGGCCACGTCGGAGAGCGTCTCTGCCTCCTCCCATGTGCACCAGCGCACCTCCGGGCTCTCGCCCGCCGGCGGTGAGGGCTCCTCGTCCGGCGCCAGGAGCAGGTATCGAAGGTCGAGGTGCGTGTGACCGTTGGCGGCGGAGTGGACGTCCACGTGTATGAGCCGGGCCCCTGCGCTCGGATGCGAGAGGTCGAGACCGGTCTCTTCGCGCGACTCGCGCAGCGCAGCGTCGGCGGGAGTCTCCCCCGGATCGACGTGGCCGCCCGGCTGCATCCACCTGCCGAGCCGTCGGTGCACGTGGAGGACCGTCCCGCGCCTGCCCACGACGACGGCCGACCCGGTCACGTGGACGGGGTCCGCGTCCTCGTCGAAGGGCCGCTCCAGCGTGTCGAGCGCCTCGAGGATCCGGGACCTCGCCTCCACCTCCCTCTCGTCGGAGGGGGCGTGCGCGAGCAGCTCCGAACGCAGCCTGCTGGCACCCCTGGAGGAGATGCGGCGGCCAGTGCCCTGGTCGGAGGCCTCCTGTGCCACGCAGCATCCCTAGCACAGCGCCGCGACAAGCGCTTTGGCCCCCGATGACCCAAGATGGAAGCGTGAGGCAGAGCATCCGGCTGGGGAGCTATCGCGGAGTGCCCATAGGCGTGCACTGGAGCGTCGCACTGATCTTCGGGCTCCTCACCTGGGAGCTCGCCGAGATCGTGTTTCCCGGGGCCTACACAGGCAGCAGGGCCACGTACTGGGTGGCGGCGCTCGTGGCCGCGCTGCTCTTCTTCGCGTCCCTGCTGGCGCACGAGATCTCGCACGCGGTGGTGGCCCGCCGTCACGGGGTCTCGGTGAGGTCGATCACGCTCTGGTTGTTCGGCGGGGTTGCTCAGCTCGGCGGTGAGGCGCTCTCCCCCGGGGCCGACTTCCGAATCGCGGCGGCCGGCCCGGGCACGAGCTTGTTGCTGGTTGCCGCCTTTGCAGGGGTCCAGGGACTCTTCGGCGCCGCCGGCGTGCACGGGCTCGTGGAGGCGGTGCCTTCGTGGCTGTGGAAGATCAACCTCCTGCTCGCTGCGTTCAACCTCATCCCGGCCGCCCCGCTCGACGGCGGAAGGATCCTCCGTGCGGGGCTTTGGCTGCGCTCGCACGATCGCATCAAGGCCACGGTCGTCGCAGCCAGGGTCGGAAGGGCGTTCGGGATCGCGCTCGTGGCCCTCGGGGTCGTGATCGTGTTCCGCTACGACGACGTCTACGGGTGGTGGCCCGCATTTCTCGGATGGTTCCTCTTCGTCGCTGCCAGGGGGGAGGAGATGGCCGCGGTTGCACGTCGCGGCCTCCAGGGACTCAGAGTTGCCGACGTGATGACCGCTCAGCCTCCTGCGATCGCCTCGTCCACGAGTGTCGCCGACCTGGTCCACAGGCACCTTCCCTGGTTCAGGACCGACGCGGTCGCGGTCGTGGGCCCGACCGGGTGGCTCGAGGGCATCCTCCCGCTGGATCGGATTCGTGCCGTCCACCCTCTCTCGCACGCCGACACTCCCATCGGCAGTCTCGCGATCCCGATCGCCGCCGTACCCGTCGCGCGCCCGGACGAGCCGGTCGACGCCCTCCTCCAGCGCATGGCGGCCGCAGGCGGCGTGCCTGCGGTGGTCCTCGACGCCGACAACCGCCTGGCCGGGATCGTCACCCCGGCAAACCTCGACCGCCAGGTCCACCTGAGCGCGTCGCGGCCGGGCGGGCACTGAGCGCCTCGCGCCCCGGCGGGCACCAAGCGCGTCGCGGCCCGGCGGGCACTGAGCGCGTCGCGGCCCGGCGGGCACTGAGCGCGTCGCGGCCCGGCGGGCACTGAGCGCGTCGCGGCCGGGCGGGCACTGAGCGCCTCGCGCTTCGTCAGGCAGAGAGCTCCACCCACTGAACATCGCGCCGCCCCGCGCCGTATTCACCCCCAAGGACCGGCCCCTGCGGCCCCGGCGGATTGGAGCTGACGACGATGCGCGATCGAACACCCCTGAAGATGACGCGCCGGACCCTGACCGTCCTTGGTATCAGCGCCGTCGCCCTGGTCGCCGCGGCTTGCAGCACCTCCACCCCCACCGCCAAGAACGCCAAGAACGCGGCGCACACTGCGGCGTCTGGAACCTCGGCGGCGGACACCGTTTTAGCCAGGTCCGTTGGCAGCCTCGGCACGATCTTGGTCGACAACAAGGGCAGGACCCTCTACTCGTTCACGCTCGACTCGGGAGGAAAGAGCGCCTGCTACGCAGGCTGCGACACGACCTGGCCCCCGCTGCTGGTCGCTGCTGGCACCACCCCGAAGGGCGGGCCCGGTGTGCACGGGACGTTGGGGACCATCACTCGAACCGACCCGGGGCTGCAAGTGACCATCAACGGGACGCCCTTGTACACCTATTCCGGCGACTCGGCACCTGGGCAGACCAACGGCGAAGGCATCGACAGCACCTGGTACGTCGTGCCGGCTACAGCTGCGACGTCCTCGGCCACCACCACGGCTCCCTCGGGCTCGGGGTCGGGGACGCCGACGACCACTACTCCCTCCGGCTCGGGCGCGGGCTCTGGTTCCGGCTCGAACCCGACCACGACCACCCGGCCCTCGAGCGGACCGGCTTCGACGAGCCCGACCTCGCCACCGGCGACGACCCC
>DATKIB010000176.1:0-2721 GCA_035509915.1 Acidimicrobiales bacterium | reverse complement strand
GCCACGGTTCAACCACCGATCTCGTCGACCAGGCCCCAGCTGAGGGCTGTCGCCGCGTCTATCGTGGTCCCGCTCAGAGCGAGGTAGGCGGTCCGCTCCCTGCCCATTCGCCTCGGGAGGCTGACGGTCCCACCCGCTCCGGGGACGAGCCCCATCCCGACCTCGGGCAGGGTGAACGTGCTGCCCGGACGCGCGCTCACCATACGCGCGAAGGCTGCGAGCTCTACCCCGGCTCCTATGCAAGTGCCGTGGACGTTCACGATGCACCGCTGAGCGCAGGCGTGGACCCACCGTGCTGGGCTTCTCGTGGTGCGCACGATGTGAGCCGTCGCCGGGTCCGGGGCAGTCCCGAACTCGTCGAGATCGCCTCCGCTGCAGAAGCTCGGACCCGCTCCGCTCAAGGTCACCTGGTCGATGCTCGGATCGGCCACCGCCACCCGGAGCGCAGCGACGAGCTCGTCGCGCATGGCGGCGTCGAGGGCGTTGTGCACGTCGGGGCGGTTCAGCACGATCCCGAGTGAGCCTCCTGAGCGTTCCAAGAGCACGGGATCGGGTTTGTGCGCGCGGTGGCGCCGCGGGGCTCTTGCAGCGAGCCACGCCCGGTGCTCGGGGCCTGCCTGAAGCGTCGAGTAGGCGAGCGACTCTGCTACGAGCGCGTCAACGACGGGCATCGCATGTCCGAGACGCAGGAGCTGGACCAGCACGACGCTGGCGATCGGGTGCTCGCAAACCGACCGGATGAGCTCTTCGGCGACGTGCCTGGTCCCCTTCTCGCAGCCGGTCCACGGCCTCGGCGGGTCAGGTTGCTCGCACAGGAGGATGTCGCAGGGGGGCGGCTGGTCCAACACTTCGTGCGCCGTCCCCAATACCACGACGGGAAGGCTCTCGAGGAGGCGGTGCTCGTGCACGTCGCCCTCGGAGGCGTCGAGGTCGAGCCGCAAGATCGGCACACGGTCGGGATGGCCGATGTCTTCGACTGTGAGCCCATCGCCGAGCAAGCGCCCCAGCCCGTCGAGGCCTATCGGCTCGTACGGGCTGAGAGGAGCACCGCGCATATGGCTACGCTAACCGTGTCCCGCCAGTCCCAGAGCCACACGCACAGCCCCCTCGACGCCAAGGCGATCCACCACCCGTGAGCCTCGTGATCGTCGACGCGGAGCTGAGGGGGCGCAAGGTATCGGTGCGCCTCGCAGACAGGTTGGTCGCGGAGCTCGGCGACGACGTCTCTCCTCGACCGGGCGACGACGTGATCGACGCTCGCGGCGGCGCGCTAGTGCCCGGCTTGCACGACCACCATGTTCATCTCCGCGCGGCGCTGGCGGCTGCTGGTTCTGTGCGACTGGGGCCGCCGGAGGTCACCGGTCCGGACGAGCTCAGGCGCAGGCTCGCGAAGAGCGCTTCGCAGGCGCGGCCGTGGGAGTGGGTGCGAGGCGTGGGCTACCACGAATCGGTGAGCGGCCTTCCGGACAGATGGATGCTCGACGAGATCGCCCACCACGTGCCGGTGAGGATCCAGCACCGAAGCGGCGCGTTGTGGATGCTGAACTCCCGCGGTGTCGACCTTCTCGGGCTCGCCGACGTGGTGGACGAGGCTGTCGAGCGCGACCAGAGCGGGCGACCCACGGGCCGGATATGGCGCGGGGACCACCTCCTCCGACGGGCGGACGCGCCCCGGGACATGGACGCGGGCGAGTTCGGGGTGACGGAGGCCTCGTACGGCGTGACCGGGTTCACCGACGCCTCGGCAGACAACTCCGACGCCCACTTTCGGTGGATCGTCGATTCGACGGAGTCCGGGTCGCTTCGAACCAGGGTCCACGTGATGCGTCCAATCGGGAGTCCCTTGGTGCGAAGCGGTCTGGTGTCGACGGGGCCGGTGAAGGTGCTGCTGGACGACCAAGCGCTCCCGGGGCTCGACGAGCTGGCCGACATCGTGGCCGGCGCTCACGGCGAAGGGCGAAAGGTGGCGGTGCACTGCGTGACCAGGGCCCAGATCGTCCTCACGGTCGCTGCCCTGAAGGCGGCCGGCTCATCGGGTGGGGACCGCATAGAGCACGGTTCAGTGGTGCCACGCGCCATCGACCGCGAGCTGTTGTCGCTCGGAGCGGTGGTCGTCACGCAGCCCAACTTCGTCGACGAACGCGGTGACCGGTACCTGGTAGAGGTCGACGAGGAGGATCTCGCCGACCTCTACCGATGCGGGAGCCTCTTGGAGGCCGGCGTTTCGGTTGCGGCGGGGACCGACGCACCCTTCGGCGGTGCCGATCCATGGGCAGCGATGCGCGCGGCAGTAGAGCGGCGCACCCGGGCAGGGAGCCCGCTCGGGTGCGGGGAGAGGGTGGCTGCCATGCGTGCCCTCGAGCTGTTCCTAGGGGAGGCCGATCGCCCCGAGCGTCAGCGAACCATCTCACCCGGAGCCGCAGCTGACCTGTGCCTGCTGAGTGCCCCCCTGGAAGCGGTGCTCGGCGATCTCAGCGCCGAGGCGGTCAGGATGACGATCGTCGGCGGTTCGCCTGTGCACGGGGAGTAGGACGGCGAACGCCACCTCACCAACAGTGTGGCCCCTGAGCCCCATCGGAGCTCGGGCAGCCGTTCAGCCCGCCAGGGGAGTGGCCTGCCGCTCGGCTCCGCCCGCCACCTCGAGCTGCTTTGGTCGCCGCGGGCCCCGTCTCCCGGTCATGGTGGAGGCAGCGTCCTCGTCGCGCACCGCCACCGCTGCGC
>DATKIB010000175.1:0-15137 GCA_035509915.1 Acidimicrobiales bacterium | reverse complement strand
GGCGTTGTAGCGCTGTTCCACCTTGCTCAGCTCCTTGAGCATCGAGCCACCTCCCCTCGCCGGTGAGCGAAGGTTGGTGGGGCAAGGTGTCGGACATCAACCGAACACGTGTCGGGCGTCAGCCGAACACGTGTCGGGCGTCAGCCGACCACGAAACGTCGGAGGTCAGCCGAACCATCACATCAACATGGTGCGCCTCGGGGGATTCGAACCCCCAACCTGCGGATTAAGAGTCCGTTGCTCTGCCATTGAGCTAGAGGCGCACCAGCGAGTGTACGCAATCGAGCGAGCGCCTTGGACTGGATTTCGACCATGATGTGACACATCATTCGCCGATGACGTGACACATCACATGAGGGTGACCGAGGGGACTTGAACCCCCGACCTCCAGGGCCACAACCTGGCGCTCTAACCACCTGAGCTACGGCCACCGCGTGCCCTCAAGCATGGCACACGGCTCTTCGGGCCCGACCCTGACCGATCTGCGGTCCCTTCCGGGGTGCCCGGGGCTGCTGGGCGCGACTTCCAGCTGCCCGTTGGCGTCCGAATGACGTCTCGAGCGCCTATCGTTGTGGACGCGGCCGAGAGCGACGTTGGGAAGCGGCTCCCAGCCTCCGTAGCTCAACTGGATAGAGCGGGTGGCTTCTACCCACCAGGTTGCGGGTTCGACTCCTGCCGGGGGCACAAAGGCCTGTTGAGAGACGTTGTGACTAGCGCGCGGACGGCTGGCGTGCGCGATTCGTGCGCGAAGGATTTCCCCTGGCCCGCGCGATCGGCAACACAGAGGCCCCGCGTGCCAGCTCGCCAAGTGCCACTGCGATGGCCTTGTCGCGATCCTCGGTGGCATGTTGGTAGCGCAGTGCGGCAGCAGCCGAACGGTGTCCAGCGCGTCGCATTAGCTCCGCCGTCGACGCGCCAGTCGTCGCGGCCATCGTCAAAGCGAAGTGACGAAGGTCGTGGAAGTGGGCGTTGGGTAGCGTGCATTTCGTGCGCGCAGAACGAAATGCACTCGCCAGTGTCCTTGGTCGCATCGGGACTCCTCCGCGTCCAGTGAACAGCAGAGCGTCTCGCTCGGCTCCGACGTGTGCGTCGAGGTGCCTGCTCACCTCGCTCATGGCTGGCTCGGGCAGATGCACTGCTCGAACGCCTGCGTCCGTCTTGGGCGATCCGAAGATGAGGCTTCCGTCGTTCAGCTCAACCTGGGCTTGCTCAACTCGAACGAGGGACCGAAGCGGGTCGACGTCTCGACGTCGGAGCCCAAGCACCTCGCCTCGACGCAGCGCGCCCCACGCAGCGAGAGTAACAGCAGCGCGGAGGTTATCGGGCATCGTGTCGGTTAGCGCCTGCACCTCTGCCATGGTGAGCATAGGGCGTTCGACCGTCCGATCCATTCCGCCCTTCGCTACGCGACACGGCGAGCGCAGCAGCTTGTCGTCGCGCACGGCCGAGGCGAAGATCGCACGCAGCAGCCGGTAGGCGCTGGCCGATGCGCCAGGGCTTTTGGCGACGAGCACCGCCTGCCATGTGCTGACAGACGATGGCGTTACTTTTGCGATTGGAGTTTCGCCAAAATTCGGGATCAGGTGTACGTCCAGCAACGAGCGGTACAGCCGCTCGGAGCGGGGACGGAGGTCGGGACGGTTGGCGAGCCACTGCTCGGCGAACGTGCTGAACTTCACCTTGCCGGCTTCAGGGTCGACCCACGCGCCTCGGCCGATTGCGGTGCGTTCATTCGCTACCCATGCGTAGGCGTCAGCCTTCGACTCGAACGTGTTCGGGGCGATATAGCGCTTGCCTTGATACCAATAGGACGCCTGGTAGCGCCCAGATGGGAGCTTGCGAGCATTTCCAAAGGTGCTACGACCAGCCATCGTGTCTGCCTCCACGCTCAGTGCCCGTGCGACCAACCAGAGGCAGCTGGGGGTCGCGCTGGCCCCACTCTCTCGGAACCTTACGGGCCGGGTGTGGTATTGGTTGACGGCGCCGCCACTACCCCCAGACAAGGGGATCAGCGGCCCAACCAGTGTGCTGTGGGTGATCTTCATCCAGGACTGACACCTCGGCGGGAAGGGGCTTTGAGAAGGAGCCTCCTGCCTTGTCGGTGATTGCGTATCCGAAGCGAGATCTGCGCCCCAACACGTCACTGCACAACAAGACCACCGTCACAATGTCGCCTTCCTGAGCGCCGGGCATCTCTTCAAAGAGCGAGTTATGGTTCCCGCCGTCCTTCCAAGCACCGCCACCGACCTGCTTCACAGGATCGTTGGGACGTATGTCCCCAGCCCGAACGATGGACCACGTATTGACGTTGTCTGATTGGCGCGCCACGCAGACCACCTGGAGGGCCGGACCTCCGCCCGTATTGCGAACCTGAAACTGGAACTTGTCGATCGCCTGCGAAAAGAACGCGAGTTCGAGCTGAGGTCGCCAGGCGAGCTGGCGATCAGTCCTCGCCTCAGCTGCAAGGGTCTCAGTCGCTTTCGCCTCTCTGAGCGAAGATTCCACGAGATCGCTCGTTTTCTTGGCGACTTCGTGCGTACGCCGTGCCATCCATGCGGTAACCCCGGCCAGGGTGAGGGTCCCGCATGCCACCGCTAGTTGAGCTCCGACGTCCACCCAGTTGGTAGCCACGGAGCAAAGCCTCGCACGCCCAGCCCCGATCAACGCCCGATCGGCGCCGTCCGGCTATCGCGTTCAACGTGTGGTGCCGGAGCCTTCGGGCGAATTCGTCAGAAACCATCGGCTTCGTCCTGAGTCCGTTTCACGAATCCCACGGTCCCCTGCAAGCGATGACGGGACGGGCGAAGATTCCCTTTGCCCTGTGCTTGGGTACTCGGCCGGCGGACACAAACCGGGAAATTACCGAAGGTCGCCCGATGCGGCACTACTTCGTCGCCGTCTTCGGGGCAGTGCCGCCAACCAGGCGGACACAACTTCGAGGAGGTCAGCGCCAAGGGCGGCACAGAGTTGGCGCAGCTCGTCAAGGTCGAGCCGACGCTCACCGATTTCTACTTTGGACACCCACGTCTGCTGACGACCCAAACGTTTTGCCAGCTCGGTCTGCGAGATACCAGCCGCTTCTCTAAGGTCCCTGACCTGTTCGAGCAGGGCTCGATATGCGTCGGAATGGATCGTCTTGGCCACCCCGACAGTTGCCTATTCCAAGACGGGTTAGCCCAAGTTAGGGTAAGCCTGAACGACCAGCGAGATTCTCCTTGGCTGGACCGTCGTCAGTTGGCGAAAGGAGGCGACAGGCCGAATGGACTACTGGCACATTTCCATAATGGCCGTCTCAACGGGCCGGCTCGCGCTGGAGATAGGACTTGGAGCTCTGGTTTACCTTGTGGTGATTGTCGTCGTCGCTGCGTTGGTGACGCGCATGTTTGGGGACGTGCCAGCATTGGTGGCTATCGCAGCGGTTCTGTGGCCGTGGCTGCTCATCCCGGTGCTCCTCGTCGCAGCGGGTTACCGGCTTGGCGGAGGCCACAGAATTGATGGCCGACGCCATCCGTAGCGGTCAAGATTCTCACAGGTTCGTGCGAACCAAGTATCAGGGTTCAACGCTCAACCGATTGAAGGCTCACCGATCGAATATCGACGGGGGCCTAAAGCAACAGAAAGCGGGAGAGTCATGGGTTTAGGAAACCAGAGCAGCAACAACGTCATCATCAGGCAGACGAAGGTCATCGAGGAACTCCTCGCAGAGCAGAGGCGCGCGAACGAGCTTCAAGAACGCACAAACCAGCTACTCGAGCAAATCGCAACCGCGGCGCATTGACGTTTGATCTCCGTGGCTCGGACGCGCACATGAGAACCTGGATAGTCGGAGCACTTGCAGGGATCGTGGTGATTGCCATTGTCGGCATAGCCATTCTCATCGCGAGCACTCCGAAGGGGTCACTAAAACGATCAACTCAGCCGATTCTGCCGACCTCGACTGTTCCTCCGGTGACCGCGTGGCCGATGCCTCCAGCTGCCCTAAGCCAGGCGCTCGACGCATACCTTAGTAATCCTCAGAACAACGCTGACTATCCGTTGAATGAACTGGCGTTTGCCGCATACCGCGATCCGCGCGACCCATCCTGGGCAGTCTTCTCGATCAGCGGGGCGCCGGGCTTCGAGTCAGACGTCCAGGGCGAAGGCGGAATCGCTCGTCTTGTCCGCGGTGTTTGGACGATTGTGGACGCAGGTTCGGTCCTGAATTGCTCGCTTGTGCCCCAGAACGTGCTGAGAGACCTTGATGTGACGCCGGCCGAGTGCGTGGAAGCAACCACAGCCACTACCGGCGCTTCGTAACCCTCCGTCTAGACGCTCACCAAGCGGTACGGGAAGCCCACGACACCGGCAATCGCAGCGGGAGAGGCCGATCACGTCTGGTCAGACGTGGGAGATTGCCGGGCTGCTCGACTAATTGGTTTGCATCGACAATCTCGATATTGCCAGCGGTACGCTTGGTTCCATGATCTCAAAGAGCGAGATCCTCGCCGAGATTAAGCGATGTGCTTCCGAGAATGGCGGACGCCCGGTGGGGAGTCGTCAATTCGCCAGGGAGACCGGCATTTCTGAGCGATATTGGAAGGGCATCTATTGGGCTCGCTGGAATGATGCCGTTACGGAGGCCGGGCTTACGCCGAACAAAATGCGGACGGAGATCTACTCGGACGAGGATGTTCTGCGACGGGTATCCGAACTTGCAGTAAGTATCGGTCACCTTCCGAACCAAGCTGAACTGAGACTCAAAAAGCGATCAGACCCAGAGTTCCCTGGTGAGGATGTGTTCAGCCGTCGGTTCGGAGGGCGAAATCGTCTGTTGGAGCGCCTTTCCGATTTTGCCTCCACCCATGCGGAGTTTTCGAGCGTGTACGACATGTGTGCTCCGCATCTTACGGGAGTGTCCCCGCCACCAGGGGGAGCAAAGCGTTCAGCAGACCCAAGCGTTGGATACGTGTACCTCATCCGAATGGACAAGTGGCACAAGGTCGGGGCCACTAAGGACATCCTCCGGCGCCAGGGGGAAATTCGCCTCACGCTTCCCGCCAAGGAGGTCTTGGTCCACACCATAGAGACTGACGATCCTTTCGGGGTGGAGAGCTACTGGAAGAAACGGTTCTCTGATCGGCAGACCAAGAGCGAATGGTTCATTCTGAGCCCAGCGGACGTGAAGGCGTTCAAGCGGTGGCGGAGGATCTACTAGGCAGAGTCAAACTGACCCACTACCGTCTCAGCTGACGTTTTCTCGAATGGCGACATTGCGAACCGCCATCGGTGACCAAGCTTTGGCGCGGCGCGGCGGGTGGCCTTCGGCGTCCAGTGTCGAAGCGATGGCACGGTAGCTAGCGCCCTCTCGGCGCAACTCATTGATTCGGCGCACTCCAGCCTGCTCGGCATTGTCGGGCACAGCGTCCCTCTCTCGTCCGGCGCCGTGGCCCTTGTAGCCATACGCGTACGCGCCTACCGCCTTACGACCGGACGCGGCCTTGGACCGACGACCGTCCCGCAGACGCTTGACGACCTGTCCACGGTCGAGTTGAGCGAACACGCCACGCATTTGCCGCATGGCGGTTCTCATGGGGTCGTCCGGATCGTCTTCGCGGACCTCGCCGCCATCAACGGCGAACACGGCCGCTCCAAGGCGCCAGGCGGCTGCCAGGGCCGCCTCTTGGACCGCCAGAGACCTTGCCAACCGGTCGAGCCGTGCCACCACAAGGCCGTCTGCGGTGCCGCCAGCAAGAGCGTCAAGGGCGGACGCAAGGCCAGGTCGGTCTGCGGCGTCGAAGGTTCCTGAGACTCCTTCGTCGCGACAGGTGTGAACGATCCGGTGACCGTTGACCTTGACCCACGACCGGACGGCCTGTTCCTGGGAGTCGAGCCCGAAGCCGTCGAGCTGAGTCTCACTGCTGACCCGGAGGTAGGCAACCAACCGCACACCTCAATCATATGCCCAGTGAGCTGGGATGTAAATATTTCTGACGAAATATTTACGGCTCGACGTCTTCGAGGGCGCCCCCTCCGAGCAGGTCGGCGCAGGCCTGACAAAGCCAGAGGTCTGGGCGCTCGGTCAGGAGCACCTCGGCCGGGCCTCCGCATTGAGCACACCGGGTTGCCTCCTCGTGCTGGCGCGGCGGCGGGCTCATTCGGTTGCCTGCTGCTCTGGTGGTTCGGTCGGTTCGATGGACGGCAGGGCCAGCGCCTTGCGCAGCTCGCGTGCCATGCCCTGCGTCAGCATCTCGCGCTGCTTCTCGGACAACGGTACAGAGTCGAGCGTGCGCTCGAAGGCTTCCAACAGGCGGCTGCCGTTCGCCTCCGCTTCGAGGTTGCGGTCGTAGACCGTGTGCTCCATACGGTCGCCGAACTCCTGGGGCGCCCTGCGCTTGAGCAGCTCAAGTGCCGCTCGCCAGTCGGGCGACTGGGTCTCGCGCACGATGAAGTGTTCGGTGATCCGACCGCCAACGACCTGACCACCCTTCAGCTGGCCGCCGACGACACGCGTCGTTGTCCGAATGCGCACGGGAAGACCCATTGGCTGCCCTGTCGCAGAGTCGATCTCTCCGTACCCGGCACTGCCTGCCACGACTTTACGGGCTCGGTCGTTCCCCTCCGTTATCGCCGCCTTGACAGCTTTCCAAAACGTCAGGCAGCGCCGCTCGTAATAGCTACGAGCGGCAGGGCTCTTGGCCTCTGTGGCCGCAGCTACTCGGCACCAGCGCTCGTAGTCCATACGCGGCACGTGGAGCGTGTCGCAAGCCCAGTTGACGGGCATCCCTGACCGCAGCATGTCGAGGAGGTCGATAGCCCGTTGGCGGGTGAGGAGGGTCGGGCCCAACGATCCGCGGCTAGACATCGCGATCCCCTATGAATGCACAGACGGATTCAGGCCCCGATACCTGTTTCGGACGACATCGGGAGATGGTACTCACGCGTCGCACCGGGAAAAGCAAGCTTCAGCTTCGCGACTGCCTTGTCCTCGCTCATTCCAACCTGTAGTCCTGACAGACCCCGGAGCGTGTCAGGAGTGAGCGACAGATCCGTGTTGTCGCAGCTAGTGCCAGTCCTGCCAGCCCTGACACCGTCGGCGTTGTCAGGACTGACCCCCGGTCGGAAATAGCACCTCTCGCCACCGAAACCCGAGGGTGGTGTGTGGTGAAGCCCCGCCCTGTCTCGTGCTCGCGCCAACTGGCGGATGGAGACGCCGTAGCCCTGCCGGCGCAGTTCCTCGCGAACGACTCTGATGGGTACCGGCTCCTCGCCCACGAGAGCGTTCATGGCGTCCGCCAGCTCTGCCACCTGACTAGCGCCTTCATGATCGGTCGAAGCCAAGAGGCTGCGACTGGTATGAGCTGAGCGACCTTCCCATTCGACGCAGGCGACCGTCCCATTTCCCGGCGACGGGACTAGGCGATATGCCAGCGCTGGCGACGGCGGGGCAAGGTTGCATGCCGTCGTGGCAAGAACGTGTCTCGCCCTACTGTTGTCGTCGGGATCGGGTGCGGTCAGGAGAATGCTGCGCGCGGCGCCCGTGATCCCGATGCTGCCGCCACCGCGGTAGAGGGGGTTATTGACTCCGCTCTTGTTCAGGTGACGGACAACAACGATCGCGGCTGTGGTTCGTTCCGCTACTTTGGCCAGTGGCATCAATGCATGACGAACGTCTTGATCACGGTGCCCGTCCACCTGGTGACCAAGGTACGCATTCAACACGTCGATAACCACGAGAGTCGCTTTGTTCTCGCAGATCATGTCCTCGAGGAGCATGCAGTCTCGTGGGATCGAGGGTGGGCGAAGCCCGATCAACTCTCCGTCACTGAACTCTGGAACCGACTCCCAAGCGACGACGTGAGCAGGATCGCCACCTGCGGCATCAAGGCGTGGACGGATCGTATCGGCCAATCCATCCTCTGCTGAAAGCAAAATCACTGATTCGCGATGATCTAACCGAAATCCATCGGGCATCTCTGAGCCCGTCGACACTCTGGCGGCAAGGTCGAGGAGCACTGTCGACTTGCCAGTCTTGGGATCACCTTCAACGACTGTGAGCTTCCCTCGTGGGACACGTCCCGGCCAAAGCCATTCGACGCTCTCAGGTGCAACATCGACGAGGCGAACCGCGCCAGCTCTTTGTGATCGAGATTCCTGCTGGTTACCACCATCCCCGGCGGGAGCTGAATAAGTCATCGAAGGGCCTCGCGACGGCATTGCTCAAGAAGGGAATCGAGATCGTCGGGAGAAATAACGATCCGTCCACCCACCTTGTAGTGAGCGACGCGCCTCTCTTGAATCAAGCGACGAAGATGCCGGAGGCTGAGACCGGCGTAATCGGCCGCGTCCGGTACGCTGAGCGGAGAGCGGCGGGTGGAAGAGACAACCCTGCTCCTACGGCTCGCCTGCGATTCGTGCTGCATCATTCCACCTCGGTACTTGGGCGTGATGGCATCGCCTCACGCACGGCTCTGAAACTGCATGCCGCAATGCGGCCTGTTTCGCTTGAGCCGGCTGCCGCCTGATGGCGGCATTTCCTCCCTAGTACCGGGTCGCACAATCGCAACCTCGGTTGAGGTTTTAGCAGACATTGGTGGCTATGTGGGATTGCCTGGGTCATCAATCCGCAAGTTGGGACAGTTAAGGCGACCAACGCAAGGCCAGCGGTCGCGCACCGCCGCCGTGCGCGATCGTGCGCGATCGTGCGCGGAAAACGGGTCAAGACTGCGGGCCGGCGGCTACCGGGGAGTGAACCGTCGTCCCAGGTCAGAAGGCGAGTAGGCGCATTCGTCCTGGCTGACGTCCGAGGGCCTGACACACCCACCAGGTTGCGGGTTCGACTCCTGCCGGGGGCACTCACTCAACTCATTCGAGCGGCACCGGTAAGCATGTCCTCGGACGTGCGCCCAGCCGGGGGACCGGAAGCCGGAAGTATCGAGCGTTTGCGCGGAGCCGCGGTCAGAAGTCCTGCTCAGCCGAGCGGACTTCGCCCCGTAGCGAACCAGTCCGCCATCATTGGTTCCAGCGACCGGCTGACCAGTTCGAGGCGCGGCGCACCGGGTCCATGGCAGTACGCCCAGAGGGACGAGCCGTCGGGCATCGGTGCCTTGACCTCGACATGTATTCCGTTCCGGACCAACTTCTCTATATCGCTGTCTACGTCGTCGGACCAAAAGCCGAGATGGTGGGCTCCAGAACCTGACGGCGCCCACACGGTGTCCGGCACTGCTTCTACGACCTCGAGACGTGGTTCGCTCATCGAGTAAGCGAAGTGGATCGGGACCTTTCGCTCACCCTCGGGAGTCCAGACCTCTTGCTCGACGGCCAGCTCATCGCACCAGCGGTACCCAGCCACGTCTGTGAACCACCGCATCGCGGCGTCAAAGTCCTCAACGACGATGCCTGTGTGGTACAAGTCCTCAGGGTTCATGCGAGCCTCCTCTGGTTTGGAGTGCCTTTAGCACATCAGCCCAGGCTGGCGTCGGTGTCGAGAATCTCGGACTCCAGCCACTGCACTTCGCTGAAGTTCTCACGGCGGCTGATTTCCAGAAGCTGCTCTAGAGCGGCGCGCTTCAGGGCCCGGGCTGCAGCGTTTGCGGGTGTGTGCCTTAACACAATGTCGATGAAATGGAGGGCATGTAGGGGACGCTTGGCCTCGACGTGATCTCGGGCGCGTTCGGTGAGCGCGTCGTTGCCACCGGCAAGTTCCACGAGATCAGGCCATATGGCAGCGGGAGGTACGTCGTAGAGCTCGGTCGTCGACTCGTATCGGAACCATCCGGTGTGCTCTTCCCAGATGGCACGCACGATCCACGGCACCTTGCCATGGAGCTGAGGAAGGGCCAGCTCAGATGGCAGCGATACACGATCCATCACCGTCCACAGGTCAGCACCGTCGTTCATGGCGTCGATAGTCCGGTCGCGAAGAAGGACCGTCGCGTCGCGGATCTTCGTCAACGTCTCGAGGATCTCCGGGCCCCTGAACACGTCGTGTCCGTTGACCAGCGTCTGCGGTTCGAGAGCGATGATTCGCTCGACGGAGTGGATGAATGTGATCGCGCTGCGGATCTTGTCGCCTCGGATGGTGTAGAGGTTCGGGACGTGGCCGAACATCGGGCCCAGGAGGTTTCCTATGAAGACGATGCGCTCCTCAGACAACCACAGCGCGAGCGCATCGGTCGTCTCGCCACCTGGGGTCGAGTAGAGCTCAATACGGCGATCGCCAAGTTGCATCGTGTGGCTATCGATGAACGAGGTGGTCAGTACGGGTTCAGGTGGCAGTGTCGAGGTGTCGATGTCGGATGTAAAGCGACCCCAGAGCTTTAGGATGCGTCGGACGTAGAAAGGGTGGAGCCGGCGCCAGTACTCGCGCACATCCGAATGGTTGGCTTGCGCGATGGTCTCCACTCCGGGAGCGTCGAACTGCGACCAGCCCCCGACGTGATCGGGGTGGCCTTGAGTGAAGACGATCGCCCGCAACGGGCGGGGGCTGACGCGCCCGAACCGTGCCTTGATCGCGGGCACCTCGAAGTCGAGGCCCGTATTGATGAGGAGGTCGCCGCCGTCACCGGTCACCAGGTAGGTGTTGGCGATCCCCCTCGACATGAACACGCCATCGCCGAGGTCGACGGCATCCTGAGTGCCCTCACCCTGCCTGATCAGCGCGTCCAGCGACTCCGCCACCCGCCCCTCCCAAGCACCTGTGGTCCGGGCGAGACTAACGTTTGTTCCATGCCTCGGTCAAACACCTCGCAGGCAGTGGCGACCGTTGACGAGTTAGCGATGAAGGCCTGCCGGCGGGCTGAGCTCGACGACCTCGGGGCGGACTCATGGCGCGAAGGACTCTCGATCCTCGTTGACACGCTCGAGTCTTCGCCCGAGGTCATCGCGACCGGACGAGACGACCTCTTTCGGCAGTTCGTCGACGCCCTCTGGAACCGGCTTCGTGTCGTCGACTACGTGAAGCGGCAACCGGCGGTAACCGAACAGGCGATCGAGCGTCCACTTGTCATTCTCGGATTGCCACGCACAGGCACGACAGTCGCTAGCTATCTCCTCGACCAAGATCCGAACCGTCGCTCGCTGCTCAACTGGGAAGCAGGGGACACGGTCCCACCGGCGACGACCGAGACCTTGCACACCGATCCCCGGTGTATCCAGAAGAAGGCAGTGCTCGACGACTTCGCAGCGGCACTCGAGGCGGCGCAGACGCCCATTCCCCACTGGGAGGAGGCCGATGGTCCAACGGAGTGCACGTTCGTCCAGAACCAGGACTTCAAGGCCTTCCTCTGGGAAGCGTTCATGCCGACGCCGGCCTACTCTGACTGGCTGCTCTCGGTCGATATGACGAGCGCATACGAGTACGAGCGCACCGTCCTCCAAGTGCTCCAGTCATGTGCGCCGGGAGCCTGGGCGCTCAAGATGCCTTCGCACGCCGTGCACATCGAGGCTTTGCTCGCCACGTTCCCTGACGTTCGCATCGTGTGGGCACACCGCGACCCCTACAGGGTCACCGGATCGCTGCTCAGCATGAACCACCTGGCCCGGAGCATGATCGTGCCCAATCCGGACCTGGCGACCTTCGTCCCGACTGTGCTCGAGCAAGCGCGAGCGCACGTCGACCGTGCCTTGGCAGCACGCCGGCGGATCGGAGAGGACCGGTTCTTCGACCTCCACTACGCCGAGCTCATGCGCGACCCCATTGGCCAGATGCGCCATCTCTACCAGTGGGCAGGCGACGATCTGACGCCCTCTGTGGAGACAGCGATGGGCCGTTGGTTGGAGGCCAACCCCCAGGATCGCTTCGGAATGCGGCCCTACTCGCTTGACGTCTATGGGGTCACCGTGGCCGACCTCGAACCGCTCTACGAGGATTACCTCTCGACCTTCGATATCGATCTCGAGGGCGTCTGAATGCAGGCTGCCATCACCACCGATACGGGGGGTTTCGAGGTCACAGAGCTTCCCGACCCAGCACCGCGCATCGACGAGGTAGTGGTGCGGGTCGCTGCCTGTGGGGTCTGCGGGTCCGACCTGAAGGCACGCCCCTTCATGCCTGCTGGCACTGTGATGGGGCACGAGCTTGGGGGCGAGGTGGTGGCTGTCGGCGCTGACGCCGCTGCGCAAGGCTGGCGCGAAGGGGATCTCGCCGCCGCTCTGCCGGTGATCTCCTGCGGCACCTGTGTCCGGTGCGCCGCTGGCGATGTGGCTCACTGCTCGTCCGTGCGTTTCATCGGGATGGGCAGTGACGGTGGGGGCTTCGCGGAGTTCGCCGTCGTGCCGGCCCGGCACGCGTTCCCGGTCCCTCACGAGATTCCCCCACTTCACGCCGCGCTGGTCGAGCCATTTGCTGTCGGGCTGCACGCAGTCAATGCCGCAGAGATCGCGCCGGGCGACGAGGTCTTGGTCATTGGCGCTGGAGGTGTCGGGCTCACGACAGTGGCATGGGCCAGGGCACGAGGCGCCGGACGGGTGACTGCAGTCGACCCGGACGCTGGACGGCGGGAGGCGGCCCGGGCCACCGGGGCACACGATGTGCTCGCCTCGCTGGATGACGCCCTGCGTGAGGGCTATGACGCCGCCATCGAGTGCGTAGGCCATCCCGAGTTGGTGGCCGCCGCCCCCGCCTCCGTCCGTGCGCGTGGGCGTGTGGTCGTGGCCGGCGCGTGCGACCGGCCGATCCCCGTCGAACCGGTGGCGGCGCTTCTCAAGGAGCTCACATTCCGGTTCTCTGTGTGCTACCGACCTAGTGAGTTCCGCACGGTGATCGACGCGTTCTCCTCAGGTGTCATTGACCCCTCGACGGTCATCGGACCGGTAGTCGAGCTCGGCCGACTCGACGAGGCGTTCGACCTGGTACGGACGACAGGCACCGAGGGCCGCGTTCTGGTCACGCCGCTGACGTCGGCCTAAGTATTCGGTTCTGTCCTGGGAGATGCCATGATCGATTTCAACGAGCAGACGGTGATCGTCACGGGCGCGGGCCGAGGGCTTGGCCGCTTGTATGCCATGGAGTTCGCTCGGCGTGGTGCTCAGGTGGTCGTGAATGACCTTGGGGGATCGGTCGATGGTGCCGGGGCCGACCCGTCGGTGGCCGATCACGTCGTTGCGGAGATTCAGAGCGACGGCGGCGTCGCCGTGGCGTCCCACGACTCCGTGGAGACGCCCGAGGGCGGCGAGGCGATCGTCGCCTGCGCATTGGATCACTTCGGACGGATCGACGCCGTGGTTTCCAACGCCGGTATCTTCCGCACCCCGAGTTTCGAGGACCTATCGCCCGAGGAATGGCGACAGATGCTCCGGGTGCACCTCGACGGTGCGTTCTATCTGAGCCAGCCCGCGTTCCGGGCGATGAAATCGCAGGGCTATGGGCGTTTCGTCTTCATTGCCTCGTCCGCAGGACTTTTCGGTCAGCCCAACAGTGCGCATTACGCAGCCGCCAAAGCGGGCACGGTCGGGTTGACCAACGTGATTGCCATCGAGGGAGACCCACACGGCATCCTGGCGAACACGGTCCTTCCCTTCGGCTACTCGCGAATGGTCACTTCGACGCTCGGGGAGGAGGAAGCCGAGGCGTTGCGCGAGGCGTCAGGTTTCATGCGGGCGATCGACCCGGAGCTGGTGGTCCCGATGGTGATCTTCCTGGCCAGCCGAGCGTGCCAGTTCACTCACCACAATTACTCGGCTTGCGCCGGCCGCTTCTCTCGGGTCTTCGTGGGCCTTGGCTCGGGGTGGGTAGCCGACGCAGTGTCCAAACCCACCGCGGACGACATCGAGGCTCATCTCACGGAGGTATCGGCAACCGAGCCGTTCATCGTCCCCACGTCGATCTTCGACGAGGTGGCCGACACCTGCGACCGGCTCGGGATTACCGCCTGACCCGCCCGATAGAGGAACCCGCCACCGCAGACGACGGAGCTGATTGGCCGGCCCAGTCGTAGCGGGCAAACCAGAGCTGTCGTTGCCCAGTGCGGGAATCGCCCCATGATGTGTAGAGGTACTTGCCGTCGAGGTAGAGGTTGCAAGCGCAGTCGTCCCCCGGAGCTCCCGAGGCGACGTCAGGGGGAGCGGTGCTCGGCGTGAGTTCGACCTGCGGCCCGAACGTGGTGCCACCGTCGGGGGAGACGTCGGCGTAGACGTCGTAGGATTTGTCAGCGTGCTCTATTCGCCAGACGACGCCTAGAGCGCTGGTTGACCCAAACCCAACCCACGTGTGGAGCAACGTGTCACCACCGGGGACGTTGGCCGTGAGCGCAAGCTTCCATGTCGCGCCAGTGTCGGAAGTGACCCACACCTGGAGGTCCGACGATTGCGGTACCACCACGGCGAAGCGCCCTTTTGTCGACGGGTCGGCGGCGACTTCGAGGCCGAGTGTCGTGGGTGTTGATCCGACGGGGGGGTTGTCGACCGGCATCACTGTGCGCGACCAGGTCTTGCCGTCGGAGGTGCTCGTCTCGAACACGGCGCAGGCCTGATTGCATGTCACCTCGGGCGGATGCGATGCCTTGTATTCCAGCGAGTTGGGGTCGACGGTGTACGCCGCGGCCACGACGCCGAATGCCGCCGAGATCGTATCGCCCCAGATCGACTGGAAGTCCGGGTCGAGCGGGTACGCGGGGCCCCAGGTCACACCGTCATCATGTGAGGCGAGAACTACGCGCTGGACGAGGGCGTCATCCGAAAAGCTCGCATACAGGGTGCGGGTAACGGGGTCGATGACCAGCCAGGGTCTATCGAACTCGGCGTCCGGATCTCGGCTCTCGACCGTGTTGTCGGCGCGGTACTCGACTGACCAAACGGTCTTTGGCTGGCTCCAAGTGCGCCCCTGGTCTCGGGAGGCACTGACCGTGTCCAGACTTGCCAAGGTGGGATAAGAGGTTCCGACTCCCGGGATCACCGAGCCTCCATCGAACACCGAGTAGAGCGTTCCGTCCGGGGCATCGGCGAGCGTTGGGTCAGCGCATCCCCCGGGGTTGACTGGAAGGCCGACCCGCTGGTACGGCAATGCGCTCACGTCCCAGGTCCTGCCGCCATCGGTTGAATACCCCACGCCGCACTCCACCGGCGAAGGGCCCGGCGGTGTGGTAATCGCGGCCCCAGGTGCTTTGTATGGGAACGATGTCCACACCGCCGTGACCAGCGGCGGGTTTCTAGGGTCGACG
>DATKIB010000174.1:0-23368 GCA_035509915.1 Acidimicrobiales bacterium | reverse complement strand
GGCGTTGTAGCGCTGTTCCACCTTGCTCAGCTCCTTGAGCATCGAGCCACCTCCCCTCGCCGGTGAGCGAAGGTTGGTGGGGCAAGGTGTCGGACATCAACCGAACACGTGTCGGGCGTCAGCCGAACACGTGTCGGGCGTTAGCCGACCACGAAACGTCGGAGGTCAGCCGAACCATCACACCTGACGTGTGGGCCGCCCGGGGCTCGAACCCGGCACCTTGGGATTAAAAGTCCCCTGCTCTACCCGATGAGCTAGCGGCCCGCGGCCCCGAAGCTCGAGCGTAACCGTACGGTTCACCAAACCACGTTTCAGGATGCCCCGCGTTGGCGCAGGGCGGCTCACTGGCGGGGAACGGCCCGCATCATGATCTTGGCACGCCTGCGCGAGCTCACATACCCGTTCTCCACGAACCAGCGCGCCGACTCCTCGATCGCCTCGACTGCGGGGCGAGGGGCGTAGCCGATCTCGTCGCGCGCCCTCGAGTCGTCGAAGGCCATGCGCGTGGTCGACATGCGCGCCGCCTCGAGAGGGACCGCCGGGTGTCGGCGCATCATGCGTCCTTCGACGGTCTCCGAGACCCATGCGGCGGCCAGCGACAAGGACCTCGGCACGCGCAAGTTGGGCTCGCGCAGCCCGGTCACGGCTGCGAGCTGCGACAGCAGCTGCTTGAGGGTGAGGTTCTCGCCCCCCAAGATGTAGCTGCGGCCGATCGCCCCGCGCTCGGCTGCGAGCACATGGCCGCGTGCCACGTCGTCCACGTGCACGACGTTGAGCACGGTGTCGACGTACCCCGGGATGCGCCCGCGGAGGAAGTCGAGCACGAGCCGCCCCGTGGGTGTGGGTGCGCGGTCGCGAGGGCCGAGCGGGAAGGTCGGGAGCACGAGGGACACCGGCAGGCCCTGCGCGGCGGCACGGAGCACCTCGTGCTCGGCGACGTACTTCGAGCGCTTGTAGGAGCCGAAGAGGTGGGCGATCTCGGGGTAGGAGGTCTCGTCGGCGGACCTGTCACCCGCCGGGTCGTTCGAGGAGTGCAGCCCGAGGGTGCCGACGGTGCTCGTGTATACGAGGCGCTCGGTACCCGCCGCTTTCGCCGCCTCGAGGACGTTTCTGGTACCGCCAACGTTGACGGCGTAGAAGTCGGAGGGGTCGCGCGCCCAGAACCTGTACAGGGCGGCAACGTGGAACACCGCGCGGCACCCGGCGATCGCCTTCTGCACGCACGTCGCGTCGCGTACGTCGCCCCCGAGCGCCTCGACCTCGAGGCCCTCCAAGTTGGCACTGTCGACACCCGGCTCCACGAGCGCCACCACGTGGAGGCCGTCGCCCACGAGGACTCTGCAGAGGGCCGAGCCGATGAAGCCGGTGGCGCCGGTGACCAGCACCCTGTCCCCCCGCTCGAGCATCAGGAGAGCGTGCGGTGCAGGGAGCCCTTGGCGAGAGTCCGGCCGAACTCGAAGAACAGGCCCGATCCTTTCTGGGCATCCGAGAGCACGTCGTCGAGGGCGTCCACGAAGTACTCGATCTCCTCCTCGCCGCAGACGAGAGGCGGGAGCAGCTTCACCACGTTCATGTTGTCGGCTGCGACCTGGGTGAGGATGCGGTGCCTGTGGAACAGCGGCACGACCACGAGCTGCGAGAACAGGGCCGAGCGCATCGTCTCGATCGCCTTCCATCGCATGCGCGCCGCCCTCGAGGTGGGCTCGCCGAACGCGAGCCCGACCATTAGCCCCAGCCCTCTCACCTCGTGCAGGTACTCGTAGCGCTCCACCAGGGGATCGAGGGCCTTGGCGAGCATCTCGCCGCTGCGGCGGGCGCGGTCGACTATGTCCTCCTCGTCGAGAGCCTGAAGGGTCGCCAGGCCCGCCACCATCGCGAGCTGGTTGGTGCTGAAGGTGGAGGAGTGCACGACAGCGCGGTCCATGGAGCTGAAGACGCTGTCGGAGACCTTGGCCGAGCAGAGCATGGCGCCCACCGGCACGTACCCGCCCGAGAGCGCCTTCGAGACCGTGATGATGTCGGGCTCGAGCCCCCAGTGCTCGTGGCAGAAGAACTTGCCGCTGCGCCCCATCCCGGCCTGCACCTCGTCGACGACGAAGAGCGTCTTGTGGCGACGGCACAGCTCCTGTGCCTCGGCCCAGAACTCGGCCGGCGCCAGGTTGACCCCTTTGCCCTGGATCGGTTCGGCCACGAAGGCGGCGACGTCGCCGCGCACGAGCCTGCTGGCGAGCGCGTCTATGTCACCGAAGGGGACCTCGTCGCATCCGGGCAGCAGTGGGCCGAAGCCCTCGCGGAACTCGGATCCGCCGTTCAGTGAGAGGGCACCGGTGGTGAGCCCGTGGAAGGCGTGGTCGCAGTACACGATGCGGGCGCGTCCGGTCGCGCATCGGGCGAACTTGATTGCGCTCTCTATCGCCTCGGCGCCGGAGTTGGTGAAGAAGACTCGCTCGATCCCGGGGTGCGACCTCGACACCAGGTTCTCCGCGAGCACCCCCGGGAGAAGCGCACAGTCCATCTGGACGAGGTTGGGCAGGTCGGCCTCGATGGCGTCGTGCAGGGCCCGCGTGACCGTCGGATGGCCCCTCCCCAGGGCGAACACGCCGAAGCCGGAGAGGAAGTCGAGGTACCGCCGTCCCTCGGAGTCATAGAGGTAGCACCCCTCGGCGCGCTCGTAGAAGCGGTCGAAGCCGAGCGTCTGCAGCGCCCGTGGGAGCTGAGGGCTGATGTGCTTCGAGTGGAGGCGGAAGTTCTCGCCCTTGCGCTCCTCCAGCACCTTCGATAGCTCGAAAGCCATTCACCTGCCCCCGGGTCCGAAAAGCCCGTGAGCTCCGATTCGGATCTCCGGGCGAGACCGTGCCAACGTAGCCCAGCCAGGTAGATTCCAATGGGTGACCGACGAGCCTGGACCGCTAGAGGAAGCCGCCCCGCCCGGCGCGCACGCGGGCGGCGCACAACTCGGCCCGGCGGGCTCGAGCGAGGAGTCGCCCCCGGCGGGTGATACCACCGAGGTGGACCGCATCACCGTCTCCTCCTCGTCTCCCGACGCCGACATAGTCATCCTCGACTCGATCGAGGAGGAGCTCGACGACGTCGAACGAGCGCTCGCCCGGCTCGGCGAAGACGAACCCTGAGGCCGCTAGCGACCGGTGCCGCGCGGATCAGCCCTTCTTGGTCTCCCAGAAGATCCTGTCGATCTCCGAGATCTGGTCGAGGAGGCCCTGGGCGACCTTCGTGTCGTTGGTCTTCTTGGTCTCCCCGGCGGCCTTGGTCGCCTTCCAGAACAGCTCACCGAGCTGGGGGTACTTGTCCTGGTGCTCGGGCTTGAAGTAGTCGGTCCACAGCACCCACAGGTGATGCTTCACGAGCTCTGCCCTCTGCTCCTTGATGAAGACGGCCCTTTCCTTGAACACGCCGTCGTCCGACCCGTTGAACTTCTCCATGCACGCCTTCACGGACTCGGCCTCGATCCGGGCCTGGGCAGGGTCGTAGACGCCGCAAGGGAGATCGCAGTGGGCGTGAACGGTCGACGGCGCGACGACGCTATCGAGGGCGCGAAGCAGTCGGTCCACGATGCTCGAGTGCGGGATGCTCATGTGGGGGTCTCCTTCGTCTCCTGTGGAGCACTGGTCGGTTCGGTGCCAACCCTACCCAGCACCGGCGCCGCGTGATCCCGGCGCTCCTGCGACCGAGGGCTCCTGCCTTGCCGGCGCTCGTCGTGGCTGCGCTGGCAGCGGCGGTGACGGGGGCGATGTTCCTGTTGCGGCCCCGCCGGGTGGTCGTGGCGGGAAGGAGCATGGAGCCCACCCTCGAGGCGGGCGACCGCCTGCTCGTGGCGCGCGCCGGTCAGCTCAAGGCCGGGGACGTCGTTGCTCTTCGGGATCCTCGTAGCAAGGAGCGTGTGATCGTGAAACGCGTGAGCGCTGTGCGGCGCGGCGAGGTCGTGGTGCGCGGCGACAACCCGCCGGCGAGCGTCGACAGCCGCTTCTTCGGCCCGGTGCCCAATCGGGACGTGCTCGGCCGGGTCGTGAGGCGCTACGCCCCCGCAGCACGCGCGGGCCCGGTTCGCTGACAACCGGGGTCGGCCACCACCTAGCGCGGTACGATCCCTGCATGGCGTCGCTGGACTCCCAACTGGAGCGCCTCCTCGGCCCCGGCTACTTGGAAGGCCTCGAAGGCCACACGCTCGAGGAGGTGCGCAAGATGCGCGCCGAGTGCCAGGAGGCAGAGACCGCGGTCTCCTACCTCCGCCGGATGGTCCAGGGTCGGCTCGACATCGTCCACTCCTACTTGGACCACGGCGAGGACGACGCCATCACCGGACTCGACTCCCTCGTCGAGCAGCTCCCCGAGATCTTCTCCGCCGGACCGCAGCGCCCGCCCGGACCGGGACGGCTCCCTTCGCAGATGTCCCCGGACATGGACGGTGACCTTGCCGCCGCGGTGGGAGCCGAGGTGGACGAGGTGCTCGACGCGCAGCGCATCGCGGAGCTCCCCACGATGAGCCGCGAGAACCTCTTGGAGCTCGCCGCGCGGCTGAGCGCCCTCGAGTCGCGAAGCTCCAACCAGAGGCGCGCGCTCCACGAGCGGATAGACAAGCTCCAGGCCGAGATCGTCAGCCGGTACAAGACCGGAGAGGCCTCGGTCGAGGGACTGCTGACCTGAGTCCCGTGCCCGGGCGCGACGCGCTGAAGGTGCCCAAGGTGCTGCCGGAGCGTTGGCGCGACCTGGGCTCGTTTATTCGTGAGCAACGCAACACGGCTCGCCTGTCGCTGCGCCGGCTCTCCGAGCTCGCCGGGATCTCGAACCCCTACCTGAGCCAGATCGAGCGCGGCCTGCGGCGCCCTTCTGCAGAGATCCTCCAGCAGATCGCCAAGGCGCTGCGGATATCCGCCGAGACCCTCTACGTGCAGGCGGGCATCCTCGAGCCTGCCGGCGAGACGACGGACCTCTCGCGCGACATCCTCTCCGACCCTTCCCTCAACGAGGACCAGAAGCAGGCGCTGATCCGGATCTACCTCTCGTTCCGGCACGAGAACTCGCTCGACGGGCCAGCACCGGCGCCGTAGCACGGGGCCGCGTAGGACGGGGCCGGGTAGGACGGGGCCGCCGGTAGGCTGCGGCGGTGCGACGTCTCGCGGTGCTGTCCATGCACACGTCGCCCCTGGCCCAGCCCGGCACGGGGGACGGCGGCGGGATGAACGTCTACGTCCGTGAGCTCTCCACTGCGCTCGCCCGGGCCGGCGTGCAGTGTGACGTCTACACCCGCGCGTGGTCGGCGGACCTGCCCGCCACGGTGACGGTGGAGCCGGGTCTGCGCCTGCACCACGTCCCGGCGGGGGAGCTGGCGCCGATGCCCAAGGAACGGCTCGGCGAGGTGGTCGAGGAGTTCACCGACAACGTCCTGTCGCTCATGACCTCGCCGGTCGCATCGGACACCGGGTCGGGTGCCGGCGGACACGTCACCATCGGGGGAGGCGACCGCCGGTTCGACGCGGTGCACGCGAATTACTGGCTCTCGGGACTGGCGGGGCACCGGGTCAAGCACGAGCTCGACCTTCCTCTCGTCTCCACGTTCCACACCCTCGCCAGGGTCAAGGCGGAGCTGAGCGCGGAGGAGATGCGCTTCGACGAACCGCACAGGCGCGCGGAGGCCGAGGCGACGGTGATGGCGTGCTCGGAGATCGTGCTCGCCTCGTGCACGGTCGAGGCCGAGCAGCTGGCCGAGCTCTACGAGGTCGACCCCGCGCGCCTGCGGGTCGTTCCCCCTGGAGTGGACCACGCATTCTTCGGCCCCGGCGACCGTTCCCAGGCCCGCAGGGCGCTGGGGTTGCCGAGGAATGTCCCGGTGCTGCTCTTCGTCGGGAGGATCCAGCCCTTGAAGGGTGCAGACGTCGCCGTGCACGCGCTGGCGGGGATGGAGGAGCACCCAGAGGCGCGGCTCGTGATCGTGGGAGGCCCGAGCGGTCCCCACGGCGAGGAGCACATGGCCTTCATCGGTGAGCTGGCCGGGAAGCTCGGCGTGTCCGAGCGCGTGAGCTTCGTCGATCCTCAGCCCCACGAGCTGCTCTCGACGCACTACCGCGCCGCCGACGTGTGCATCGTGCCGAGCCGCTCGGAGTCCTTCGGCCTCGTGGCGCTCGAGGCCGCGGCCTGCGGCACACCCGTGGTGGCCTCGGCGGTCGGAGGGCTCAGCACCCTGGTCGAGCACGGACGCACCGGTCTTCTGGTCGAGGACCCGGCGCCGGCGCAGTTCGCGAAGGCGGTGTCGGCGGTCCTGGCCGACCGGCGGCTGGCCGAGCGACTGTCTCAGGCCGCCGCGGCGAGGGCGCAGCGCTACACCTGGGCGAGCGCCGCGTCGCTGTTGCGCGCGACCTACGAGGAGCTCGCAGCCGAGCGTCTCGTGGCGTGCCGGTGAGCGGCCCCCTCTCGGGGCCGGCCACTCTAACCGGACTCCGAAGGCCGACTTGGCGCTGGCGCGCATAGCGAGCGACGCCGAGCGGGCGTCGTGCGCGAGGACGATCGACGGCTGGGCGCGAGCGCGGTTGGCCGAAGGCGGGTCGTTGGTCGCTGTCGACCGCCACGTCCACGAGGACAGGTGGTACCTGCGCCTGCGCGGTGAGGAGAAGGACTTCGTGACGGTGTGGCTCACCATGCGCCAGCGCACGCTCGGCCACGAGGCTCAGTTGATGCCCGCCCCGGAGACCAACGCGCGTGAGACCTTCGAGTACCTGTTGCGCCGCAACTCCGAGATCCGCCAGATGCGCTTCGCCCTCGGCCCTGAGGACGCGGTCTACCTCGTGGGCGAGATACCCGTGAGCGAAGTGAACGAGGACGAGCTCGATCGCGTGGTCGGGTCGTCGCTCGCGTACGTCGACGCCACGTTTCCTACCGCGATGACCGTCGGCTTCGCCGGCCTCTACCGGCGCAAGCGCGGCAGCTGACGCCGAGCCGTTTGTCGCCGCCTTGGGCGACGGCGCGTGCGGTCTGTCGCCGCCTGCGGCGACGGCGCGAGCGGCCAGTGTCTCCGGCGCAAGCCGCCGACGGGCTCCTGCGCGAACCGCCGCGCAAAGGTAGCGTTCTGCCGGCGTGGCCCGAGGGGCCGGTGGCGTCGCTCGCTCGGGGAAGTGCGGGCGGCTCCCGGGGTTCCTCGGGCCGCGCTTTCTCCAGCGGTGCCCGCCTTCTCAGACAGGGCTTGCGGGGCCGGGCGGTACCCTTCGTCGGTGGCGACGAGGCTTCTCGTGGTGGGCGGGGGCAACATGGGCACTGCTCTGTTGCGCGGGTTGCTCGCCGCAGGGTGGGAGCCGGGTCGGCTCGCCGTGGCCGAGGCCGACGCGGCGAGGCGCTCGGTCGTTGCCCGGCAACTCGAGGGCATAGAGGTCGTCGAGGACGTCGAGGCGGCCGCCGAGCCGCTCGCGGCCGATGGGGCAGTGGTGGCGGTGAAGCCGGCCGACGGGGAAGCTGCGTGCAGCGCGCTCGGGCGCGGCGGCGTGAAGCGGGTCCTGTCGGTGATGGCAGGGGTGAGGCTCACCAGTCTCGAGTCGTGGCTCGGGCCGCAGGTAGCAGTCGTCCGGGCGATGCCCAACACCCCCGCCCTGGTCGGCGCGGGCATGTCAGCCGTGTCCGGGGGATCGAGGGCGACCGAGCGCGACGTCGAGTGGGCCGAGGAGGTGCTCGGCGCGGTCGGACGGGTGGTGCGGGTGCCCGAGCCGCAGCTCGACGTCGTGACCGGCCTCTCGGGATCGGGCCCCGGCTATCTGTTCTACGTGGTCGAGGCGATGATCGAGGCGGGGGTCGCAGAGGGGCTCTCCGAGGAGGTCAGCCGGGCGCTCGTGATCCAGACCTTCGCCGGGGCGGCCCGGCTTCTCGCCGAGTCGGGCGAGACCCCCGAGGTGCTCAGGGCCCGCGTGACCTCGCCGGGCGGCACCACCGAAGCCGGGCTGGCGGCGCTCACAGGTCGCGACGTGGCGGGGGCCTTCTCGGCGGCGGTGGCGGCGGCGGCCGAGCGTTCCCGTGAGCTGGGGAGTTGAGGTCCAGCGGCTCAGGAGCTGGGGCCAGGGTGGCAGGGCGAGCGAGGGGATCCAGCCGAGACCCCCTTTCCAACAATCGTCACATTGGCGTACAGTCGCCTCAGGCGGAGGGGGTGATTCCACTGGCAGATGACATCATCAGCGCCCGCTACCTGACGGTGCGCGAGGTCGCCAACACGCTCAGGGTCTCCAACATGACCGTGTACAGGCTGATCAATTCGGGGGGGCTCAGGGCGGTGCGCGTCGGCAAGTCGTTCCGCTTGCTCGAGGACGACGTCAACCGCTACCTGGCAGATCGCTACACCCAGGCCGGCTGAGCCCCTGAGCATCGCCGCCAGGTAGTTGCCCGGGTCGGTCTTCCTTCTCACCGACTTCGGCAACGCGGACGAGTTCGCGGGCATCGTGCGCGCGGTACTGGCGCGTGAAGCGCCCGGCTGCCCGGTCGTCGACCTCACCCACGAGGTCCCGCAGTTCGACGTGCGCGCCGGCGCGCTGAGCCTCGAGCGGGCGATCCCGCACCTCGGTCCCGGCGTGGTCGTCGCCGTGGTCGACCCGGGCGTCGGTACCGAGCGGCGAGCGCTCGCCGTGTCGGCGAGGTCGGGAGCCGGACCGGCGTCCCTGGTGGGTCCCGACAACGGGCTTCTCTGCTTCGCCCTCGACGCCCTCGGCGGTGCGACCGAGGCGGTCGAGCTGCATCGCCCTGCCCCGTCCGGGGCTGCGGGCGCCACCTTCGACGGTCGCGACCTCTTCGCCCCCTCCGCCGCGCGCTTGTGTGCGGGTACGCCGCTCGAGGATCTCGGGAAGCCGATCGACCCCGGCTCGCTCGTCCGCCTCCCCCCGCCGCGGCTCGAGGTGGGAGACGGGGCGATCGAGGCAGAGGTGCTCTGGATCGACCGTTTCGGCAACGTCCAGCTCGCCGCGCGGCCGGCCGACGCAGACGAGGGCGGGCTGCGAGGCGAACTGGTGGTGGTGAGTGCAGGTGCCTCGGTGGTGGCCGAGCGCGCCGGCTCCTTCACCGGGGGCGGGTCAGCACCCGACGCGCTTCGCCTCATCACCGACTCCAACGGGCGCTTAGCCCTTGTGTGCCCGCTGCGGTCGGCCGCTACCGTGCTCGGCGTGGAGGCGGGCGACGTCGTGAGAGTCTCGGAAGCGGAGTCCAGCGGAGGCTCGAGCGGGGACGAGACCGGCCGGCAAGCGGCGCGCGGACCGGGCCGTTGAACCTGGGCGCTGTCGTCGAACGGCACCCCGCCGACGCGAGGGCGCTGTTCGAGGGAGGTTCCTGGCACACGTGGGGCCAGCTACGCGCCCGAGCGGGGGCGCAGGCGCGTTCGATCACGGCGATGGGGGTCGGCCCCGGAGACCGCGTGGCGATCGCGTTCGGCACGTCCGTCGACTTCGTGGTCGCCTATCTGGGCGTGCTCGCGTGCGGAGGAGTCGCGGTCCCGCTCAACCCGAACAGC
The DNA here is from genome assembly GCA_035509915.1 of Acidimicrobiales bacterium. GTDB lineage: Bacteria > Actinomycetota > Acidimicrobiia > Acidimicrobiales > UBA8190 > Bog-564. The sequence continues at coordinate 13,881 of DATKIB010000174.1, read as the reverse complement.
CCGGCCGCCGAGCTCGCGGGTGAGCTGCGCGCCGTCGGAGCCGGTCTGCTCCTGGCCGGCGGAGCGGCGGCCGGGGCCGCGAGCGAGCTCGCCGAACAGGCCGGCGGGACCCGGGTGGTCGTGCCCGAGGCTCTTGCCGGCTCGCCAAGCGAGGGCCCCGGCGCGGACAGCGAACCCGGCACGGACAGCGAACCCGGCCCGGACACCGAACCCGGAACAGTCGCAGCCACCGGCACGGACGCCGACCCCGAGCGGTACGAAGTGGCGGACAGGGCAGACGACGACGTGGCGGTGCTGCTGTTCACCTCCGGCACAGCCGGCGCCCCGAGGCCGGCCATGCTCACCCACGGCAATCTCCTCGCGAACCTGCGCCAGATGCTCTCGGTGCCCGGGATCGTCGGCTCGGACGACGTCGCGCTGGCGGCGGTGCCGCTCTTTCACGTCTTCGGGTTGAACGTCGCGCTGGGGCTCGTGCTGGAAACCGGGGCGTCCCTGGTGCTCGAGGAGCGCTTCGACGCGGCCGAGTCTCTCGAGCTCGTGCGCGACCTCGGTGTGACGGCGCTGCTCGGAGTGCCGGCGATGTTCTCCGCCTGGGCGGACGCGCCCGGTGTCGAGCCTTCGGCCCTCGCAGGGGTCCGCCACGCCATCGCAGGGGCAGCCGCCCTGGAGCCCGAGGTGGCGGAGCGCTTCGAGCATCGCTTCGGGGTGCCGGTCTGGCAGGGCTACGGGCTGACCGAGGCGTCGCCGGCGGTGTCAACCTCCCTGGGCACCGGACGCAACCGTGCCGGCTCGGTGGGTCACCCGCTTCCCGGCGTCGAGCTGCGGATCGTCGACGAGGGCGGCGAGCAGGTCCTCGACGGCGACCCGGGAGAGATATGGGTCCGCGGCCCGAACGTCTTCGCGGGCTACTGGGGCGACGAGCCGTCCACGGCCGAGGTCCTCACACCCGACGGGTGGCTGCGCACCGGTGACGTCGGGGTCGTCGGTCCGGACGGCGACCTCTACGTGGTCGACCGCAAGAAGGATCTCGTGATCGTCTCCGGCTTCAACGTGTACCCCGGCGAGGTCGAGAAGGTGGTCGCCGAGGTTCCCGGAGTGTCGGCTGCGGTGGTGGTGGGCCTGCCCGACGCGCTGACGGGCGAGTCGGTGGAGGCGGTGGTGGTGAGGCAGCCGGGCGCCGCGGTGACCGAGCAGCAGGTGCGCGACCAGTGCGCCTCACGCCTGGCGCGCTACAAGTGCCCGAGCTCGGTGCGATTCGTCGACGAGCTACCGACGGGGCTCGCCGGCAAGGCGCTCAGGCGCGCCGTGCGCCAGCAGGTGACCTAGCTCCAGGCAGGTGGCCTGGCTTCAGGCGGAGACGTCGGCGAGGAGCTCGCGGTCCAGGGTCCGGGCCATGTCCTCGGCCGTCATGGGCTTGCCCAGGTAGTAGCCCTGCACCGAGTCGCAACCCAGGTCCTCGAGCGTCGTGAGCTGGTCCAGCTCCTCGATCCCCTCGGCGATGGTGCGAAGGTTGAAGTCCTCAGCGAGCTGCAGGATCGTCTTGGCGAGACGCACCGACTCCTCGCTGTGGGAGATGTCGATCACGAACGTCCGGTCGATCTTGAGCACGTCGAGGGGTATGTCGCGAAGCGACGCGAGAGACGAGTAGCCGGTCCCGAAGTCGTCGATGGCCGTCTTCACCCCGAGCCCACGGAGCTGTGCGAGCACCTCGCAGGTCCGCGGCGTGTTCTGCATGATCGAGCTCTCGGTGATCTCCAAAGTGAGGCGGCCGGCATCCATGCCGCCCTTCTCGAGCGCCTCGCGCACCGTCACGAGGAGGTTCGGGTCCGAGAGCTGCTTGGGCGACAAGTTGACGCTCAGCCCGAGCTCGCCTTGCAGCTCCGTCCGCCCGAAGAGCCTTTGCATGTCCAGGCATGCGCGCTCGAGGACCCAGGCCCCTAGCGGCACGATGAGGCCCGACGCCTCGGCGACGTCGATGAAGTCCCCTGGCGGGACGAGCCTGCCGTCGCCATGCCTCCAGCGGACCAGGGCTTCGAGGTCGATGATCCGCTTCGACGCCACGTCGACGATCGGCTGGTAGTAGACGACCAGCTCCTCGTTCTCGAGCGCCCGCCTCAGATCCGACTCGGTCCGCATGCGGTTCAGGATGACCGAGTGCATCTCGGTTGAGTAGACCTCGTAGGTGCCCTTGCCACGGATCTTCGCGGCGTACATCGCGAGGTCCGCGTTGCGAAGTAGATCCTGGGCGCTCTCGCCGCCCGAGTCGTCTATCGCGACGCCGATGCTCACCCGGGCGTGCACTTGCGTCGAGGAGATCTCGAAAGGCTTCGAGAAGGCGTCTATGAGCCTCGAGGCGACGACCAACGGGTGCGGGTCGACCGGCTCGGTCTCGAGGAGAACGGCGAACTCGTCACCGCCGAGCCGGGCGATCAAGTCGGCGTCGCGCAGGACCTCGGAGAGCCGCTGGGCGATCTTGTGCAGCAACTCGTCCGCCACGGCGTGGCCGCGCAGGTCGTTCACGGCCTTGAAGTCGTCGACGTCGATGAAGAGCACGGCGAGCCCGGTACCGCTGCGTATCCTTCGCCTTGCCGCGTGCTCGAGGTGCTCGGCGAACAGGGCCCGATTTGCGAGCCCGGTGAGCGGGTCGTGGAAGGCCTGGTGGCGAAGCTGGTCCTCCAGGGCCTTCTGATCGGTGATGTCCCGGCTGTTCAGCACCAGGCCACGCACGCTCGGCTCGTGGAGCAAGTTGGTCACCACGGACTGGAACGACTTCCAGCTGCCGTCGGCGTGGCGGAGCTTCCACTCGGTGACCACTTCGCTGTTCGGGCTCACCATGACGCGCTCGACGACGGCAGACCAGCGCGGCTGGTCGGAGGGGTGCAGCATCGACGGCAGGCTCAACCCCACGGAGGTTGCCGGGTCCCATCCGAGCACGCGCTCGACCGACTGGCTCTGGAACGACACGACGCCGCGCTCGTCGACCACGCTCACGACATCGGAAGAGTGCTGCACCAACGCCGAGAAGCGGGCTTCACGCGTTCTCAGCTCGCTGACGCTCATCTTCACCCTCGCCTCGAGGTGGTGGTTGAGGTTCAGGTTGTCGGAGAACCCGAGTATCTGCCGCGCAGAGAGCACCATCAACAACGCGAGCCCCCACAGGGACGTAAACAGTCCCAGCGACTCGTGGTGCAGGATCCTCTCCAAGGTGATCGCACCCGCCAGCACGAACGGGGCGTAGGGCGCTAGGTACGACGTGCGGGTGACCCGCTCGCTGTCGACGACTCGCGCCTGACGAGGGATCAGCACCCACAATGCCCCCAGGCCGATCAGCAGGAAGCCGCCGAAGCGTCCCACCCCCAGGACTTGGTCGGCGACACCGCTGTAGCCGGTGACGCTCGTGAGGTGGTCGACCGCAATGTCGGACAGCGCGAAGACCACGAACGCGACCATCACCCACTCGAGGCCGCTTCGCATCCTGCTGCCCGCGCGTGCGGCGAAGATGAGAGCGAACGAGGCCAGGAGGATGTCGCCGGACGGGTAGGCCGGTGACAGCAAGTGGGTCGCGAGCGAGACGTGCCAGGAGACGAGGTGGGAGGAGTAGATCGGTGCGAGCACCGACACCCAGCTCGCGTAGATGAGCGACCCGGCGATGAGTATGCCGTCGAGCACCCCCTGGATCCCCGCAACGAGCCTCCTCTCCGGGACCGGGAACATGAGCAGCCCGATCAGCGCGAGCGGGACGGAGGCGACGAACCAGCCGTCCGAGGACGACGTAAGCCCGCCCGTCGCAGCCGTGGTCGTGGCGAGGTTGGAGAAGCACCACACCGCCTCGCCGATCACCCAGGTGGCGCACGAGGCCGCGAGGAACATCCAGCGCTCGTAGCGCCCCGTGCCTCGGAACGCAGCCAGGGTGCAGGCTCCGGCGCCGAGCAGGGCGGCCACGCCCTCGGCGCCGTGCTCGAACATCGCCGAGGCGCTCTGCGAGTGCCGCAGGAGAAGGGTCCCCACGACGAAGCCGCCTGACGCCAGGCCGGCCAGGAGTGCGAGCAACCTGAACCAGCGCGGATGCGTCTCCTGTCCGATCATCTTCACTCTGCCTGGGGGTCAGCGGGGAAAAGAATTGCTCTTATTTGGATCGGAAGGACGGGCACCCACCTTGAGGCGGTGGCCGGGCAGCGCTCTGCGCTCGAGCATCTTGGGACGTTCAGCCGGGTACAAAGTCCCTTTTTCGGCGGGGACGAGGAGCAATTGGAGGGCACAAAGACTTCTCGCGTGCCCCTTGGGCTAGCCTGAGACGACTGTGACGGTCGTCTTGGCGTGGCTGTTCGCAGGGGTGATCGTTGCGCTGGTCGCCCTTCTCGTCGTCGTAGGGCGCGACCGCGCACGCCTCAAGGAGACCGAGCGGCGGAGCCGGCTCGGCGCCGAGCACGCACGTCTGCATCTTTCGGTCCTGGCCCGTGCGGGCGACGAGATGTCGGGCGCCCTCGCGTCCTACGACGAGGCCATGTACCGCCTCGTGGACGTGGTGGTACCCGCCTTCGCCGATTGGTTGGCCGTGGACGTGGTGGACGAGGCCGGAGAGGTCCAGCGAGTGGTGGCAGGCGACCACCACGGCGCCGTGACCTCGCTGCCAGCCCACCGCCATCCCGAGGGTGACCAACTCGTGAGACGGGTGATCGTGAGCGGCCGCGACGTGGTGCTGGCGAACATGCCCGGGGTGAGACTGGCCGAGAGCTCCAAGCCCCACGAAGGGGCGCTCGTGGTGCCGGAGTCCCTGGCGCCCTCCCCCGTGCCCGGAGTCGAGTCGATGGCGATCGTCCCCGTGCACGTACGCGGGCTCGCGCTCGGGGCCCTCAGCTTCGTCACCGCTCCGGGACGTCGCGGGTTTCGCCTCTCGGACCTCGAGACCGCGCACGGCCTAGCAGAGCGCGTGGCTGTCGCGATCGAGCGGGTGCTGCTTTGGCGTGAGAGCCGGGGGGCCGAGGAGGAGGCGGTGGCGCGCGCCAGTCAGCTGCGCGTGCTCATGGAGGCGGCCCTGGCCGTGAACGCGCCGCTGTCGGAGCCCGAGATCCTCGCGGTGCTCGCCGAGCACGCCAGGCGGGTGATGGGGTCGGAGAGAGCCTGGGTATGCACCCTCCCGAGATCCGGTCAGCGCCCAGCTGACGAGCGCCGACCTACCGAGGCGAGCTTGGCCGGACGCGAGCACGCCGACGCCTACGAGGGGGAAGCGGCGGTGATGGCCGTGGTCTCCTCACCCGCGGTGGCGCCAGAGGAGCTCGGGGAGCTGGTCCCGGCCGTCTGCGACCTCGTCGTCGAGTTCGACCAGCCTCTGCGCTCCGCCGGCGCGCGGCGCCCGACCGCGATCGGCTCACAGCAGCAAGAGGGCGACGCGCCGGAGGTCGATGACCTGCCGGACGGACTGCAGTTCGAGCTCTCCCGTGTCCCGAAGGCCGAGAAGCCCTGGATCGCCGTACCCGTCCCGGGTGCGTACGGCCAGGGCCGGCGGGTGATCGTGCTCGAGGGCATGTCAGGGGCCGAGCGCTCATCACCCTGGGCCCAGGCGGACGCCTTCGGTGCCCAGGACGAGTCGGTGCTCGAGCTCCTGGCCCAGATCGCCTCGGTCGCCCTCGTGAACGCCCACCTGTACCAGGAGGTGAGGGGGAGCGAGCGCCGTCTTCGCGCCGTGGTGGAGTCCTCGCCCCTGGCGATCGCCGAGCTCTCTCCCGGTGGCGACGCGCGCTGGTGGAACCGAGCCACCGAGGAGCTCTTCGGGTTCCCGGATCCGCAGGCGCCCTGGCGGATTCCCGTCCACCCGGAGTCGGACGCCGCGTGGTTCGAGATGATCGAGCGGAGCTCTCACGCGGTTGCGTCGGTGGGCACCGACATGAGAGGGCTGGCCCCGGACGACGAGCTGAAGGAGCTGTCGGTGTCGAGCGCCCCTCTCTTCGACCACGAAGGGGAGGTGAGCGGGATCCTCGTCGTGGCCGAGGATGTCACCGAGCGCAGACGGGTCCTCGAGCAGATGCACCGCAGCCAGCGGCTGGCCTCCATGGCGCGGCTCGCGGGAGGCGTCGCTCACGACTTCAACAACCTGCTGAGCGTCATCCTCGGCTCGAGCGACCTCCTCGCGCGGCGCGCGGACGCGGACGAGCGTTGGCAAGAGGAGGTCCAGGCGATCCAGCGGGCGGGTCAGCGGGCGGCAGCACTCACGACTCAGCTGCTCGCCGTGGGCCGCAGCCGAGAGGTCGAGCCCGAGGTGCTCGATCCCGACACCGAGCTCTCGTCGATGCTCCCCATGCTCGAACGCGTCCTCGGGGCCGGCGTGCACCTCGAGCTGGCGCCGCCGAAGGGCAAAGCCCGCATCTACGTCGACCCGATGGACCTGGAGCGCTCAGTGCTGAACCTCGCCATCAATGCCCGCGACGCCATGTCGCAGGGGGGAAGCTTCGTGCTGAGCACGCGTGTGGTCGATCCGGAACACCGCTCCGGCGACGGTGGGCCGACTCACGGGCGCTTCGTGGCGGTGAGCGCCGCCGACACCGGCCCCGGGATGGACGAGCAGACCGCAAAGCGCTGCTTCGAACCGTTCTTCACGACGAAGCCCGAGGGCGAGGGCACTGGGCTCGGGCTCTTCGCCGTGAACGCCATCGTCACCCAGGCGGGAGGCCGGGTCACGGTGGACGCCGAGCTCGGTCGGGGGACGACCATCACGATGTGGTTCCCGGCTCTCGAAGACGCCTAGGACCCCTTGGGCAGGGGGTGTCCAGTTGAGAATGTATTGATGCGGTGTAGTCCAGCCAGTGTCTTGAGGGGTTCACACTGGACATATGGGCGATCCAGCGAGCCACAGGAAACGGGGAGCGGAGGTCGAGTTGGGTCCCCACCTGGACCTCACCGCCGGTTCGAGCCCCGAGGGGCCACGGCCAAGATCGGGACCGGCCGAGCGGGTCAGGGTCCTAGTGGTAGGGACGCACGACTGGGCCATCGAGCAGGCCGCCGCCTCGATCGAGGCGGCGGGGGGCACGGTCCTGCGATGCCACGAGCCGGGGCAGCCGGCGTTCCCGTGCAACGCGCTGATCGAGGGCCGCACCTGCCCGCTGGACGCCGGGTTCGACGTCGTCGCAACCGCCCGGGCCCGCCCGCTCGGGGCGATCGCGCCCTCGGAGTTCGGCGTCATCTGCGCCCTGCACCACGGGATGCCGCTGGTGGTCGCCGGTGTGGCGCCCGAACGACCGCTCGGGCCGTGGGCGGCAGAGCAGGTGGGACAGGGGGATGACCTGGCGAGCGCCTGCGTGCGCGTGGCTCACAAGGTCGAGCCCGAGCTGGCCGCGGATCCCAAGTAGCTCCTGTACCAGCGCTGCTCAGGGTTCGAAGCGGTAGCCGACGCCCCGGACCGTCTGCACCCACTTCGGGTGCTCGGGGTCCTTCTCGACCTTGCGACGGATGCGGCGCACGTGCTCGGTGACGGTGCCCGCGTCCTGCCAGTCGGCGGAAGAGCTCCACACCTGCTCGAGCAGCTGCTGGCGCGTGAACACCTGGCGCGGAGAGCGGGCGAGGAACAACAGCAGGTCGAACTCTTTGGCCGTGGTCGGCACCAGCTTTCCCGCCACCAGCACCTCACGCGACAGGACGTCCAGCGTCAGGTCCCCGAAGCACAGGGGTTGGTCGTTTACCGGGGCGGAACGGTCGAGTCGGCGCAGCACAGAGGCGACCCGGGCGGCGAGCTCCGGCGAGGAGAAGGGCTTGGCCACGTAGTCGTCGGCCCCGAGGCGCAGGCCCAGCACCCTGTCGGACTCGTCGTGGCGACCCGTGAGCATGATCACCGGCACGTCGTAGCTCCGCCGGATGGTCGCCAGGATGTCGAACCCGTTCTCACCGTCGAGCGTCACGTCGAGGATGACGAGGTCGGAGAGGTGCCGCGAAAGCGACTCGAGGGCCTCGGCCCCCGTGGCGGCGTGATCGGTCCTGTAGCCCTCCGCCTCGAGGAGACGCCCGAGCATGCTGCGGACCTCGGGGTCGTCGTCGACCACGAGCAGGCGTGCGTGCGCCTTTGTCACTGTCGTGCTCATGGCTCGGGCTGTGTCGGCTTGCATCTGGACCTCTTCCTCCTCCCTGTCTCTCTGTCTCGTCACATTCGCCGCCGAAGCTGAGCGGAATTGTCAAGGATACGTGCGCGAGGTGGCTCCTGGGGCGATGACACGCACGGGCCGGAGCGCCTCGAGGCCGACGACACCGGCCTTGCAGGTCCCCGTGGCACGACCGGGCGCGCTCCGACTTGGTGCCCGGGGCCGGCACCTCGATACCATGCGGCCCCGATGCCGACCCCTTACCATCGCCGGATCCCCGGGGCGACGGTCGCCAGGTTGCCCGTGTACCAACGCATCCTGCTCGAGATGGTGCGCGGCGGTACCAGCACGGTCTCGTCCGATCAGCTCGCCGACATGGCGCGGGTCAACGCCTCGAAGGTCCGCAAGGACCTGTCGTTCCTCGGGTCCTTCGGGACGCGCGGGTCGGGTTACGACGCCGAGTACCTGCTCTCGCAGATCGACCGCGAGCTGGGACTCGACGGCGACTGGCCGGTCGCCATCGTGGGACTCGGCAACCTGGGCCGCGCCCTGGCCAACTCTCCGGGGTTCACCTCGCGTGGCTTCCGGGTGGCGGGCCTGTTCGACGTGGATACGGCCCTCGTGGGTCGCCACATCCGCGGCGTCGCCATCCACCACCTGGACGACTTCGAGGGGGTGGCGTCCGGCGATCCGCCGAAGATCGGGGTCATCGCCACGCCCGGCCCCGCCGCCCAGGGTGTCGCCGATCGGATGGTGAGGGCCGGCGTGGGCTCCGTGCTCAACTTCGCGCCCAGGGTCCTGTCCGTCCCCGCGAACGTCCTGCTCCGTTACGTAGACCTGTCGATCGAGCTCCAGGTCATGAGCTTCTACCTATCGCACGGCGACGACCGTGAGACTGCGGAGGCGTCCTCCCCGCTGCCGCACGTCGTGGGGCTCAGCCCCGCGGGTCCTTCGTAGCCCCCTGCCTGGCGCCCGTGCCCCGGGCCCGGCATCCTGGTAGGCGATGTCCGTCGTCGTCGTCGGGCTGGAACAGCCTCGCACCCCGCTCGACCTGCTCGAACGCGTCGCGGTAGGCGAGGAGGCGCTCGGCAAGGCGCTGGGGGCGCTGCGCGACCGCTCCAACCTCTCCGAGGTGGTGGTGCTCTCTACCTGCCTGCGCACGGAGCTGTACGCGGTGGTCGAGCGCTTCCACGACGGCGTCGCCGACCTCCAGGAGTTCCTGGCGGCGACCGCAGGCGCGACCTCCGACGCCCTCGCCGAGCACGTGAAGGTGCTGTTCGACGACGACGTCACCCTCCACCTCTTCGAGGTGGCAGCGGGCCTGCGCTCAGCGGTGCTGGGCGAGACCGAGGTGCTGGGCCAGGTGCGACGTGCGGCCGAGAGGGCGGACGCCGAACGCGCCTCGGGGCCGGTGCTCTCTGCTCTGTTCCGCCACGCCGTCAAGGCCGGTCGACGGGTGCGCTCCTCCACCGCGCTCTCACGAGGCTCTACCTCGCTCTCCCACGTCGCCGTCGAGGTGGCCGCTTCACATTTGGGTGGGTCGCTCCTAGGCAAGCGGGTCGTGGTGGTCGGCGCAGGCGAGGTCGCCGACGGAGTGGTCGGGGCGCTTTCGAAGGCGCGAGTCGAGCAGGTCGTGGTGTCGAATCGCACGACCGAGCGCGCGAGGTCTCTTGCGGCGCGCACCGGGGCGAGGGCCGAAGGGCTCGAGGCGCTCCCCGCGGTGCTCGACGAGGCCGACGCGGTCATCGTGGCGACCGCCGCGTCGGCTCCGTTGCTGGACAGAGAGCTGCTCGAGCGTGCCGCTCGTCCGTCTGCGATCCGAGGCCGGCGGCGCCTCGTGGTGGTGGACATGGGGATGCCGCGAAACGTCGATCCATCGGCGCGCGAGCTCGACGACGTGACCCTGCTCGACATCGAGGACCTGAACGCCCACGCGGAGCTCGCCATGTTGGGACGCCGCGCAGAGCTCGCCCAGGCGCGAGAGATCGTGGCCCAGGAGGTGGAGCGCTACCGCGCCGCCGAGCGCTCGCGGGGCTCGGCACCCGTGGTGTCGGCCCTGCGCCAGCGCCTGGACGAGCTCGTGGCCGCCGAGCTGGAGCGCCACGGGTCGCGCCTTTCGGGGCTCGACGATTCGCAGCGCCGCGAGCTGGAGGCGGTCATCCGCGACGTGCTGGCGAAGCTCGCGCACCCGCCGACGATCGCCCTCAAGGAGGCAGCTGGGACGCCGCGCGGGGAGCGGCTCACCGAGGCCCTGCGCACGCTGTTCGAGCTCTGAGCCGGGGGCAAAGGTGAACGGCCGGCGCGCACTGCGCGTGGCGACCCGCGGGTCTCCCCTGGCGATACTCCAGACGGCCAAGGTGGTCGCGCTGATCGAGGGCCTCCCCTCGAGGCCCCGCTGCGAGACGCTCGTGGTGCGCACGACGGGGGATCGGCTGGCCGACGCGCCCATCGAGAGGATCGGCGGCCAGGGTGCCTTCGTGAAGGAGGTGTCGGCGGCCGTAGCCGACGGCAGGGCCGACATCGCCGTCCACTCGGCTAAGGACATGCCCTCCGCGGGCCAGCCCGGCCTGGTCCTCGCTGCGGTGCCAGAGCGCCTCGACCCGCGCGACGCCCTGGTGGGCAAGCGGCTCGAGGACCTGCGCCCAGGGGCCACGGTCGCAACCGGATCGGCCCGAAGGCGCGCCCAGCTGGCGTGGCTGCGTCCGGACCTCACCTTCTGCGAGCTGCGCGGCAACATGGCGCGGCGCGTCGAGGTGGCGGAGACCGTCGGGGCCGGAGTGCTGGCGGCTGCCGCCCTCGAACGGCTCGGGCTGGGCGCCCGGGTGACCGAGGTGCTCGAGCCGGCCACTCTCCTTCCACAGGTCGGGCAGGGCGCGCTCGCTGTCGAGTGCCGCGAATCGGACACGGAGACGATCGAGCTGCTGGGCGCGATCGACGACACCGCCGCGCACGCAGCGCTGCGCGCCGAACGGGCTTTCCTCGCATCCCTGGGAGGGGGGTGCTCGTTGCCCTGCGGGGCGCTTGCCGTGCAGCGCGAGCGCGCCGTAGCACCGCACGGGGCGCTCGCTCCTCCGGGCGGCGAGATGGACGGGCTCGTGATCGAGGGCATGCTCGCGAGCCGCGACGGTCACGTCCTTTTGCGCCGCAGGTGCTCCGGGGAGGACCCGGCGGAGCTGGGCAGCAGGCTCGCCACGGAGCTGGTCGAGCAGGCCGGCGGCAGGTTCGCCGGCGACTGGGGCGCGCCATGACGCCGCACGATGCGGCGTCCCCGCAGCGCGCGACGAGGACGGATCGCGCCAGCGAGGATCGGGGCACAGCGTGACGACCGCTCGCGCGAACGTCTATCTCGTCGGCGCCGGCCCGGGCGACCCGGGGCTCATCACGGTCCGGGGCTCGCAGCTGCTCGAGCGTGCCGAGGTGGTTGTGTTCGACAGGCTGGTGCCGCAGGAGATCGTCGCCTTGGCGCCGCCGGGCGCGCTGCGCATCGACGTCGGCAAGCGACCGGGCACGCCCCAGTCGCGCAGGCAGGCGGAGATCAACGAGCTGCTCGTGCGACACGGGCGCGCCGGCAAGCTGGTCGTGAGGCTCAAGGGCGGTGACCCTTTCGTGTTCGGCCGCGGCGGGGAGGAGGCCGAGGCATTGGCTGATGCAGGCGTGCCCTTCGAGGTCGTGCCGGGGGTGAGCTCCGCCTTCGCGGTGCCGGCCGCCGCAGGAGTGCCGGTCACCCACAGGGGGGTCGCGAGATCGGTGACGGTGGTGACCGGTCACGTTGGCGGCAGAGAGCCGGTCGCCGGCGTCGACTGGGAGGCGCTCGCACGGGTTGGTGGGACCCTCGTCGTCATGATGGGGATGCAGAAGAGAGCCGAGATCGCACAGCTGCTCATCGCCGCCGGCAGGTCCCCGTCCACACCGGTCCTCGTCGTGGAGCGCGGCACCACGCCGCGACAGCGGGTGGTGCGAGCCGATCTCGCCTCGCTGGCCGAGATCCGCCTCGAGGCCCCCTCGATCATCGTCATAGGCGAGGTCGCAGGTCTCGAGCTGGCTGTGCACGAGCCCCCGCGCCTGGAGGGGATGACGGTCGTCGTGACGCGTGCGCATGATCAGGCGCGAACCCTCTCCTCTGCGCTCGAGCACGCAGGCGCGCAGGTGGTGGCCCTGCCGGTGATCGCGATCGCCGACGCGGCGGACGGGGGGGAGGGATTGCGTCGTGCGGCCGACGCAGTCGCTCGAGGACGCTACGACTGGGTGGTGCTGAGCTCCGCCAACGCCGCGCAGCGTCTCGCTGAGGCGCTCGGAGGCAGGGGGATCGGCCCCGCGCAGGTGGCCGTGGTAGGAGCAGCCACCTCCGAAGCTCTCGAGGCTCACGGGTTGCGGGCGGACCTGCTGCCGCCCACCGCCAGCGCCGAGGCGCTCGCCGACGCCATGCCGGACGCGCAAGGGCGAGCGGGGAGGGTGCTCTTCGTGCGCGCCGCCGAGGTGCGCGAGGTACTCGCTCCTCGGCTTCGTGCCAAGGGATGGGAGGTCGACGAGGTGGAGGCCTATCGCACCGTGGCGGCGGGCTCGGAGCAGGGCGTCACCCCGGAGGCGCTCAGGGCAGCAGCGGATGCGGACGTCGTCACCTTCACATCCCCATCCACGGTGCGGTGCTTCCTCGAGCTCGCCTCGGGGCTCCGCCTTCCGCCGGTAGTCGCGTGCATCGGGCCCGTCACGGCCGCAGCTGCGGCCGACGCCGGTCTCGAAGTGGACGTCGTGGCCGGCACCCAGAGCGCAGCTGGTCTCGTGGAGGGCCTCGCGACGTACTTCGCGACGCGAGCGGTGCGCTGAGTGGCTGCCCGCCCGGCCGGTACGCTTGGGTGACGTGGACAGCGCCAGAGACGGCACCGCCGGCGGAGGGTTCCCGGTGCGCCGCTTACGGAGGCTGCGCCGGACACCGGCGCTTCGCCGGATGGTGGCCGAGACCTCGTTGGCGGTGGACGACCTCGTGGCTCCCCTGTTCGTGCGCGAGGGGATCGACGAGCCCAGGGCCATAGCGTCGCTCCCGGGCCACTGCCAGCACACCCTCGGCTCGTTGGTCACCGAGGGGAAGCGTCTCGCCTCGCTCGGGGTGCCGGGCTTGGTGCTTTTCGGTGTCCCCGCCACGAAGGACGCGCTCGGCTCGGCCGCCTGGGACCGGTCGGGTATCGCGCAAGTGGCGCTCGGAGAGCTCCGCGCAGCCTTGGGGGACGAGATCGTGCTCATAGCCGACCTCTGCCTCGACGAGTACACGGACCACGGACACTGCGGCGTCCTCGGCGACGACGGGGACGTCGACAACGACGCCACCCTGGAGCTCTACCAGCAGGTCGCCCTGGCGCAGGCCGCGGCGGGGGCCCACGTGGTCGCGCCGAGCGGGATGATGGACGGCCAGGTAGCCGCAATCCGCCGTGCGCTCGACTCGGCCGAGCGAGCGGACGTGGCGATCCTCGCCTATGCCGCGAAGTACGCGTCAGCCCTCTACGGCCCGTTCAGGGAAGCCGTGGACGTGAAGATCGCGGGAGGCGGTGACCGACGCGGCTACCAGCAGGACATCCGCAACCGGCGCGAAGCGGTCGCAGAGGTGCTCGAGGACGTCGCCGAGGGCGCCGACATCGTCATGGTCAAGCCGGCCCTCGCGTACTTGGACGTGATCGCGGAGGTCGCGTCGCGCGTCGAGGTCCCGGTCGCCGCCTACCACGTGAGCGGCGAGTACTCCATGGTGAAGGCGGCCGCGCACAACGGCTGGATCGACGGAGAAGCGGTCGCCCTCGAGCACTTGCTGGCGATCAAGCGCGCCGGA
>DATKIB010000173.1:0-6633 GCA_035509915.1 Acidimicrobiales bacterium | reverse complement strand
GGTCCGCTCCCCAGGCGGAGAGCGCCTCCGCGAGCACCTCGAGGCTGGTGGCGGAGGCCACGGGCACGCCGAGCGCGAAGCCGAGCGCCTTGGCCGTGGAGATCCCCACACGCAGCCCGGTGAACAGCCCGGGCCCGACGTCGACACAAATGCCTTCGACGTCGCGCAAGGACACGCCGGCGCGGCGACAGACGAAATCGACCGAGGGCGCGACGGACTCGGCGTGGCGGCGTCCGCGCGAGGTGGTCGCCGACGAGAGCACTCCCGCCTCGTCGGCGAGGGCCACCCCCGCAGCCTCGGTAGCAGACTCCACAGCGAGGACGAGCACGGCCCCTACTCTTGCCCAAGCCCACCCCAGCCGCGAGCCGATCAGCCGTGCTGCCACGGCAGCGTGGCCTGGAGAAGCTCTCCATGTCGCGACTCCCAGGACCCGATCGGCTTGATCGAGATCGTGCGCTCGTCGGGGGACGAGCCTTGCGCGAGCTCCACCACGAGGGCGTCGGGACCCAGGACGTCGGTGGCAGCGTCTCCCCACTCCACCACGGCGATCGCATCGTCATCGAGCATCTCGGAGATCGCGAGGTCCACTACCTCGCTCAGACGGTCGAGACGAAAGAGGTCGGCGTGCACCAGGCTCCTGACCTCCCCGTCGGGGCGCACACGGCCGCCAGCGCTCGTGCGGTAGCTCCTCACCAGCGTGAAGGTTGGGCTCGTGACGGGCTCCGTGACCCCGAACCCCGAGGCAAGGCCCTTCGTGAAGGTGGTCTTGCCCGCGCCGAGGGCGCCTGCGAGCAGCACCAAGTCGCCCGATCTCAGGACCCCCGCCAACGCCGCCGCGAGCGCCATGGTCCCTTCGGCGGAGGTGGTGAGCGCCCTGATCTCCGTCACGGGCGGGCGCCGGTCACGACGAGCACCCGGTCATCCGCGCGCCACCGCAGCCGGTCACGGCGAGCACACGGTCATCCGCGCATCACCGCAGCCGGTCACCAAGAGCACCCGGTCACTCGGCGCCTGCGAGGATGCGCTTCGCCCGCACGAAGTCCGCCCTCATCTCGGCCAAGATCTCACCGCCGCCCCGCAGAGCTGCAGCGGGGTGGTACGTGGGCACCAGGTTGCCCTCGCGAAACGGGTACGACCGTCCGCGCAGGCGACTGATCCCTTCGGAGGTGCCGAGCAACCTCCGGGTGGCGAAGTTGCCCAATGTCACGACGACGCGCGGTGCCACGATCTCGAGCGTCGCCTCGAGGTATCTGCTGCACGCCTCGATCTCGTCCGGGAGCGGGTCGCGGTTGCCCGGAGGCCTGCAGCGCACGACGTTGGCTACGTAACAGTGCTCTCTCGTGAGCCCGATCTCTTGTCGCATGAGGCGATCGAGGAGCTGACCCGAACGGCCGACGAACGGCAACCCCTGCCGGTCCTCCTCGGCCCCGGGTCCCTCCCCCACGAACATGAGGTCGGCGTCGGGGTTCCCCATGCCGAACACGACGTTGGTACGTCCTTCGCAGAGACGGCAGCGCCGGCAGGTCGACGCCTCCGCGGCGACCTCCGACAGCGTGCGCACCGGTGAGGAAGCTACCGCCGCCCTAGCGGGGGCTCGTCTTCGCCGAGAACTCGTCGAGCATATGGGAGAGCTCGTGGGGACGTTCGACCATGGGCATGTGCCCGCACCGTGCGAGCTCGACGAGCTGCGCGTGCGGGAGAGCGGCGGCGAGACGGCGAGCATGACGCGGCGGGGTCAGGTGATCGTGCGACCCGACCACCACCAGCACCGGCTCCTCGATGGACTCGATGCTCGCGGAGAGATCGAACATCGCCAGGGACGGCAGGAGAGCAGAGACGGTGCGAGCCGGCGCCGCCACGAGCAGCTCCTCCATCCATTTCACGTGGGCAAGCGGCGCGTCTCCGCCGAAGCCCATCCTGCTCACCCAGTAGCGAAGATCCCGGGAGGGAAGCAACCTCACACCGAGGCGCTCGCCGAGCAGCGCTGTTCGCGCGGGCACGGGGACCGCCGCGCGCGCCACCGAGGCCCATCCCGGCAGCTGTACGAAAGGTCCGGCGGTCGTCGACACGAGCGCGATCCCCGAGACTCTGCGCCGAAGGGTCTCGGCGTGGTCCTGGGCGAACTGGAGGGTGACCATTCCCCCCATCGAGTGACCGACGAGCTGCGCACCCGACACGTCGAGGGCCTCGAGCACCTCGGCCAGGTCCGATGCCATGCGCCGGATCGCGGGAGCGCCCACGGCTTGCTCAGCCATGCTCACTGCGTCACGCAGGCCTTGTCCTGCGCCTTCGAGCTGAGCCGTGCTCCGTGCGCCGAAGCCGTCGGCACCGGGAACCGACCGTCCGTGGCCGCGTTGGTCGATCGCGATCACTCGGTAGCGGTCACGCAGGTCTCGGAACTGAGCCGCCCAGATCGTCGAGTCGAGCATGAACCCGTGGAGCAGCACCAACGGCGGCCCCGAGCCGCCCTCGACCACGTGCAACCTCCCTCCGTCGTCGACCTCGATGAAGCGGTGGGTGAGATCTTCGGGCAGCTTCAGCTCGTCGGGCCAGCCTTCGTCACTCCCCGCCAGCGCGCGTGTGACGCTCCGGTGCTGGAGCACCCATCCGGCGGCGGCGGCTGCACCCACTCCCAACGCGATCGCCCCTGCGAGCCTGCGCGAGCCCTTCGAGGCGGCGCCGCTCAACGTGAGCCTCTGTCGCGCCCGCTGTCGACCACGACCCGCGGGACGCGCGCACCTATGGAGGTGAGGACCTCGTAGCCGATCGTCCCGAGCACGTCCGCCCAGTCCCACGCCGTGAGGCGCTCGCCGCCCTGCTCCCCGATCAGCACGACCTCGTCGCCCACTGCCACCTCCGCTTCTCCATCGCAGTCCACCACGATCTGGTCCATGGTGACACTCCCTGCGAGCGGGCGCCTGTGACCGCCGACGAGGACGCTCCCCCCCTCTGTGAAGTAGCGCCTCGGGACCCCGTCCGCGTAACCGAGGGGCACGGTGGCGACGACCGAAGGCGCCGCCAGCTCGTAGAGCCGCCCGTACGAAGGGCGCTCTCCGGCCTCGAGGCGGCGGACGTGGGAGACCTGCGCCCGAAGCGACATGGCCGGGAGCAGCCCCTCGCCCGCCGGGCCGGCCGTGCGGGCCAGTGCGGCCACCGCCTTCTCCGTCGCGCGCGACGGCGCCAGGCCGTAGAGGGCTATCCCGCAGCGCACCAAGTCGAGCCTGGACTCGGGAAAGCAGAAGGTCGCCGCCGAGTTCGCCGCGTGGGCCATCGGCGGAGGCGCTCCGAAGGCGGCGGCACGCAGCCGAAGCTCGGCGAAGAGGCGCAGCTGCTTCTCGGTGAACCGGCGGTCCTCCTCGCTGTCGCCGTCCGCCACGGCCAGGTGGGTCCACAACGCCGAGTACTCGAGGTTGGGGGCGGACGCGACGGCCTCGAGTACCTGCTCCAGCTCCGAGGGGTCGGCCCCGACTCGGTGCATGCCGGTGTCCACCTTCACCTGGACCGGCGCCCGGCGCCCGGCAGCCGCTGCCGCTTGCTGCGCCGAACGCACTCCGGCGGGCGAGTACAGGGTCGGGGTGATGCCCGAAGAGACCACCTCCCCCATCGCGCCCTCAGGCGGCTCGGAGAGCAGGAGCACCGGGGCAGCCACGCCCCCTTCGCGCAGGGCGAGGCCCTCCTCGACTGTGGCCACCGCCAGGCAGGCCGCGCCCCCTTCGAGCGCCGCGCGCGCCACGGACAGCGCGCCGTGCCCGTAGCCGTCCGCCTTCACCACCGCGCACAGCGATGCCGGCGAGGCCACCGAGCAGAGAAGGCGCGCGTTGTGCCTGACCGCCCCCACGTCGATCTCCGCCCACGCCGGCCGCAGCGACCGGCCGGCCACCTCCGAAGCTGCCGGACGGCTGCGGGCGACCTCAGCCACGGCGTAACCCCGAGAGCCAGCGGGCGACGAGGTCCGTGACGTCGCCTGCGACCAGCCCCTCCGCCAGGCCCATCTCGGCACCTCGGGCGTGCACGTGGGCCGCGAGCGCAGCGGCACTCGGAGGCTCGAGACCACGTGCCAGAAAAGCCCCGATCACCCCGGAGAGCACGTCCCCGGTCCCGGCCGTGGCGAGGCGCGAAGAGCCCGCTACCGCGAGAAGGACGCGCCCGTCCGGGCCGCATACCACGGTGGTGGGGCCCTTCAGGAGAACCACCGCACCGGTCGAGGCGGCAAGGCTCCGGGAATCGGATATCCGGTCCGCACCAGGAGGGCCTCCGCTCAGCCGCGCGAATTCGCCGTCGTGCGGAGTGAGCACCACGTCGGGCGCGCCGCGCGCCGCACGCTGGTGCACCACGGCCTCGGCCTCGGAGGCTCCGCCCAGGGCCCACAGCCCGTCGGCGTCCACGACGACCGGCACCGGAGCCTCCGCCACCAGGCGCCTCACCTGGGACACGGTCTCGTCCGCTCGTCCGAGGCCCGGCCCGACCACGATCGCCTTGCACCGGCTCGCCATGTCGAGCACCGCTTGCGCCCACCCGAGCGCCGGGATCCTCTCGCCTACCGCCTCGGTGACCGCGAGCTCCGCCGGGTCGGCCCCCGGCACCCCGAGGCGTACCATCCCCGCCCCTGCGCGATACGCGCCGCGCGCACACAGCTGTGCGGCCCCCGTCATGCCGGGAGACCCCGCCACGACCGCCACCGCTGACTGCCACTTGTAGGCAGAGCGCGTCCTCGGCGGCAGCATCGCCGACACGTCCGCGTCCTCGACGACCCAGATGCGCGCGCGGCTCACGTCGAGACCGATGTCGGCGACTTCGACGCGCCCGGCGAGCAGCGGACCGTCACCCTGCAGCAGTCCCGGCTTCAAGGCGGCGAAAGTGACCGTCACGTCCGCACGCAAGGGCGCGCCGCACGCCTCACCGGTGTCGCCGTCGACCCCTGACGGGATGTCGGCCGCGACCACCCTCGTGCCGGCCGGTACGGCGGGCGCCTCGTAGGAACCGCGAAAGCCCGTCCCGAAGGCCGCGTCTACGACGAGGTCGACGACTCCGGGCGGTCCTATGCGCGAAGGCGCGTCGGCCACCTCGAGGACGCTCACCGCCGCTCCGCGTCGGCGCAGGCGCGCGGCGGCGACCCTTCCGTCGGCACCGTTGTTGCCCTTTCCCGCGATCACCACGACCCGCCGGCCGTAAGAGCCACCCATCACCCGGAGGGCCCCGGTCGCGAGAGCGGTCCCCGCCCTCTCGACCAGCACCGGCTCCTCGACGAAGGCACGGGACTCGGAGTCGATGGCTCGCATCTCGGCGACGGTCACCACCGGCTTCACGTGACCGCCCCCGAGGAGCCGACGTCGATCGCGCTCGCAGACGCCCCACCCACCGCCCCGTCACCAACCGCTATGACACTCGCGATCGCGACCAGATCGGTGTGGGTGAGCGACACGTGCCACGCGCCTATCCCGCGACGCAAGGCGATAGCCTCCGCCGTGCCGGCGAGCTCGATCCTCGGCGCTCCGCCTTCGGTCTTCACGACTTCCACGTCACGCATCGCGAGCGCGCCGATCCCCACGCCGAGGGCCTTCATCACCGCCTCCTTGGCCGCGAACCGGGCCGCGAGGCGCGGTGCGGGGTCCGAGGCGGCAGCGGCGTGGGCGCGCTCGGAGTCGGTGAAGACCCTGTCGGCGATGCGCGGGCGGCGGGTCATCACGCGCCGGAACCTCGCCACGTCGACCGCGTCTATCCCGACTGCTCGCACAGCTGCGCCGGAGAGCCGGTCGGCCTCACGCTCCTCGCCGCGCGTGCCGGTCACGGCGCAGCCTTCATTCCACCGTTACGGTCTTAGCCAGGTTCCGGGGCCGGTCGACGTCGTGGCCGAGCTCGCGGGCGAGGTGGTACGCGAACAGCTGAAGGGGTACGACGTCGACGACCGGAGCGAGAAGCGGCTGCGTCGGCGGCACCCACAGCACCTGGTCGGCCTGCTCGGCGGTATCGCGGTCGCCGTCGTTGGCAACGAGGACGACGGTGGCACCGCGGCTTCGCACCTCGGCGACGTTGCCCATCATCTTCTCCCACAGCCTCGTGCGCGTTGCGACGCCGACCACCACCGAGCCGGGCTCTATGAGGGCGATGGGCCCGTGCTTGAGCTCCCCCGCCGCGTATCCCTCGGCGCGCACGTAGGCGAGCTCCTTGAGCTTGAGGGCGCCCTCGAGCGCCACGGGGTAGCCGACGTGGCGCCCGAGGAAGAAGAAGTCCCTCGTCCCCACGAAGCGTTTCGCCACGGTCGCGACCTGCTCCTCGCGCCCTAGCACCTCCTCGACGATCTTGGGCAGGCCCTCGAGGTCCGCGAAGGCCATCCTCGCGTCGGCCGGGGACATTCGGCCGTGCAGCTCGGCGAGGCGCAGCGCGAGCACCTCGAGGGCGACGATCTGAGCCAGGTGGGTCTTGGAGGACGCGACGCCCACCTCGGGCCCTGCGCGCGTGTAGACGACTCCGTCCGCCTCGCGTGCCATTGAGGAGTCCACGACGTTGGAGATGACGAGGACCTTGGCGCTCCACTGCCGCGCCTCGCGCATGGCCTGAAGAGTGTCGATCGTCTCACCGGACTGGCTGACGCCGATCACGAGCGTCCGCTCGTCGAGAACGGGATCGCGGTAA
>DATKIB010000172.1:0-65414 GCA_035509915.1 Acidimicrobiales bacterium | reverse complement strand
GAGGACGGCGACCTGGTCAACCACAGCAACGGGCGTACCTCGAGGGCGACAGCGGTGGCGTTCGACGACAAGAAGGGCAAGTCGATCTTCGAATGGTGGAGCGGGATGCTCAGCGCGAAGCTCGCCCAGCCCACCAGCAACACCTCCTTCGACAACCTGCTGGCCATCGGCAACCGGATCGCGCCGATGACCTGGGAGACCTCGGCCGCCCTCGGCACGATCCTTGGAGTGCTCAACAACTACCCCCAGATCGAGCTCGGGGTGGCGGGGCTGCCGGCTCCGTCGAGTCGCGGCGGGGTGTTCGTGGGCGGGGCAGGGCTCTACATCGTGTCCAAGTCGCCGCCTGCCCGTCAGGACGCTTCCTGGCAGTTCATCAAGTACCTGAACGAGCCCGCGCAGCAGGCGGCCTGGGCGGTGGGTACGGGCTACATCCCCATCCGTAAGTCCGCCACCTCACTGCCGGCGATCACCCAGGCGTGGGAGAGCGTCCCGTACTACCGGGTGGCTTACGAGCAGATCCTCGCGAGCCCAACCAACCTGGCCACCGCCGGGGCGGTCATCGGCGCCTTCAACGAGGTGACCGCCGCCATCAACAACGGCATCACCTCCCTCGCCTCCGGGGTGAAGCCCGACACCGCTCTCGCCAGCACCGCCACCGCCTGCAACCAGGCGATCTCCTCCTACAACTCCCGGGTCTAGCGGTGAGCGGCGAGGACCGCGGCACCGAAGTGCACCCTGTAGACGCCGCGGACGACGCCAGCGTGACACTCGCCGCGATCGTTCCCCTCGAGCGCGCGGCGTCCTCGGTGAGCCTCGAGGGGGTGTCCAAGTTCTACGGAGACACCCCGGCGCTCGTGGACCTCACGCTCGACGCCCGAGCCGGCGAGTTCCTCGTGCTGCTCGGGCCGTCCGGGTGCGGAAAGACCACCGTGCTGAGGCTCGTGGCCGGGCTCGAGGACCCGACCTCGGGGGTCCTGCGCATCGGGGACCGGGTGGTGAACGACGTGGACCCCAAGGACCGGGACGTGGCGATGGTCTTCCAGAGCTACGCGCTCTATCCGCACCTGAGCGTCGCGAGAAACGTCGAGTTTCCCCTGCGCTCGCGCCAGGTGCCGGGCGCCGAGCGAAAGAAGCTCGTGGACGAGGTCGCGAGGAGCCTCCACCTGACCGAGCTCCTCGACCGCAAACCCGCCCAGCTGTCCGGAGGCCAACGCCAGCGCGTCGCCCTCGCTCGAGCGATCGTGCGCCGCCCGCGTGCCTTTCTCATGGACGAGCCTCTATCCAACCTCGACGCCCAGCTGCGCGTAGAGATGCGTGCCGAGCTCGTAGAGCTGCACGCGCGCCTGGGCATCACGATCATGTACGTGACCCACGACCAGGTCGAGGCCATGACCATGGGCGACCGGGTGGCGGTGCTGAACCAGGGCGCCCTCCAGCAGCTCGACACCCCGGTCACCGTGAGCGACCGCCCGGCCAACTCCTTCGTCGCAGGCTTCGTCGGCAGCCCCCCTATGAACATCCTGAGAGGGCGCCTCACATCCGCCGGCGACGCGCTCGCGGTGAGCGTGGCGGGCGGACACCTGGTGCTCGACGAGCAGGCTGCCGCCGCCCTGCGCCGCCGCGGCCTCGAGGAGGTGGTGGTGGGGCTTCGCCCGGACGACTTGGTCGTGGCGCCCGGGGGGACCTTGGAGGCCGTGGTGAGCCTGGTCGAGCACGTGGGCCAGTTCCAGCACGTGGCGTGCCGGCTCCCGGGGGGCCAGCTGCTGTGGGTGCGGGTGCCGGCGAGCTCGGCCGGGTTGCGCACCTCCGATGGGGTGCGACTCAGCGCCGAAGGGTCTCTCCACCTGTTCGACCCGCTCACGGGCGCGCGCATAGATGCCTGAGGGCAGACGCAGGCTCAGCAGGACCGTGAGGGAGGCCGGTGCCGGCTACCTGTTCGTGCTGCCGGCGCTCGTGGCGTTCGGCGTCTTCGTTTTCTACCCCCTGGTGAAGACCGCGTATCTGGGTTTCTTCACCTCACCTCCCGCGCCCAACCTCCCGGCGCACTACGTCGGGGTATCGCAATACTCCTCGGTGCTCCGCTCGAGCGAGTTCCGCGACGACCTGTGGCGCTCGGTGCAGTTCGTGCTCTACACCGTCCCTGCCGGGATAGTCCTGGGTATCGCCCTCGCCGTGCTGGCCAACCAGCGGCTGGCGGGCATACGGATCTTCCGGACCGTCTACTCCTCCACCGTGGCGACCTCCACAGCGGTCGCGTCGGTCGTCTTCCTGACCCTGCTGAACCCCCAGATCGGGCTTCTCAACTACTGGCTCGGCCGCCAGGGCGGCGCTGGCCTCCTCCAGAGCTCGTCGCTCGCGCTACCCGCGGTGTCGGTGGTCACCATCTGGCAGAACATCGGCTTCACGTTCATCCTCATGAGCGCTGCTCTCCAGGCTGTGCCCGACGACCTGCTCGAGGCGGCGCGGGTGGACGGAGCGTCGTCCTGGTTCCGCTTCCGGCACGTGACGATCCCGCTGCTGTCGCCGATGATCTTCTTCGCAGTCATCGTCGGCACGATCGCAGGCTTCCAGGCCTTCGGCCAGATCGACATCCTGACCCAGGGCGGGCCCAACAACCACACCCTGGTGCTGATCTACGACCTGTACCAGCAGGCGTTCCAGTACGACAACTTCGGGTCCGCCGCTGTGCTGTCGGTGTCGCTGTTCGTGATCCTCCTCGTTCTCACGTTCGCCCAGTTCTGGTACTTCCAGCGAAGGGTCTTCTATGCCAACTGACGGGCGAGGCGGTCGGAGCCCCGCCGGGCAAAGAGCCCGGCTCGTGGCGCGGCGGGTCGTGCGCTACCTACTGCTCGTCGCCATGGCGGGGGTGGTGCTCTTCCCGATCTACGTGACGCTCGTGGACGCCCTCCTACCCTCGCAGAAGATCGGCTCGCGACCGCCCACCCTCTTCCCGTTGCACCCGCTCTGGGGGAGCTTCGCCACCGCCTTCAGCGAGGCTCACCTCGGCATCTACCTGCGCAACAGCGCCATCGTCACGCTGGCGACCGTGGCAGCCCAGCTGATCACGTCGGTGCTGGCAGGGTACGCCTTCGCTTTCGTGCGGTTCCCTCTGCGCGGGCTGGCATTCGCGCTGTGCCTCGCGACGCTCATGGTCCCGTTGGAGGCGACGATCATCCCGAACTACCGCACCGTGCAGGCCCTCGGGTGGTACAACTCCTTTCCCGCGTTGATAGTGCCCTTCGTCGGCAGCGGGATCGGTGTGTTCCTTTTCCGGCAAGCCTTCAGAGGCGTCCCACCCGAGCTGCGCGACGCCGCCAAGCTCGACGGCTACGGGCACATGAGCTTTCTGACCCGGGTAGTGCTACCGCTCAACCGCCCAGTCGTAGCCGCTTTCGGGATATATGCGTTTCTCACCTCGTGGAACCAGTACCTCTGGCCGCTCATCGTGACCCAGACCAACAGCGTGCGCACCGTCCAGATCGGTCTTCGCCAGCTGAGCGTGACCCAGTTCAACCGCCTGGACGTGGTCTTCGCGGGGACGATCCTCGCTGCGCTGCCGATATTCGTGCTGCTCTTCGCGTTCCAGAAGCAGCTCGTGCGGGGACTCACCGCCGGCGCCGTGAAGGGCTGAGCTAGCCCTGTCGATCCGCTCGGCTCGTCACGTGCCCTCTGGCCACAGCTCCTCCGGCTCGCGGCCCTTGGTCTCGGGGAGCAGTAGGAACAGCGCCGGCGCGACCACCACCGGCAAGAAGGTCACGACGGCTCCGATCGCGAAGCGGTTGCCGACGTCGGCTACTGAGCCGAAGACGACCAGCCCCACGACGGCGCCGATCACCCCGGCGGCCACGTTCCAACCGGACACCGAGGCTCGCACCGACGTGGGGAACAGCTCGTTCAGAAGTGCCCCGGCGGCCGGAGCAAACGTCGACGCCGAGAAGACAGCCAACTCGTAGCCGACGAACAGCGCAGTGCGCGATCCGCTGTATGTCACGACGGCCGTCAGAGCCATCGCCATCATCGCGAAGGCGCCGGTCGGGCGCCTGCCGAAGCGGTCGGCGAGCCAGCGCCCGAACAGCAGTCCAGCCAGCCCGAACGCGCCGGCCACCACGACCATCCCGGCTGCGACGGCCGCGGAGAGCCCGAGGACGTTCTCCGCGTACACGAAGACGAAGCTGTTCGCCGGCCCGCTCACCACCGACAGGGCGAAGGCGAGCGCCGCCACCACCAACAGGCGCCTGCGAAATGCCGGGCCCACCGCACCGAGCACGGGGAACGGATGCGTGGCCGCCGCGGCGGAGACGGCGAAGCGTCCGGGTTCCACCAGCCACTTGCGCACGAAGAAGACGCCCACCAACGGCACCACCGCCAGGGCGAAGACGCCGCGGAACCCGATCGACCCGGCGAGACCGTGCACGATGGCCGTCAACCCGCTCCCGATCCCGTAACCGGCTGCGATCAGCGCGATCGCCTTGGCCCGGTCCGCGGAAGCGGTCTCCTCTGCCGCTCCGACCTGCGCGAGGGCGTTCGTGGCGCTCAGAAGCGGGCGGCCCAGAGCGAATATGACGACGAACCACCAGTACCCGGGGCTGCCAGCTGCTGCCATTGTGAACGCCAGGCCCAGCGCGCACGTGAGGAGCAGCATCTTGCGGCGGCCGAAGCGGTCTGCGATGCCGGCGAGGGGCAGGCCCCCGAGCGATGCGAGGCGCAGCACCGCTAGACCGATACCGAGCTCGGTACCCGACAGCCCCGCCTGTTCGGCGATCGAGGTGCCGTGGGTCACGTGGCCGAAGGTCTTGGCGACGTCGCCGAGGGCGGAGACCGCTCCGAATTGCCCGAACCCCGAGGCGAGCGCCATGAACGCGAGCGCCATGACGGCAGGGTCGCGCCACCCGCGTAGGTCGAGGGACGGCCGTGCGTCCTCCGAGTCGGCCACGGACATCAGGGGACGGCGACACGACGAGCCGCCCAGAAGGGAGCGTCGAGGACGGTGAGGAGCACAAGGGCCACTCCGGTCGCGCTCAGCACGTACCACGGCCACGGCCCGAGGACGCGAAGCAGGGTCCAGTTGGAAGGAGGGCTGCGCAGGAACATGTAGTTGGCCCCCGAAGCGGCGTCCACCAGCCCGACCAGCGCGGTGTACCCGGCGGTGATCCCGAGCACGCGCGGCACGGCCTTCGGGCGCGGCTTCAGGCGCACGCCGACCACCAGGTAGAGCGCTACCACCACGATCCCCACGTGTCCTGCCACGTACTGGAAGAACTCGAGGTGCGGGAACGCCACGTTGAGGTCGGGCGTGATGATCGCCTGCAGTGTCCCGGCCAGTCCCCAGAAGTACGTGAGCTCCACGAGCACCGGGACGGGCCACCAGCAGGCGACGGCTGCAACGATCAGGGCCGCGTCGCACAGCGCCAGCGGGAGCGAGGTCTTGGCCGAGAACTTTCCGTGCACCGCGAGCGCGGCCACGAAGCTGACCGCGTCCGCAGCGAGCACTGTCCCAAGGGCACGCGCCGCGATGCGGGTCCAGGGGCCGGGGCGCCTTCGGGCCTCCACGCACAGCCAGAAGCAGCAGACCGCCCCGAAGGCCACAGCTGTGCCGTAGGCAACCGGGCTCACTACCGCCGTCATCGGCCACAGGCTACGAGGACGGGCGCTTCTTCCATCTCCACCCGTGCCGGCCCGTGCCCGCCGGCCGGGCCACTTATAGGATCGGGCCGTGCAGAGCGGCGGGACTGTTCAATCGCGTCGTCCTCTAGCGCCTGCGCGCTCGGACGGGACTCTGTCGGCACGGTTGCGCCCGCAGCACGAGCCCACGGGCGGGCCCGGATCGCCACCCGCTGTCGACGTCCTGGTGGTCGACGACGAGGACAGCGTGCGCAGCTCGATCTGCGAGATCCTCGATACCGCCGGGCTGACCACGGGCGAGGCCTCAGATGGTGAGCACGCTCTCCAGGAGCTGTCGCACAGGCGGGTCGGTGCGATGGTGGTCGACGTCCGCATGCCGAGGCTCGACGGCATCACGATGCTCCAGCGCCTCAGCCACCCGCCGCCCACCATCCTCGTCTCCGCATACGTGATCGACGACGAGGACCGCGAGCGCCTTTCGGGAAAGGTGCTCGCCTACCTACAGAAGCCGTTTCGCCCCCAGGAACTGCTCAGGTTGGTGTCGGACGCGCTCGGCCGATAGGACGGCTGAACCTCTCGGTCCGGCTATCCCTGCCAGGTGTAGTCGGCGGCGGAAGGAGCGTTGGCACCGACGAGCAGCTCGGTCCAGCTCGGGGTGCCCTGGTAGGAGCTGGAGACGAATCCCGTTCCCATCTCGAGAACTGCGCCTGACAGCGAGATGAGCACGTTGTCGCGGTGCCCCCAGCACCCCGAAGAGTTGCTGGCGGTGCAGTCGATGTTGTTCGATCCGGGCCCGTCGTCGTACATCCAGTAGTAGATGGCCTCGAGAGGATTGCCGAGCGCTCCCGCCCAGTTCGATCCCCATTGGACGAAGGAGAAGCCTCCGGGGGGGACGGGGTCGGCGTTCGAGGCCGCTCCGACCTGTGACGCCTGGTCGAGAGCTGAGGACATCTGGCTGAGCGCAGGGAGCCCCCGTGCGGTGCGCTCGAGGTTGGTGGCAACGAAGAGCTGCTCCTGGGGCGTGAGGCTCTGCCAGTTGCCAGGGAGGCTCATGGCGGGCAGCCCTTCCGCCTGGCGCCCGTTGTCGATGGCGGCGAGGGTCGCTCCCACGCACGAGCCCGAGTCGTCGTAGGCCGAGCCGGAGCAACTCGACAGGAAGTTCGGGGAAGGGGCGATGTTGGACGACGGGTTGGCGGGAGGAACGATCCCGCGGGTCGCACTCGGCGCCGCGGGCGAAGGGGTCGGTGCTGGGGTGGGGGTCGGCGCCGGCGTCGGTGTCGGGTTCCGCACCAAGGTGACGGTCTGGGCGGGGCTGGAGGGGCTGGCCTGGGCCTGCGTCGGGGTCGGAGCCGGGACCGTGGTGCTCGCCGGGGCCTGCGGCGCCGGTGAGGAGGGGAAGACCGGCGTCTGGTGGGAACGGGAGACCAGCGTCCCGTGCCTGCTGGCGGCGGTGGTCACGGTCGTGGCGTCGGCCTGCTTAGGGAGCAGGGCCACCGTGCCGATGAGTCCCATGGTGCCCATCCCGACCAGCACGGCGAGCCGCACTGCGCTCTGCCTGGCGAGCTCCCT
The DNA here is from genome assembly GCA_035509915.1 of Acidimicrobiales bacterium. Taxonomy (GTDB): domain Bacteria; phylum Actinomycetota; class Acidimicrobiia; order Acidimicrobiales; family UBA8190; genus Bog-564. Next base: position 58,223 of record DATKIB010000172.1, on the reverse strand, counting down.
GGCGATCCGGGAGACCGGCCTCCGTGCACTCTCCGTGTTGTTGCGTTCCACACGGAGAGTATCGGACGAAGCTCTTTATCACTTAACCGGGTCATTTGACCACTATTCGTGGTCCAGGGTCACATTCTTCTGGCCGCAGGCACCCGGCCGAGCCGGGAGGATCTCAGGCGCAGCGGTCCCCGAGCCAGGGCTGCTCGCCGTCGAGCGAGTAGAGGGCGACCGCCACGGTGTCCTGATCAGCCTTCGAGGCCTGGTTGGGCGGGACTCCCACCAGGTCCGGGCGGCCCGCAGCCTGCGCCGCTGAGTTCCAGGTCGACTGGCTGAACTGGAAGGCGCCCATGTAGAGGCCGTTCGGTGAGACCGCTCCGTAGTCGCCTCCCGACTCGGCTTGCACGACACACTGGAGGAAGGCGTTGAGAGCCGGGTCAGCACCCGCGGGCCCGCCGTGCGAGGTCGAAGCCCGTTGTGCAGCGGCGACCGCCGCGGCTGCCGCCGCCTCCTGGGCCGCCGCCTGAGCCTGCACCGCCTGGGCGAGCTGTCCCGTCACCTGGCTCTGCACCGCTTGGAGCTGCTGGGCGCCCTGGTCGGCCTGGCTCAGGTAGCTCGCCTGCCGGGACTGGTCGGACTGGTCGGTCGCCTCTTGCTGCTGAAGCTCCGCCTGCTGAGCCTGGAGCTGGCGCTGAGAGGTGCGCAGCTGGTCGAGCGCAGTGTCGATGCTGCCTGCGGCAACCGAGGCGTACTCGTTCTCCACCTGGAGCGTCTCTTCGTTGGCGGTGAAAAGAGCGTCGGCCGAGCCGAGCACCTGGGCGCCGCTGTCCATGTAGGACGCGACCGCTTGCTTGCGCACCTCGCTCGAGTACTCGTCGATCTGTTGCTCGTCCTGCTGTATCTGCTGTCCGGTCTCGGCCATGGCCCTCGCGTCTGCCGAGACCTTCGCGGAAGCGACCGAGTACTGCTGCTGGTATGCGCCGACGATCAGTTGCGCCTGCACGAGCTCTTGTGAGACGGCGGTCGCCTCTGCCTTCAAGCTCGAGACTTGGTCGGCCGCGGCGGGACGCGACGCCACGACCACCGATAGGGAGGTCGCAGCAGCGAGAGCCGAGACGAGGGCAGGGCGAACCTTGCTGAGGCTCGTCACGCTTCGCCCTGACCTCGCAGCCGCTGCGGACCGGGCGCGAGACACAACGGCCCGAAAATCTAGCCCGCGACCTAGAGCCGGGACAACCGCGATTCCTGCTTCGAGGCTGTGACCTGGGAATATCCGAGTCAGGAGGGAGGGTCCACGGACGGCTGGCCCCGGTCGAGGACGTGCTCTGTCCAGCGGACACCGTCCCACCAGCGCACTTCGTGCCTGCCCGCCGGATCGGGCTGCCAAGAAGGCGGGACCGAGATCGCCGCTTCGGGTGGTCCGGCCCACGTCGCGGGTGCAGCCTGACCAGACCCGGATGCCGGGTACCAGGCCTGGCCGAGAGCGACCGACGTCGCCAGCTCGCCCACACGACCGAGCGCTGCCCACCCCAGCACCACGAAACCCACCGCCCCGACGAAAGCGGGGAGCGAGAGCCCGACACGGATCGAGGTCACCGAGTACGGCGGTGGACCGAAGACAATTCCGCTCGCGACACAACGGACCACCTCCCCCGCCACGAGGACCCACAGACCGAGCGCAAGGAACTGGAATTGCCTCGTCACGAGAAGGCCTCGTGCGCGCGCAATCGAGAGCACTGTCACGAGCGCCGCGAACGCCGCGACGAACACCACGGCGTTGGCTACTGCGAGGGTGGCGTCGTCGAGCGAGGCGTTCGGCAGCCCGAAGCCGATCGCTGCGACGATCAACGATCCCGCAGCAGCGAGCCGCAAACCCGCCTGGCGCTGCACGCCGGGGGAAGCCTGCTCCGACAGCGCGCGCCTCGCCGCTCCCACCACCAACAGGGCAGCCCACCCGCCGACACCGACGGCGGCCACCACGTTCGCCGCTTCTGAGACGTTGGTGGCTTGGGTCGCAGCTACGAGCAGCCCTATAGCGAACACCAGCGTCGCCAGCCCGGCTGCCGCCGCTTCCCACATCTGCTGCCATCGCCTCTGCGCGAGAAGGCCCCAAGCCACGTAGACGACGGCGCACAGCAGGACAAGCCCCGACACGAAGGACAGCCATGCGCCGGCCGTCGCCAGGTGGTCGGTCGTGGTGAGGTCCCCAGGGGAGCTGAGCACAGCGTAGGCGAGGCCGTCGAGCACGCTGCCCAGGGCCCAGAGCGCGGATGCGACGGTGCCGAGCACCATCGCCGGCTTCGAGAGGACCAGATCGAGCACGCGAGCAATTCCCTCAGGCCGGTTTTCCGACCGTCGTCACTGGCCCGACCTTCCTCACCACGCCGCCCAGTCTGCCCCAGTGCCGAGCCGCGGATCCGGAGTCATCGAACACCTGTTCCCTCGACAACTGCAGGGGGTGGGTTGGTATCCTGGGCGAGAGGGGACATAAAGGCGACAACGGGATCACTACCCGTGGCCGATTGTCGCAGCGGGGGGCAACGTTGAGCGCAGCCGGCAGGGCGGCAGTCCAACATGCGTTGATGCGCGCGCGCCCCAGGCATCGTCGCCTCTTGGAGGTCGAGAACAAAGCAGAAGCCGAGCGCTCGGAGAAGCAGCTTCGCGTCAACGTCGCGTTGGGCGCGCTCGAGATGGTCTTCCAGCCCATAGTCGACCTGCGCACCGGCTCGACGGTGGGTGCCGAAGCGCTATCGCGCTTTCTCGCACCACCCGTGAGGCCTCCGGATCACTGGTTCGCGGAGGCGGCGGACGTCGGTAGGGACGTGGAGCTCGAGGTCGCAGCGGTAGAAGCGGCGCTCCAACAGCTGAGGAAGCTCCCGCGAGGCATCTACCTGTCGCTCAACGCCTCGCCGACGACGATGGTCTCCCCCGAGTTCCGCTCCGTCATCGCGGACGTCGCTGCCGAACGCGTCGTGCTCGAGCTGACCGAGCACACCGGCATAGACGACTACGACTCGTTCAAGGGAGCCATCTCTCAGTTGCGGTCGCAGGGCCTGCGGCTAGCGATAGACGACGCGGGTTCGGGGTTCTCGAGCTTCCGGCACATCCTCAACCTGCGCCCTGACGTGATCAAGCTGGACATCACACTGACGCGCGGTATCGACCTCGACCCGGCTCGTCGCGCGCTCGGCGCCGCGCTGCTCACTTTCGGCCTCGACGCCTACAACGCCTCGATGGTCGCAGAAGGCATCGAGACCGAAGGCGAGCTCAACACGTTGCGCGCCCTCGGCTGCCGGTATGGCCAGGGCTTCTATCTCGGCAAGCCCGGCGGCATGGGGCTTCTCGACCTTGGGCGTCTATCTCCGTGGCGAGAAAGCGGCCCCTCAGTGAAAACGGTCGAAAGCCAGAACGGCGCCGAAGCCGTCGGCAACGGGGAACCTCTGCACTCCCACGCCGACCCGGTCCGGCTGCTGGCCGCTGTAGAGGAAGCTCTCGGTCTCCCCCACGAAGTGTCGCGCACGGCATAGCCGGCCATCTTTTCCCTCGCGCAGGGAGGGGGCCCGCGGGCACATCGTGGGCCAAGATGGGGAGATGGGACTCCTTCGTGTGGGCTGCCTTGGCGCAGCGAGGATCGCACCCGCGGCCTTGATCAAGCCGTCCGCGTCCAACGACCAGGTCGTCTGCGCCGCGGTGGCAGCGAGAGACCCGGCTCGAGCCCGGGCCTTCGCCGGCAAACACCACATCGCGAAGGTGCACGAGTCGTACGAGGCGCTCCTGGCCGACGACGACCTCGATGCCGTCTATATCCCCCTCCCCAACGGGTTGCACGGTCAGTGGACTCTACGGGCATTGGCGCAGGGCAAGCACGTGCTCTGCGAGAAGCCCTTCACTGCCAACGCGGACGAGGCGAAACAGATCGCCGACGCCGCTGCATCCTCCGGACTGGTGGTGATGGAAGCGTTCCATTGGCGGTACCACCCGATGGCCGCCCGCATGCTCGAGATCGTCGGCAGCGGCGAGCTCGGCGAGGTGCGTCGTATCGAGGCGGCGCTTTGCTTCCCGCTGCCACTGTTCAAGGACATCAGGTGGCAGCTTTCGCTGGCAGGGGGAGCGCTCATGGACGCCGGCTGTTATCCCGTGCACATGGTCCGGACGTTGGCGGGGGCGGAGCCGGCGGTGGTCCGGGCCACAGCCAGGCTGCGTTCGCCGGGTGTGGACAGGCGCATGGAGGCCGAGCTCTCCTTCGCCGACGGGCGTACCGGAAGCATCCTGGCTTCGATGTGGTCGTCGACGCTGCTCAGGCTCCGGGTCGTGGTGACCGGCTCGGTGGCGACGATGCGGGTCCTCAATCCGACCACTCCCCACATGTTCAACCGCTTGAGCGTCTCCGGACCGAAAGGAAGGCACCACGAGCGGGTGGCGGGCGGGCCCACCTACGGCTACCAGCTCGAGGCGTTCCGGGCCGCTGTGCAGGAGGGGGCGCCGACCCTCACGCCGCCGAGCGAGGCGGTCGCCAACATGCGTGTCATCGACGCTATCTATGTGGCGGCCGGTCTGAAACCTCGGCCCGCGGCTAGCGAGTCCACGTGACCTGCCAGCGTCACGGGAATGCCCGGCAATCTTCTGAATCTCGTCATCCAGCATCCACGCCGGTGACGTATATCCATCGAAAGTGGCATTTCAGGGGCATCGATCGTGGCGCCGGCCATTCTTTGCCACCCGCTTGACGAAAGAAGGGGCATACGACGCATGGCTCCGTTCAGCCGCAGGCTCTTTCTGTTGCGCTCCTCGTTGGCGGCCGCCTCGGTTGCCGTAGCGCCGGCGCTCGTCGAATCCCTTGGGCCCGCTGCATCAGACGCCCCGGCTGCCGATGAGGCCGTCACAGGAGCGGACGCGGGCGCTGCCGGGCTCACTGAACCGCTCGTGGCGCACGTGAAGGACCTGTCGACCGGCGAGATCAGCTTGTTCAGCGGAACGCGCGAGTTTGTGACGCGCGACCCGCAGTTGGCAGGCCGCTTGTTCCGCGCTGCCAGATAGGTCTGGGAAATTTCCACCAATCGTCGGATTCTCCGATAGGCCCGCCCAGGGGGCGAGGACCGATTGCAGTTAGACAACAAATCCGTCATCGAGCAGGAGTGAACCAGAGATGTCATCACACCGTGAAGCGCCCCAGATCTCGAAAGACCCGGTCGCTGACAGCGCAGACCTCTACGCGTTCGTCAGTCCCGACAAACCCTCCACGGTGACCCTCATAGCGAACTACGTGCCGCTCCAGGGTCCCGACGGGGGGCCCAACTTCTATGAGTTCGGTGAGGACGTGCTCTACGAGATACACATCGACAACACCGGGGACGCCAAGCCGGACATCAGTTTCCAGTTCCGGTTCAAGAGCGACATCACCAACCCCAACACGTTTCTCTACAACACGGGGCCCATCCAGTCGCTGACCGACAAGAACTGGAACAGACGCCAGCTCTACTCGCTTACGCGATTGGACCACGCGACGAAGAAGTCGACCGTGCTCGGGAGAGGGCTCTCGTGCCCTCCGTGCAACATCGGCCCGTTGTCCACGCCCGACTACGCGTCGCTCGCGTCGGCTGCCGTCAACAGCCTGTCGGGCGGGGTCACCGTGTTCGCAGGGCAGCGGGCTGACGGCTTCTACGTGGACCTCGGGGCCACGTTCGAACTCGCAGTGCTGCGACCCTTCGAGGCCGACCACGCCACCTTCGGTCTCTCGAACACCGGTCTCGGCAAGATGGCTGCGGGCATCAACGCGACCAAGTCCTTGAACGTGCACACCCTTGCCCTGCAGGTCCCCATGACCCAGCTCACGCGCGGCGGTTCGAGCCCGACTGATGCAGCCTCGGCGTCCTCGGTGATCGGGATCTGGACGACGGCCAGCCGCCAGAAGGCGAGGGTGCTCCACACCAACCCCGCCCAGGACGTCTCCACTGGACCGTACGTCCAGATTTCGCGTCTAGGGAACCCGCTCGTGAACGAAGTTCTCGTCCCCCTTGCCAAGAAGGACTACTGGAACGGTCAGCCGCCCTCGGGCGACAAGCAGTTCGCCGCCGGCGTCAGCAACCCCGAGCTGTCTCAGCTGCTGCCTGTGCTGTACCCGGGTGTGTTCCCGAACCTCGCGGCCTACAACGCCGGTTCGCCCAACCGCGCCGACCTCGAAGCCGTCTTTCTCACCGGCATCCCCACCGGGGTGGTGACAGGCTTCCAGAACTTCACCACCCACACCCAGTCGGACATGTTGCGGCTCAACATGGCGATCGCACCGGCTTCGAAGCCGAGCAACCTCGGACTGGTGGGCGGGGACCCGGCCGGCTGGCCCAACGGCCGGCGGGTCTTCGACGACGTGGTGACCATCGAGCTGCGGGCCCTGGCGGGCGCAACGCTCCCTCTCGTCGACCCCTCCTACAAGGCCGACGCGGCCGCGGGCGAGATCTCGCCTGGCCTCACCTCCGGCCCCACCGACCTGACGGCGATGGGCACCGAGAACTACATGAGCTCGTTCCCTTACCTGGGTGAGCCCTACAGCGGCTTCGCTGTCCCTGCTTCGTAGTGCCAATGTCGGACGGTCCCCTACACGAGCATGGGCTCGGACCAACGGGTCCCGGCAGCGTTCTGCTCGAGATCGGTGATGGCGCAGGGGCCCTGGTCGTGCACGCCCCGCCGGACACCGTCCGAGCCGAGATCGAGATTCGACGCGCAGGCTGTGATTGGACCGGTCTACACACGGCAGTCCGCGAGCGCCGCGTGCGGCAACAGGTGTTCTACGCGGGGCTGTTCGCATCTCTCGAGGCTGGGCAGTACGAGATTCGCTGGCGTGATAGGTGTGACGCGCGGCGTGCGTCTGCCCAGCGGGTCGTGGTGAAGCCAGGTGAGGTGACCGAAGCCAAGCTAGCGTCGCCGATCGTGAGCAGGGTTCTCACCTCCAGCACCGCGGAGATCGGCCGAACGTCCTAGGCGACGCGCATGCCCGCCGACCTTCGCAACGCCAGCGACACCATCCTCGTCCTCGCCATAGGACGCTGGAACCAGGATGCACTCGCAGAGGCGTTCCGTCGCCACGCAGGATCCGTCTTCGCGGTCGCCAAACAGGTCCTTCGAGACGAAGGCGCGGCTCGTGAGGTCGCGCACGATGCCTTCGTCTGGCTCTGGCACGAACCAGACCGCTTCGACCCGGCGCGCGGAAGCCTGCGTGCATTCCTCCTCAACTTCGCCCACAGCCGTGCGATCGACCGCCTGAGGTCGGACCGCCGGCGTACCAAACGAGAGGAGGAGGAGGCTCGCGCCGCAGCGCCGATGACGTACGACCTCGAGCGGGAGGTGTGGGACCTCACCCTCGTTACCAAGGTTCGATCGGCGGTCGACGAGCTCCCCGACGACGAGCGCAAAGCGATCGAGTGCGCGTACTTCGGCGGGTACACCTACAGGGAGACCGCGACGCTCCTGGGGCAGCCCGAAGGGACCGTGAAGAGCCGAATCCGGAGCGGCCTCCGCCGTCTCCAGACGAATCTCACCGCGGCCGGTCTTCAGGGCGTCGAGCTGTGACTGAGTCTCACGACGAGATCACATCTTTACTCGGGGCTTACGCGCTCGACGCGGTCGAGGTCGAGGAGGCTACACAGGTCGAGCTCCACGTCGGACAGTGCCCTCGGTGCAACGCCGAGCTGTTGGAGTATCAAACGACGGCCCCTATGCTCGGCAGCCTCGGCGGCGAGGCGCCGGACGGCCTGTGGGAGGCAGTTCTCGCATCGATCGACCAGCCCTCGTCGTCGGGTATGCAGCGCTCGGTTCTCAGGGCGACCCGTCCTACATCGCGCCGTCGGCTCTACGCGTTCGGTGCGGCCGCTGTCGCTGTCGCCGCTGCGGTCGTCTTGCTCGCGGTGTCCGTTGCCGGTCTGGAAGGTCGTGTCAATCATCTCCAAGGTGAGTCTGTCGCACAGGCTCTACGACGAGCCGAGTCCTCGGCCCTCGCCCGGCCTGGTCACACGGTCGTCTACCTGCGAGCAGCGACCGGAGCAACGCCTGCCCACGTCGTTGTCGCCAACAACGGAAGCGCCTATCTGGTCAACGACTCACTTCCGAAGCTGTCCGCGGGGCGCACGTATCAACTTTGGGCCTTGAGCCGAGGGACGCCCGTCTCTCTCGGGGTCCTCGGCCGCGAACCAACGCTCACCAGCTTCGAAGTCCAGCGCGGAATGACGATGGTCATGCTCACCGCCGAACCGTCGGGTGGCGTTCCGCAGCCCGACTCTCCCGTCATCGCGAGCGGAGCCCTCACCAACACCTAGTCTGCCGAAGCGGTCACGGGCTACTGATGCGGTGTTGGCTTCATAACGCGGCCGCCGTAGCCAGCCACTCGCCTTCAGCCACAGCGCGGCGCAACAACCTCGGCGGCCAATTCGCCCATCCTCAAGACTAGGGTGAAGGAACGGCTGGGAGGCAAGATGGATGACGTACGGGCCAGGGAACTACTCGAAGCCGAGCGACGGCGCGTCGAGCAGCTCCTTCAGGAAGCGATCGAGGCGGGGCAACAGAATCGAAGCGCAGCCAACGAGTCCGGTGACATGGCAGATCCTGCCGAGCGCCTTACAGCAGAGCAAGTGGACGACGCTGTCACAGTTGGCTTGCGGGAGAGGCTGGGCGCCGTCGAGCGGGCCGAAGCCCGCCTTCGCGAAGGTATCTACGGTCGATCGGTGAAAAGCGGCATTCGGATCCCCGACGAGCGCCTCGAGGCTGATCCTGCAGCTGAACTCACGGTCGAAGAAGCAGCCCAGGGATGATGCTGCCCAGGGACAGGGACTAAATCAGGCGAGTCCCGCACGATGGCGATGACGTGCACACCCAGGGAGGCGGCCGCGCTCGTCCGGGTACGCGACACGATCGCCTTCGGGCTAGGGCCGGGCAACCCCGACGCGTTCTTGACTGCCCTCGGCGAGCGCGACGACTGGGAGGACCTGGTGCTCGGCGGCGCTTTGTTGCTCGGGTACTACACGGTCCTCACCAAACCTGGTGTGTCGTACCGCTCGGGGTTCTTCGGGCCGGCCGAACGCATCTTGTTGGCCGAGGGGCATCACATCGAGCACGTGCCGAGCGGTTTCCGACAGTTCGCGCCAGTCCTCGCCCGATTCGCACCACGGATCATGACAGCCCAGGCCGCGCCCCCCGACTCTGAGGGCCGAGTCAACCTGTCTTTGCACCTGGGCGCGACCCGAGACGAGCTGATCCGGGCCGGCAATGATCCCGACCGAGTCCTCCTGGTCGAGGTGAACCCTCACCTTCCCCGGACACGCAGCCTCCCGCCTCGTTTCGACAACACCATTCCCATTGAGTTGATCGACGTGCTCGTCGAAGCGGACGGCGAGCCTTACACCCTCGAGGACCCAGCGCCAATGGATGTGGACTCCGCGATCGCTTCGCACGCGCTCAGGTTCGTCACCGACGAGAGCACGCTGCAAACCGGCATCGGTGCAATACCGAACATGCTTGCAACCTCCTTGGCCAGCGGCGCGGGGGGCGGCTACGGCGTGCACTCCGAGATGTTCACCACCGGTCTCATGCGCCTCCACCAGGCGGGCAAGGTGACCAACAACGCCAAGGGCGTGTTCGACGGAGTGTCGGTGACAACCTTTGCCCTCGGAACCGCTGACCTCTACCGCTGGCTCGATGACAACGCCGACGTTGCCTTTTTGCCGGTCGAGATCGTCAACGACCCAAGTGTCATCGGAGCGAACCACAAACTGGTGTCGATAAACGGCGCGATCTGCGTCGACCTCTACGGCCAGGTGGTGGCGGACAACATCGACGGCAAGCAGATCTCTGGCGTCGGTGGTCATGAGGACTTCGTGGCTGGTGCCGACCTCCATGTCGACTCACACTCATTGATCTGCTTGCACTCCACAGTGACCATTGGAGGCGTCGTGCGCTCACGCATCGTGCCCCTGTTGCCGCAGGGGTCGGTCGTATCCACGCCACGTCATCACACAGGTGTGGTCGTCACCGAGTATGGGGTGGCCGAGTTGACTGGGCTCACCGTCCGCGAGCGCGCGCGGGCGCTGGCGGACATCGCACACCCGGATTTCCGGGCCGAGCTGTATTCGGTGTCCGACACCCTGGGCACGAAGTGAGCACTTCTGTACACGCCTGCGAAGGCTCCCGGGGGTACCCCACGGACCCCGCCCCGCAGTGATCGAGAAGCGCTCGTCACAGGCACCTTAAGATCCAATGGTGGACCGCATCCCGTGGTGGGCCGTGGTGTCTGCCGGGGCTGCCCCCGTGCTGCTCGCAGGCGGCTTGACACTTGGCGAGGCACGGCAACCACCGGGGTACAACCCGGTGCGGGACACGATCAGCGCTCTTGCCGCCTACGGAGCCAGGGATCGCTGGGTGATGACTTCAGCACTGGCTGGCTTGGGTGCCTGCCACGTCATCACCGCGTTGGGATTGCGACCAGCGCGGAGGACCGGCCGGATTGTGTTCGCCGGTGGAGGGGTCGGGACTTTGTTGGTAGCGGCGTTCCCCCAACCCGCCCATGGGAACTCCGTAGCCCACACTGTCGCGGCCACTGCCGCTTTCACAACCCTCGGGATCTGGCCTGTGTTCGCCGCTCGCCCGCGAATCTGGGCACCGCTGTTGACGCCCTCCGCTTCCGTCGCGGCGTCAGTCGTCCTGCTCGGACTGGTGGGGTGGTTCGCGGCCGAGGTCCACGGCGGTCAACGTGGACTCGCCGAGCGCGCCGCAGCTGGAGCACAGGCCCTCTGGCCTCTGGCGGTGATCGTCACCACGCGGCGAGCCTGTGCTCGGGCAGTATCGCCGTGAGCTTCACGCCATACGACCGGCCTGTCCGGGTGGCCTTCGTGGGCCTCGGCAGGATCTACGACCTGAACGTGCGGGCCTATGTCGGCAATCCCGACGTCGAGGTAGTGGCGCTCGTGGACCCGAGCGAGGAGCGCCGCACCCAGCGCCACGTCGACTGGCCCGAAGCCCGTACGTTCGCCTCGGCGAGCGAGCTGGCTCGAAGCGGCGTCGAGATAGACGCCGTCGAAGCCCTGCTCCCTGTCCCCCTGCACGCCGAGGGTGTCGTCGAGCTTCTCGGCTACGGCTGGCACGTCAACCTGCAGAAGCCGATGTGCAACGACCTGGCCGATGCCAGGAGGATGCTCGACGCCGCCAGTGACAACGACCGGCTGCTGCGGGTCATGGAGAACTACGTCTTCTACGAGCCCTTGGTGAAGCTGAAGGACGTCGTAGCCTCTGGGTCGCTCGGCGAGGTGAGCGGGTACCACATGAAGATGGTGGCCAGCGGCCGCGGGGGCTGGGACGTCCCAGCCAGCAGCTACGAGTGGCAGTTCCAGCAGATGCAGTTGGGCCGTGGCATCCTGGTCTTCGACGACGGCTGGCACAAGCTGGCGACGGCCATCTGGCTCTTCGGCCCAGTCCGCGAGGTGCGCGCCTGGGTGGGGGGCACCGAGGTCGTCCCCGGCGTCGCGATCGACGCTCCGACCACAATCGTCTGGGAGCACGACAACGGCGTGCGTGGGGTGTGGGACATCACCCTGGCGATCGACATGTACCTGCGCTCGGACTACTACACCAACGACGAACGTTGGGAGGTGACAGGACGACGCGGTTACGCGCGGGTGAACCGCTGCACCGCCCGCGGCATCCAACAGCCGAGCCTCGAGGTCTACGCCGAAGGCGAGATGCGCTCTTGGCACGCGCTTGACGACGACTGGGCCAGCAGCTTCCGCGAATCCGGGCGTCACTGGCTTCGCTGGCTCCACACCGGCGAAGGTCCCATGATGTGGAGCGCTACTGAGGCGGTCGACGTGCTGCGGTTCGGCCTGGCCGTCTACTCGAGCAGCGCGGCTGGCGGTGCGGGCGTGGATCCGGCGTCGCTCGAGTAGACGGCACGACCCGAGTCAGCCCTCCACGGCGAAGAGGCGCCAGCTCCCCGCTACTCCCTTGAGCTCATGGTCTTGTCCTTCGGAGAACCGTATCGCCGAGCCTGCGACGAGATCGACGACGGTACGGGACACCAGCACCTGTCCCGGACCGGCCAGACCACACACGCGCTGTGCAACGTGGACGGCGATCCCACCTATGTCCTCGCCACGGCGTTCCACCTCGCCTGTGTGCAGCCCGACTCGAACATCGAGGCCTAGTCTGCGAACCGCATCGCGAATCGCGCACGAACAGCGGATCGCCCGGGCCGGACCGTCGAAGGTCGCCAGGAACCCGTCGCCCACCGCTTTGATCTCCTTTCCTTGAAAGCGCTCGAGTTGGCGCCGAACGGTCGCGTCGTGGCGATCGAGGAGCTCCCGCCAGCGGTGGTCACCGAGTTGGCCCGCTTGCTCGGTCGATCCGACGATGTCGGTTGAACATCAGCGTCACGAGCACGCGGTCGGGCTCCCCTGCCGGACGGGTGCCGGTGATGAACTCGGCCATCTCCTCCAACATGGGATCCACGTCACCCAAGAACCAGAAGTGATCGTCACCTGCAAGTTCGACGAAGCGCGCTCCGTCGATGTGATCGGCGAGATAGCGACCGGCCGCGACAGGCACTAGGCGGTCTCCTGTTCGGTGCAACACCAGAGTCGGCGCCTGTATCGAGGGCAGCACGGGGCGGATGTCGATGTCGAGCATCATCTCGCAATGTTGTCTGACTGCTGCCGGGCTCATGGCCACGCGTTCAAGGCGGGCCTCCCGCCGACGCTCTTCGTCGCGATCTTCACCAGGAAGCATGAGGCGGAATCGCTCACTGTCGGGATCGCCCCAACTGCGGACAATGTAATCCGCAAGCTCATTGCGGAACGAGGCCGGGAAGCCGATACCCTCGCCCCGATCGATATACGAAGCCATACCCCCGGCCAAGACCAGGCCCGCCGTCCGCTCGGGATGGGTGGCGGCGAAAAGGCAGGCCAACATCGCGGCATTTGTGTGCCCAATCAAGAAGGCCCGATCCGAACCGATTGCGTCCAACACTTTCGCGACGTCATCGACGGCGTGCTCGAAGGTGGCCGGATACCCGAGGGGATCGGGGTCCGATGAGCCACTTCCCCGTGCATCGGTCAAGATGAGCCGGCCGAGCGTGCCGAGGCGCTCCCATAGGCGCGGATATCCCTCCCAGTTCCACGACGCCTCGATGACGGTGACCCAGTCGGGGACGATCAGGATGTCGATCGGGCCGTCGCCCACTACCTGGTAGGCGACATGGACGCCGTCAGCAGTCTCGGCATACCTGGTCGCGGGAGGCTCGATCACCGCCGGACAGTCTGGCCCGTTGGCCAGGCCCCGAACAGGTCGGATCGGGACGGGAGCGTCCAGGACAACCCGGGGCGTAATCGGCAATACTTTGGCCGGTGAGCCAGTCCTGCCGTGGGTGGACGGAGGATGGGGACCGGTCGGCGACACCGGGCCCCCGCGCAGGTGATGCTGAGCGCGACGCCGCCGTGGCCCGCATGACCGAGGCTTCCAGCCGGGGCGAGCTCGACCCCGATGAACTCGACGAGCGTCTCGGGGCAGCCCTTCGGGCCACCTATGTCGACGAGCTCGAGGCGCTGACGGCTGATCTACGGACACCGTCGACGGACGGCCGTGACAGCGCGTCAGAGGCCCCACCCCAGCGTCGGCGCCCATTCTGGTGCCGGGCCGGCTTCCAGTACCACGCCACCCCATATGTGCTTGTGAACGCGATGCTCATCGGCATATGGGCGCTCACCGGCCACGGGTTCTTCTGGCCATTCTTCCCTATCGCAGGATGGGGAATCGGCCTGGGAATGCACGCCTTGGTCGCCGGCAGCCTCCCCCAACGAAAGCGCCATCACCTCCAACTGCTCGTCGGCGTCCCCGAAGTACCCTTCCCGCCCCACCGTCTCGTTGCCGCCGGATCGGTGTCGGCGTCACCGTCGGTCAGGCCTCGGGTCAACCCCGGACCCGGATCGGACCGAGGCCCATCGCCCGGCGCGGCGCGGTCCGAGCCCTCCACCGCTCATGTCGCCGTGCTCTTCGCCGACATGGTCGACTCCACGTGGCTCAACGAGCGCCTCGGCGACACGGCCTGGAATGCGTTACGCACGCGCTACCTGCACATCATGCGCGACTGCGTGGCCAGCCACCAAGGCACCGAGGTGAGCTCCCAGGGTGACGGCCTCTTTGCCCGATTCGATCTGCCCGCCGGTGCTGTCACCGCGGCGTTGGCCATGCAGAAGCGAGTCGATGCGGAGCAGGCGTCATCGCCCTCGAGCCCGCAGCTACGCGTCGGCATCCACGCGGGACAGGTCATTGAGGACGGCGACGACCTCATTGGCAACATGGTCAACCTGGCCGCTCGCCTGACCGCCGTTGCCGAGCCCGGTCAGATCCTGGTCACGGAGTCGGTGGCCGATCTAGCTGGCGAGGACTTCTCGTTCGAGGACTGCGGCCTGCGCCAGCTCCGCGGCATCAGCCGCCCCCGCCACGTCCTGGCCGTACACCGCTGAGGTCGCGCCGATCATCTGATATGGGGCGGCAGGTGTCCGCGAACACCTGCGGCTGAAGCGAGCACGTAGCTACGTAGCAAGCGCAACAGCTCACTGCAACGCTAAGCCTGTGAGAGTTCCATGGCTAGGGCCATTGGTCCCACCGTCAATGAATGACCGCTTCATCGAAGCAACCGAGCCGGTATCAATCCGTCTGGAGGTAGGTGGACAGGTGAGGCAGTCTTTTGCCACAAACCTCTGGACGTCGGCCCTCGACAGGTGCAGGCTTGTGGAATGACAACCTTGACCAGGGCGTGGACGCGATGGCAGGTGCCGGAGCCGTCGTCGATCCGGGACCGCTACGTCGTCGGCACCGGCGTGAGGGCTAACTCCCGCCCGCGATGCGGGGCATCCGGCCGTCGGCGCCGGGCGGCTTCGGAGACGCCGCGCGAGGGTCGCGCCACAATATGGCGCGCCGAGGACGGGGACCGCACCAAAGTGGCCACTTATCTCCGCAACGCCGCGGTGCGCCTCGTCTTCGAGCCGTTCCGCCAGCTTGGCGACGACGGCTGGCACGACTACTCACTCATCTCGACGGTTGACTCCGGCATCGCAGTGCTCGACCTCGAAAGCGGTGCGGTTGTGGCCGACGAGTCCGAGGGCACGATGGACAGCGCCCTCGGGCGCTGGGGATGCCGGTACGCGCCAGTGGAGTACTTTGTGCCCGACTGGTGGGACGTACATGACGGCTCGGTGCTACCGGGCAACCCCCTGTGGTCCGACGCCACCGACAGCTCGCCCAGTGGGAAGTACGGGTTCGTGGCCGGATGTGCTTGGGGCGACACCTCGTCGTGGAAGATCCACTACCTCGACCTGTCCCGGATCTCAGACGGCGTCGTCGGACGCGACGATCGCTTCGGCCACCTGGAGATCCCCCCAAACGCTCGCCTCAAAGACCGCGTGCACTTCTACGCGGACACCCCCGAGCGTGTCCACATCGACGTCACCTTGACCTTCGACGTCGCCACAGGCGCGATCGGGGCGTGGAACCTTGACCAACTCGTCGACCCCGCCTGGCGCCAGTACCGGCGTCCCAATGAACCGCGAGAGCCCCGTCAGTAGCCCGGAATCCACGGCAGGCGCGTAGCGATCCATAGCCGGTCGGTCCCGCGAACTGCCGGCACAGCGTCCTTCGCTCTGCGCTCATCCCAAAGTTCTCCGTGCAAGGCTGTCGGAATGACAACTCGGACAACAGGCTCGTTTGACACTGGTGGCGAACGGATCTACTACGAGTCCATCGGCGATGGCGACCCCGTGGTCCTGTCCCACGGCCTCGGGGGCAACCACGCGTGCTGGTGGCAGGTGGTTCCCGCCCTTTCCGCCCATCACCGAGTCATCACGTGGGACCAGCGCGGTTTTGGCAACTCGACCCGGAGAACGGCCGACTACGGACCGGAGCCGGCCATCAACGACTTGCTGGGCCTGCTCGATCATCTCCGTCTAGAACGCGTCCAACTTCTCGGTCAATCGATGGGGGGATGGGTGGCTATGGGGTTCGCTCTTCGACATCGAGAGCGGGTGCGGTCACTCGTGCTCACGGACACGCTTGCCGGGGTTTTCACCGCCGAGATCAATTCCGAGGTGAGAAAGGCAATAGGCACGGCATTGAGCCGGTTTCGAGGCGACACTCTGGGTGAGCATCTTGCACTCGGCGAGAGCTTCTGTCGGCGCTGTCCTGACCTGGCTTTCCTCTACCAGGAGATATCCAGCATGGGCGACAAACCCGACGATGCCGAAGTTTTCAGCATGCTCGGCGCCATGCAGGTGCCTCTTGACGAAGTGGCCGTCCTCGATCTCCCGATCCTCCTCGTAGTGGGAGATGCCGATGCGCTGTGCCCTCCGTCGGCGATGCGGCTCGTCGCCGATCAGATACCGGGCGCCGATCTCCAAGTCATTGCAGATGCTGGTCACTCCCCGTATTTCGAACGGCCGGAGGAATGGACCGAGTTAGTCGGGGCGTTTCTACGGCGCCACGCGTCTCAATGAGGTCAGTCGGAGTACGCCCTCCTAAGGACGGCGCGTCACCCTGCAACTGCTCCGACGGCCTGCTAGGCAATGGACACGAAGGGAGGGAACGGTGCTCATTTCCACAATGAACGACATCCCGGGCTACGAGGTGACCGAAGTGTTGGGCGAGGTTTTCGGCTTGACCGTGAGGAGCCGCAACATCGGCTCGCAAATGGGGGCTGGGTTCAAATCGCTCGTCGGAGGTGAACTGAAAGGGATGACGAAGAACCTGGTCAGCAGCCGCCAGGAGGTCACACATCGCATGGTCGAAGAAGCCGAGGCGAAGGGTGCTAACGCCGTCCTGGCGATGCGTTTCGACACCTCGGAGATGGGTGGCAACTGGACCGAGATCTGCGCCTACGGGACAGCTGTCAAGATTCGTAAGCTCTAGTTGGAGAGCGATGACGGCTGGTCGAACAAGACGTGTGCAACCCCAACGTGGCGGTATCGAACCGTCACGAGTGAAGCGATTCTCCGGCGACGAGGTGTCCGTTGAGCTGATCCTCGAGGCGATGGGCGCCGACGGAGCGTGCATCGTGGAGGGAATGCTCGGGCATGACGAGGTACTCGCCGCCCGGCGATCGCTGGCGGGCATCCTCGATGGGACACCACGTGGGCGCAACGACTTCGAGGGCTTCACCACGCGGCGGATCTATGCCCTTTTCGCCAAGACTCGGGCCTTCGACCATGCGGCGGTCAATCCGCTGGTGCTCGGGGTCCTCGACCGGGTGCTCGGCCACTACCAGCTGAGTGCCCCCGTCGGCATCGAGATCGGTCCCGGGGAGAAGGCCCAGGTCCTGCACAGGGACCAAGCGGTCTATCCCCTGCCAACCTCTTTCCCCGATGTGGTCATGAACACGATTTGGGCGCTCGACGACTTCACCGAAACCAATGGAGCGACGCGCTTTATCCTGGGTAGTCACCGATGGGACGACAGGCCTAGCGAGTCGGAGGACGCTGTCTGCGCCGTCATGCCGGCGGGTTCGATGGCGTTCTACGTAGGAAAGCTCTGGCATGGGGGTGGCGCCAATACCACCGACACAGCGCGGCTCGGGGTCATCCTCGAATATGTCGCCGCGTGGCTGCGACCCCAAGAGAACCACATCTTGGCCGTTCCTCGTGAAACGGTCGCCTCACTTCCCGAGAGACTGCAGGAGTTGCTTGGCTACAACATCTTTCCGCCTTTCGTCGGCTACGTGGATGGCCGGCATCCTCGCCGCTTCATCACCGAGCCAACAGGTGTTGCAGGGCAAAGAGAATCCGAGTAACGCTCAGGATCGTGTGCGGTAGAGCCAGTCTCGTCGGTCGATCTCGTACAGCAGGCCATGCAGTTCGCTCCGGCGCTCGTTGGCGGGAATGACCACCTCACGCATGAGCTTCATGCCCAGCCGTTCGGCCACGCGAGCAGACGGGGGGTTGTCGGACTGTGGCACTGAACACACCCGCTCTAGGCCCAAAGTTGTGAACCCCTCATCCAGCGCAGCCGTCGCACCTTCGGTCGCATAGCCGTGTCCCCAGGAGGTTGGAGCGAATCGCCAACCGACCTCTACCGCGGGAAGGATCTCCGGAAGGAAGGTCGGCACCGAGAGTCCGACGTAGCCGATGATGCGGCCATCGGCCAACGCTCTCGCCACCCAGCAGCCAAACCCGCACTCGCTCCATTCCTCCAGCTGGCGGTCCAAAAAAGCCTGAGTCTCTTGGCGGGTGAAGGCGCGACCGTAGGGGAACTGCCACACTTCAGGGTGGGAGAACACTTCGGCGAGCTCGTCGAGGTCACTCGGCATGAAGGCCCTAAGGTCCAACCGGGTGGTCTTGACAGGACCCAAGGGCGCCGCGACGGGTGGAGCACTGCCTCGGATGGTCACCACCGCATCTTGGCGCAGAAGCGTTCGCGGCCGCCGAAAGCGGCGGAAACGGTGGCGCTAGCTGCCCGTGGCGACCTGGATCCAACTGATGACGTTTCCGTCCGCATCCGCCACGCTTGCCTTGCGCCCGGCATCACCGACGGCCTCGACGGGCCCGGCGCTGATCCCCCGACTAGCGAGATCGGCGACGAACTGATCCAGGTCGGTAACCGATATGGTCACTAGGGTCCGTCCGGCGCGTTCGGGGTCCTCGATCACGTAAAGCCAGCCGTTCCCAGCTACGCACCACATGACCTCGCTCTTGTTGGGAACGATGTCGGCGGGTCGCCCGAAGATCTGCTGATACCACCCCATCGACGCTTGTAGAGCTGTTACGGGCACACTGGCAAAGAGAACCTCCATGGTCATCCCTGCAGCCTGCCGCTTGTCGACGCGTCATGTCGACCCGTTCATCGGGACCGCCTTCGCCGCTCGAACATGCACGGAGGAGGGCGGGCTCGCCCGCGCCGTTAGCAGGCGGTCAGCCCTTCACGGCAAAGAGCCTCCACGACCCCGGGACCCCCTTCAGTTCGTGTTCGCCGCGGTCGTTGAACTCAGTCCCCGATCCCACGATGAGATCCACCACCGTGCGCGAGACAAGGACTTCGCCCGGCCTAGCGAGGGCTTCGACGCGGGCAGCAATGTGCACCGCCATGCCGGAGATGTCGCCGCCGCGCAACTCGACCTCTCCGGTATGCACGCCAACCCGGATCTCGAGACCGAGCTGGGTTGCTGCATCCCTAACAGCGAGCGCACAGGTCACAGCTCTGGCGGGACCGTCGAAAGTGGACACGAACCCGTCCCCGGTGGTCTTCACCTCATGGCCCCCAAAGCGTTCAAGCTGGCGCCTGACGGCTGCATCGTGGCGGTCGAGCACGTCGCGCCAACTCTGCTGACCCACCTTCGCCATGGTTTCGGTGGACCCGACAATGTCGGTGACCAGAATGGTTGCAATGGCAGTCTCTGGTCGTCGAGCGAGGCGGGTACCGGTTGCGAACTCTTCGACTTCTTCGAGAAGCAAATCGATGTCGCCCACCCAGTACAGCGAGTCGTTGCCCGGCAGTTCCACGAATCTGGCATCGGGTATGTGCTCAGCCAGGTACTTGCCGTGTCCGATGCGAAACAGGGGCTCGTCCTGCCGGTGCAGGACCAGAGTGGGAGCACTGACCGATGGAAGCAAGGAGCGGACGTCGGCGGCGTAACCGACCGTCAAGATGGCCTTGGCCGTAGCCGGGCTGGCTCCCTGACGCCCGGCGCGCTCCCACCAGACTCGGAAGTCAGGGTCATTGGCGACCGTCGGAGCCGCGACGGTCAAGAAATCGTCTGGGACGCCCGGCTCATCACCGGGAGAGCCCTCTATGTTCGATTCCACGAACGCATCCAAGATGTGATCGGGAATGCCCACGTGATAATCCTCCGCTCGCCTCAGGCGGGCGAAGCCGTTCACGATTACCAGCTTGGCAACTCGGTGAGGATGCGACGCGGCCAGCATGACCGCCTGCAGAGCGGAGTCGCGGGGCGCGAACACCACTACCTCCCCGCAGCCAGTGGAATCGAGCACGCAGAGGGCGTCTTCGACCCACTGTTCGAGGGTGGGCGGCTCCGCCGGCGACATTGGGTCGGACAACCCAATCCCGCGGGCGTCGAACTGCACTACGCGGGCAAAGGAGGAAAGCCTTTGCTCGAGCCGACGAAAATGGGGCTCGTCATCGACACTCTCCATCGGCAGAAGCGGCGCACCTGGGTACCAAAGCATGTCGACGGCGCCGGATCCAAGCACCCGATAGGCGATGTGGACATCGGCGTTCCTGGCGTAGTAGATGCGGGACCGCTCTTCCACGCCGACATTTTGCCTTTTGTAGTCCCCCGCCGCCGGGCCTCTGATATCCAAGTTCGGGAAGTTGCCACCGACTGCCAGGCAGTTGACCTTTTACAGGCACGCCACCGCTGTCAGACTTACAGAGGTCAACATTCCATCGGCGCCCCGTCGCTATCTGAATCAGCGGACACGACGCAGTCGGCGCGGTAGGTGTAGGCGGTTTAGCTGCTCAGAGCTGTGAGGTCGAAGAGGAGTGAGCTCAGGCTGGTTGGGCCGACGCCAACGGTCCATCTGCGGTCGCAGCCGCCTCTCTTCGATCGGCCATAGCGAGGAGTGCGACCAAGGGAGTCACCAACAACCCGAGGGCTACACCCAACACGGCGGCGTAAAGGATGAAGCCGCGTGTGGTCACATCGCCCAGGTGGGTGACGACTAGGGCCACGCCAGCCAACGGTGACAGGACGACTGCGGTCGCCGCCCCCAGGACGACACCCCGCCGGAGCGGGTGACGAGGCAGTCGGGCCGCCCTCCCGACGAACATCTGATCTATTGCTGGGAGCCCGCGCCTGCGCTGCTCTGTCCGCACGGCCAGTGTGCACAAGAGGCACGTCGTCACGGGAAGCAAAAAGAACGTGCCCAAAGTGTCGACGGCAGTCGAGGACTTCTGCAGCAGTGGGATCGACCACACCGGCACCTTGTGGAGGCCAAGCGT
Source organism: Acidimicrobiales bacterium (assembly GCA_035509915.1). Taxonomy (GTDB): domain Bacteria; phylum Actinomycetota; class Acidimicrobiia; order Acidimicrobiales; family UBA8190; genus Bog-564. The sequence continues at coordinate 37,259 of DATKIB010000172.1, read as the reverse complement.
GCCGAGCCAGGCAAGACCGGCGTTTACCACGAAGTTGATCACAGCTGTCCCCGCGATGGCGTTGACGATGAGCCACCGGCGGTTCTGAGCAGGTATCCCCCGCCACCAACGCCGCACGCCGAAGCCGCCCACGAGAAGGAAACGTTAGCCACGAGCCGCACTTGTGGGCGCGGCGGAGATCAATCTCGGCCTACCCATCGGCACCTCCAAGCACTCCAGCAGGTTCCTATCGGACCCGGAGCACCACGTGAGGCATTCCGAGCGCTACCCTGCTTCCCTGTGATCGGGAGCGTTTCAGCTCACATCTGTGCAGCCCCCGAGGTGATCTATGACCTCGTAGCGGACATCACCCGAATGGGCGAGTGGAGTCCGGAGTGCTACCGGTGCGAGTGGCTCGAAGGTTCGGCGCAAGCCGAGCCGGGCGCGCGGCTCCGTGGCTATAACCGCTCGGGTTGGATCAAATGGTCGAACACCTCGGAGATCGTTGCCGCCGACCGGGGCCGCGAGCTCTCTTGGATTATGGGCGGCCAGGAGAAGCGCTACTCGCTGTGGCGCTACACCTTCGTTCCCGAAGACGGTGGGACGATGGTGACCGAAGCGTTTCAGTCGCTCCGTCACACGCTCCTTGGTCGCCTAGGCGCCCTCCCGCTCGGCGGCGAGCGCAAGCGCGAAGGGGCATTGCTTGCGGGAATGGAGTCCACCCTTGCAAGGCTAAAGGTCGCCGCAGAATGAGCATCAGACTGAGGGGTCCCGTAGCGCCAGGTCCTTTGCGTCCTCGAATGAGGAACGGCACTCCGCCAACGAGACACATCCGCCACCCATAGGGTTGGGAATATGGGGTGACGGCGCGAACCATCGTCCATTCTCCCTAGGTTCCTGACGCGACTACTCCCGGTCGTCGACGACGTCGAGGTTGTAGAACGTGGCCGGGCCGTCGGCAAAGCTCATCATCTTCTTCGACAGAGCATCGGTCTCTGGGAACGCGGAGTTCTCCATCGCTTCTTCGTAAGAGTCGAAGAAGACCACGTTGAAGTAACGCCCTGGATTGTCTCGGTCCTGACATAGCACCCGACGACGAGCCTTGCGCTTGCCTTGAGTGGCCTTCTCCCACTCGTCGGCGACGGCCTGCATCTCGGCGGCTTTGGAGGTGTTGTACGCGATGATCTGGACGAACCCCATGGACGATCTCCTTCCGGTCTGAGGTGAGCGTAGAACTTCCGGTGGAAGTTTGCTCGACCACGGACCGGCTGCAGAGTGACAGCCGGGCGACCGGGTCGACCACCACGGCGATTCTCGGATGCCGCTGTTTAAACACCAAACGTCTTCGCCAGAGAATCTACCTGCTCGGCTGGGCCAGTTACTTCAAGTACTTCGCCTTCATCCGTCGATTGACAGGCCCAGGTCGCCCAGCTACAGCACGAACGCTCCGCATCAACAAGCGAGCGAAGAGCCTCAGCCGCCCCGATGCCATAGATGATTCGGAAGCCGTTGTCTATACGCTGCTTCGTCCTTACAGTACCGGCAAGAGTTTTCCAATCGGCGGACCGCTTCTGGAGGTCGATGCCATTTAGTTCGCAGGCGAAGCCCTGAGACTCCATTGTCACTTCCAATCCTCGCTATTCCCTTGGCGGGTAACAGTTTAGGGATCGAGTCCGACCTACCAGCGTGGAGAGCCAACCTTTGACCCAGGGCCACGAGATCACCCTGGCCAGTCATTTCCGGTTGGTTGCTCCTCTACAGTCTGAGTGGAATCGGCACATTCAGGGCGCGACATTCCGATACACCGTCGCCCGGGACCTCCGATTACGCGTTCGCTCTCCGCTCGCGGGAGATCTCAGTCGGTGCTTTGCCTGCCAAACCTTCCAGGAGGTCGGCGGCCTTCTTAGCCGGGTTCGTGTCCCCAACCTGTGCTTTCAATGCCAGCGTCCGGTCCCGGAATGTCGATTCGTTCAACACCCGCTCTACGGCCTCGGCGACCGCCTCGGGCGACGGACAGTTCGTGCGCATGTTGATTCCGACACCCGACCAGGCGACGTGGGCGGTCACTTCCTTCTTGTCCTCGGTTGTGCCGGCGACGACCATAGGAACCCCGTGGGTGATGGCCAATTGCACAGAACCGAAGCCGCCATTCGAGACCATGACATCGACGTGCGGTAAGAGCGCAGCGTACGGCACGAACCTCTCTACGACCGCGTTCGGAGGCGGGTCCCCGAGAGCGGCAGGATCTGCGCCGCCCGTCGTGGCGATGACGAAGACGTCACGGCCGGCTAGTCCTTCGAGGGCAGGGGCGAGCAGATTGGCCGGGTCGGTGGCGATGGTCCCCTGGGTCACGAGGACCACACGCTTGGAATCGAGGAGCCTGGGCCACCAGCTCGGTGGATCGAACTCGGTCGGAATCGGTGGCTGGGGAGCGCCGACGAAGTGGACGAAGGGGGGGAGATCGGACCGCGGATACTCGAACCCGGCTGGACAGAGTTGGATGTGCAGGTACTTCGAAAGGCCGAACTCGAGGCCTCGTATCGGAATCGGAGGAAGCCCGAGATCGCCACGGACCTCTCGCGCTGCCTTGGCCACCGGGGCGAGCACCGTGGCTCGGCCGATCGCATCGAAAGCCCTGTTGCGCAGATGGCCCACGAAGCCGCTCCGTGGCGCCAACCCCATGCCGTAGGGGGCGGCGTCCCTGCTCGGGTACGCGAGGCACGAATCGCCGAGCGTCGCGTTCGGCGGTCCACCCATCTCGTGAAGCCACCCGCCACCGTAGAAGATGGTGTGTGAGACGAACACCTCGGCCGGTTCCTCCACGAGAAGCGCCTTCAACGCGGCTAGATGCTGGCGGAGAGGTCGCACGAAGAGCTCGCTCAAGTCGAACTGGTTCTGCTTGAGGCCTTTGAGCTCGGCCCGGCGGGGAAAGATGGCGTCGAGGTCCTCGTAGTTCCAGTCCAGTGCCTCCGCCATGACACACAGACGCGCTCCGGCCTGGGCGACGACCTCAGCGAAACGGTGCCCCGTGTACCAACGGACCTCGTGGCCGCGGCCGGTGAGTTCCTCCACGACAGCAGCGGCCGGGCCGACGTGCCCTGGGCTCGGATAGGTCGCAAACAGGAACCGCGACATTGATCCCCCGTTAGATATATGATCTCTCTATTCAATAATCTATGATTAGGGCTAAGGCGGTGTCAAGAGCCAAATACCGCTCCGAGCGGAGGCAGGAACAGGCCGAGGCGACACGCCAGGCGATCCTCGACGCGGCACGGGCGCTCTTCATCGAGCGCGGCTACGCGAGGACCACGGTTGCGGACATCGCCGCCGCAGCACGCGTGGCGGTGCCGACCGTCTATGTGAGCGTCGGCACGAAGCCGGCGATCCTCGACGAGCTGCGGAAGATGATCCCCATTCTCGCTGGGGTGCCCGAGGACGTACGAGCCCGTTTCGAGCTAGTCAGCGAACCCCGCCAGGTGATCTCCGGCCTCGCAGCGGGCGTGAGGCGTCTGCTGGAGACCTCGGGCGAGCTGATGTTCGCGATCGAGTCGGCGGCGCCCTTCGAGCCTGTCGCCACTGAGGCATGGGACGAGGGTTTGGTCATCCATCGCGGGGCCTGTGGAATCGCGGTGGAGAGGCTTGAAGCGCTCGGGGTGCTGACAAGAACGATGTCCCCCGCTCGGGCCGGGGACGTCTTGAGCTTCCTGTCTCTGCCAGCAACCTGGCGTACCCTCGGCCGTGAATACGGCTGGCCCACTGACGAGATCGAGACCTGGATCGTGAATACCGCGTTGGACTTGATCACCGATCACTCCGGCTGAACTACGCCGTCATTGGCGGTCGAATGACGGGTTCAGGGAGCGCATAACGACACCGTGGAAGCGTCAACCCGTCATTCGGACAGTGCCTCGACCCACTCGTGCCCGCACGCCGCGTTGGCACACACCAGATGGCGATGGTCTTCGGTCACTGAGCCGGGTGGGCATTCGTAGTGGGTGTACTCATCCACCTGGCTGCTGCCACATTGTGGACAACCTTCATGTTTCATCATGAGCGACCTCTCACGCAACCACGGTAGTCCTTCACCGTTCGGGCGGCTCACGTCCGACTCGCATCCGTAAAGGCGTTGAGGAGGCCTCGATGCCGAATGACCCCGACGCGCGGGGCGATGACTTGGCCCCACTCCATCCGCACGCCACTACAAACGCTTCGATCTCGCCAAGTCGGACACGGAGTTGGAGGGAGACCCAACCGGCAGAAGATCGCCTCCTCGCCCAGTGGAGGCCGGTGGCGGCAAGCGGCTCGTCGGCTTCGCATGATCGGCTCTCCTCGCCCCGGTCCTCGGGGTTGTGAGGCTCAGGTCAGCGAACTCAGCGCGTTCGGGCACCTACTAGGCGTGAGACTGAGTTGGCTCTTCGTTGATGGAACCCGTCGTCTTGGCGCGATCGCGTGGCGGTAGGAGTGCTCTCCTGGATCCCGAGGGCTGGCACCGGCTGCCCATCCACTCCGATGGCAATTGGTTCGAGGGCGATCTAGCCCCTGTCGGCCAAGCGCAAGGTGGGGCATCACCGAGCGTTGATCGAGACGGGGCGGACGAGAGGCGGGAAGCATGGGCGCAGCCACCGGAACACTGGATCGAGGAGCCTGGCAACCACCCAAGTGGTCTCGCCGGTCTTCGGTCTCATCGAGCACCCTGCAGAATCCCAGCGAAGTCAGCGTGCTCGTGGTCGAGGACAACGAAGATGTCCGGTCCTCCTGTAGCGACATTCTCCGTACAGTTGGGTACACCGTGATTGAGGCTGCTGACGGTGAGGACGCCCTCAGCCTGCTCACCACCATGCGGTTCGACGCCATGGTGCTCGACCTCAAGATGCCCCGGCGTGACGGTGCCTCTCTGCTCTCGGCGCTCTCCGAGCCCCCGGCGGTCGTGGTCGTCTCTGCCTACGAACTCGATGACAAGACTCGGCACCGCGCCGGATCGACAATCGTCGCTCACTTGTCAAAGCCCGTTCCTCCTCAACAGCTGCTCGATGCCATTGCGGATGCAACGTGACGCCGTTCACGGATACGGTTACAAGCTCACCGTCCCCGTTCCGCTGACCGACTGGAACACATTCAGCGGATTCACGTTGTTGCCCTCGTTGCAGGAGCCACTCTTCGTCTTGCGCAGGATCAGGGCCGCATGGTTCTAAACCATCCCTCGGGATAAGCGATAGGTTCAACCCATGAGCCCTTCGAAGCGCGAAACCACTCGCTCGGCGAGCATGGACAAGCAGCCGTCACCAACCAGCGTGGTCACACAGTTCCTCGAGCTTCTGGCGAAGGGCGAAATCGACGGAGCTGTCGACCTCTTAGACGAAGATGTCGACTACATCAACGTCTCCTTGCCGACGATCCGTGGTCGCGATCGCGTGCGTCGGGTGTTCAAGACCATGGAAAAGGCCAACGGATCTAGCTTCGAGGTCTACTTCCACAGCATTTCGGAGAACGGGTCCATCGTCCTCACCGAACGCACCGACGTGCTCATCTGGGGACCGATGCGAGTTCAGATCTGGGTTTGCGGGCGGTTCGATGTTCGAGATGGCCAGATCACGCGGTGGAAGGACTATTTCGACTGGTTGAACTTCGCGCTCGCGATGGTCCGTGGCCTCATCGGGATCGTGTTCTCGTCAGTCAGAGCGAAGCCTCCTATGGTGAGCTGAAGATGACACTGGAGGGTGAATACCAGCCCAGCCAGTGGGACTGGGTCCGTGAGCAGGTGGAGTACTATGAAGGCTCGGGCGGACTGGAAGGGACGACCCTGCTCGACACGGGGCTCCCCGTGGTCATCATCACCATGCGAGGGCACCGCAGCAAGAAGGTCCACAAAGCACCGGTGATGCGTGTCGAGTGTGACGGCCAGTACGCCATCGTGGCGTCGAAGGGCGGCGACCCGAAAAATCCCGGTTGGTACTACAACCTGAAGGCCAATCCTGACGAGGTCTCCTCCAAGACGGTCCCGAGGTCTTCGAGGTCAAGGTGCAGGAGTTAGAAGGTGAAGAGCGTGATAAGTGGTGGGGGCGCGCGGTGATCGCGTACCCGCCGTATGCCGAATACCAGGCCAATACGACACGACGAATACCAGTGCTCCTCGCAACACCAAAACCGCAAACGGGGCATACGGAGTCGTGAAACAGGACTTGGCTAGAAGTCAAAGAGTTTAAAGTCGACCTGAAAACGAGCTTCCAGGTACATCCGATCTTGCGCATTGAGAGTCGATCTGACACGCACGTGATCTTCTGACGAGTTCCGACGTGGTAGCGATCGCACAGGTAAGGCGAGCACGGATGCGATATGGGCGAAGTCCTGCTGAATCCGGTCAACATGGCCAACAAAGTCGACGAGGAGACGGCCATCGGCGTCGCATAGCGAATCTGCCTGGGGCTGCATCGCGGTCTCATTGGCAAGTGCGGGATGCCGGAGAAATTCGGAAAAGGACGATGTCGCTCGAAATGCGACAACAGCAGGCCAGGAGAGCGGGTCCGCTCGGTGTCCATGCCTGGTGTAGTACCGGGCATGGCTCGGGTGGGGTCGACGGCGCATCAACACCATTTGTGCGATGTAGTCGTACAGGGAGATGGCACGCTCAATCGGGTCGCGCACGAAGGCAAACTTGTAGTAGTCGCTCCAGTTGGTTGCGGGGATGGCGTCCTTGATCGCTATCGCAGTGCTGTGTTTGTGAAGTGTGGGATTATCGGCGTGCAGTTTGCGGTTTCGCCGAGATGACCAAAGCTTAATATCGTCGTTAAGGACGACGTCAGTCCGATCGAGATACGGCTCAAGCGCAGCCTTGATGGACTCTCCGCCGGTTTTGTGTATATGAACAAATACGAACCGCCTACTGTTGGAGACGATCAAAGGCTCACCGGACCTCTATCGAACGGTCAGGCGGCTTTCGCCTATAAGAGCTCCTCTGTGGAAGATATTTCCTAGTCACAGTCAGTGTCGGAGAGGGGACTCACAACAGTACCCCACGCGTCGTTGAGGTCGGTGAGAGCTTGCAGAGCTGAAGTCTCACGCGAGCGGGCGCAGCGTCGTGAGCTCGCCTAAGACAGTCCCAGGCAGACGTCGACCCATTCGTTGGCGATCCAGATTGTGTTGGCTCCAACCATCGAGTGGAAGGTGAAGCCTTGGTCAAGCAGGAGCCAGTGCTTGTTGCGGTGCTTCTCGGGGTTTGAGATGTATTCCTCGGTGACCAAGATCCGCGGGCGGAAAAACAGAAAATCGAGGCCCTTGAGAACCTCGTAGTCCATCCCTTCGGCGTCGACCAGTAGCAGCGAGAAGTCCTGTGGCCAGTCCGCGTCCTTCAGAAGTTGAGTCACGGTCTCCACCTTCACATCCACGCTCGCGTCGCCTCGGATCCTGTCGCACCACGGGTTCTTATCGGTACAAAGCGTCGACGCCATGGCTTCAGGATCGTTCTTACCCAGGTATAGCGGCAGAATCCCTGATACCAAACTGCAGGCAACGTTGAAACAGCGGACATTTGGGTACTCTGCGTAGGCAGCAGTGAGTTTGGCGAAGATGTCGGGGTGGGGCTCGACTAGCACGGCCTGCCAGCCCTGGAGGACGTAGCGACGAGAGTTCGAGATCGTCACTCCATCGTGTGCACCGATGTCGACCAGATAGCGCGGGAACTCGGGGCGCAGCAGGGCGTCGAGCACTGTCACCTCGCCCGCCTGAGAGCCGTCGTGATGGCGCATCATATGGTCCCACACCGTCTCCTTGACCCGCTTTGGGACCAACCGCCGCGCAGCTTCGTAGAGCACGTTGCCAGTTTGCCGCGCGGGCAAAGACAGGACAAGGGCTACGACGCGTCGCTTCCGCCACGTCCCTATGACGGTGAGAACCGCTCTCCGAGAGCCTGCTTAAGCATGGCGATGGTCGTCTCATCGGGATTGGCCTGACGCTCCCAATCGACGATGCGATCACCCTGGTCCGTGTGTAGGACAAGCCGCCGAGTGGCACCGGTGAGCATTCCGAGCTTTCGCTTGGTCAGCACGGCTGAGCTGACGCTCGAGATCGGGATCATCCAGTTCGCTGGATGCTGATCGGCGAGATCCTGAGGGCTCGGCGGATCCTGGTCGAGGCTTGCGTTCTTCGCGCTCCCGACGGCGCTGACGGCCTGCTGCGCCCGCCCCGTGAAACCCAAACCCGTAACGGCCAGGCCATCCAGTGCACTGGCTCGCGCTTCTACGATCGCATCATCAAAAACGACAAGGTTCTTTCCTGGCATAGCTCGCCAGCCCGTGTGAACACGACGGATCCGACCCAAGTAAGTGCTCAAGATCCTCTCCTAACATCGGCCCCGAATACGCATGGAGGGTTGCATGCCGGACCCCAGAGCCAAACCCTCTGGTGCCGATGCTCCTTCGATGGAGACGTGCTGTCAAGTGTTTCTGTGCTCCAGATGACCTACCTATTGCAGGCATCGGCAAGGTGCGCGCTACTGGATCTGGTGAGGCCGGCATCCGGCCATCCGACGCTCAGACCGACCGATGCTCACCGATTCACTGCCCCAATAGCTCGACCGCACATAGGGTTTGGCGTAACCCATCGCCGGGCCAGGGACGCGCTGGGCACGAGCCACGTCAAGACCCACCGCCTAGGGAGTCGGCCGATATCGGCACACTGGTTGAGGTATTGGCAGCCTTAGCCGAAGTGATCTGCTAGAGCTCCCCCACCCGGATCCAAGCCGCGTCAAGGGCAGCTCGTGCAGCGGTCGCCCGAGGTGTCCTGCATAAGCCGCAAAATGGATCACGAACTCACGAAGTTCGTCGATCGAGATATCTCCGGTGCGCAGTGCGGCACCAAGATGCGCCGAGCCCAATCACGATTCTCGCAAGGGCCGCAGCCGCCGTAGGGCGCCCATAACGCTCAAGCAGAAAGGGCGCTGAAAGTGTCCGCTAACGCCGGTCGGCAGGTGTCTAGCGCAACCCCGTCCATGGCACCTTGGGTACCACGACCGGTGCCGTCAAGGTCCACCGCCATCGGGCGCACCGGCGGTCGAAAGTCTTCCGCCTGCCGCTGGCGGGTTGAGTGGTTAAGAGGCGCAGGCCACGCAGAACCGGGCGGCCGGGCTGAATTCGAGCCGCTCAGGAGCGATCGGCTGGCCGCACTCCTCACAGCGGCCGTACGAGCCGTTGTCGACCTTGTGGAGAGCGTGCTCTAACTCGTCGAGCGCATCGATGAGTTGCGGAACTCGGGCTCTCGACTCGCCGCGCCACGCCGAGGGTTGGAGTCCTCCGATTGCCTCGGCGTCCTCCAGCTCGGATTGGAGCTTCTGGCGCTCATCCTCCAACAGTGCCCTGAAGTCAGGTGAAGAAGTCTCTGACATCGGGCGCCATTTTGTTGCCTCGCTCCTCACGGCACAAGTGGAGTTGATCGTTCCCGCCCGCAAGCAATGTGCCGATCCCGGTCGTTGATACTGGGAGCTCCGAGGGGGCCGAGGTATCCCATATCGCGCGGCCCGACTTGTCGTGAGGGTGACCCCGAACGCCGGCACTGGGAGCACCCCCACCAAGAGCGCCATGTCCCCCACCTCACGGACCGACCACAGGTCCGCGTCCTAGACGATCAACGCCGTCGTGCTCGAAGTAGGGCTCCATGGCGCCATCGTGCGCCTCGTCGTTCCCAGCTCAGTTCCCGAGATGGTTCCCGACTTCCTTCCCGACGGGAACTTCTGCACCCCTCGAGCCCCTGCCGAGCCGCGGTGGCCCCATCGAATGAGAACTCGCAACCGGGTGCGCAATACATCCCCTACCTGGCCATGCGTCTCCGCCTATCGAGGCCCTGCCGGTTCACCCGTCGAGTTCACCCCGTCCCGGGTCGGTCTCTTATGTAGCCACACAGCTGCATCTCTTATGAAGAACCATCTCGGAAACGTTCCCAGCTCGTCCACCGCCACAGATCAAGCCGCTTTCGACCGCCTGACCGCGGCATTTCGCAACGTCGTCCTCCGGTAGGCGAGCGACCCCTACCTGCCGCCCCTCCGCTCGCTGCGCTCGCTCCGGATTGGCCTCTGTGCCGCGCAGCTCGCTGACCTGGGCTTGGGAACTATCTCGGGAACCGAGGCGGGAACTATCTCGGGAACCATGAGGGAACACCCGAGTGCGCCCTCAATCGTGAGCGTGAAGCCAAAGGTCATCCCGAACTCCCAGAACCCCTCCCGGAGGGGCCGTGCGGACAGTTTCGCACCTTCTGGTGCAGTCGATTCGCGTGGTTCCCTGGGTTCTTCGGAGTCGACCAGATCGAAAATCGGCACCGATCCGGTCCCGAGTGGGGGCACACCATCTCACCCCAGCCGTATGGCGCAGGTCGTGGAGCGTGATCTCGGGGAGCTCGGCGCGCCGCTGCAGGGAACGCAGGCTGCGAGTCAGCCAGGCTGGACGGTAGGGCCCGCCGAGCTCGTCGACGAACACGTGGCCGCGCAAACCCGGATCGCCGCGTAGTTCTGCTTCACGGAGCATGGCCCGGCGGTGCTCCTCCAAGCGCATCACGCTGCCCTCGTCGAGCACGATCGCCCTGCGACTCGACCGGGTCTTCGGCTCGCCGTCCGCGACTTGCCCGCCAGCAGAGGTTCGGGTCCTCCGCACAGTCAGAGTCGGCGAGGATCCGTCAAGGTCGACGTCGCCCCATCGCAAACCTGCAAGCTCCCCTCTCCGCAGGCCGATCGCCACGACCAGGCACCACATCGCGCGGAGCCGGTCGGACTCGGCGGCGTCCAGGAACTGCCGGACCTGCTCGGGCGTGTACACGAGCCGCTCCTCGGTGTCCTCACGTGGCTTCTCGACCTGGTCCGCCGGATTGCGTGCGACGTAACCGAGGCGCGTCGCGTAGTTGAGGAGATTGTGGAGCACTCGGTGGACGTTGCGAAGCTGTGTGCCGGAAAGCGACCTCGCATCGCGACCACCCCGGCGCCGCAGCTCCCCATAGAGCTTCTGGATATCGGCCGGGGTCAGCCGGTCCAGCCGCTGTTCGCCGATCCTCGGGGCTATGTAGGCCTTCGTGAGCATGGCGTAGTTGGCGACCGTCGTCGCCTTGCGGTTGGGGCTCACCGCCTCGAGCCACTCGCCTACGAGATCTGACACGGTGCGCCCGGCGAAGTGACGCATGCGGCCGTCGGCCACGTCGAGCTTCGCTCTGCCGAGCGCCCGCCTGGCGTCGCGCTCAGTCGGGAAACCGCTCACGCGCTTCTGGTGGCGCCTTCCGTCGGGACCCGGAGGGAGGTCGAAACGGTAGAACCAGACACTCCCCCGGTTGCCGACGTTCTCGGCCATCGTGGCTCCTCGCAGCACCCGTGGCGGACACCCAAAATTTGTGTCCACCTCCGTGTCCACACACGTACTGGAGGGCAATGGCAGAAAGGAGTGATCGACGGTCTATACCCTCTTAGCTGGAAGAACGGCAGTGTCGGAGAGGGGACTTGAACCCCTACGCCCTTGCGGGCACTAGCCCCTCAAGCTAGCGCGTCTGCCTATTCCGCCACTCCGACGGGAGCTGCCCCGGCCGCTGGCACGGCGACAGTGCACCACAGACTCTACCGCGCGCAGCTGGCGGATCACCCTTGTGACCGGCGCGCGGCGGAGCCAGAAGGCTTGTCGGGTACCGCGGCCAGCCTGTACCAGCCTGCCGCCGAGTACATCGGCCCTAGACCGCCGGGATCGTCCGCGACACCGCCGACCCAGGCAGAGCTCGCGAGCAAGGTGGGTTCTGCGAACAGAGGGAGCGAAGGGACGTCGGACCAGAGCTCCTGGTCCACCTGTTGGTACACCGGCTGTGCCTGGTTGCTCCCGAGCTGCTGCACCGCCTGGGTCAAGAGGTCGTCGAGGTGTGGGTCCGAGTACCCGGACCAGTTCAGGTTGGACGCGGGGCCTGTCACCGCGGTCGCAGACGTGTAGTAGGCAGCAGTCGCGCTCGGATAAGCGCTCGTGCTCACAGGTGCGATCGCGAGGTCGAAGGCCCCCGAGGGCAGGACTGAGGAGACGAGCTGATCGCTCGTGACCGGCGTCGTTTCCACGTCGAAGCCGGCTCCCACGAGCCCGGCGGAAATAGCCGGCTCCACGGCCTCGGACCAACGGTCGTCGCTCGCCCACACGAGCTGCAGCACGACGGGTGCTCCGTGCAGCGTCCACGTGCCGTTGGCGTCGGCGATCAGCCCGCCTTGGGTGAGTAGGCGATCTGCCGTAGCAGGGTCCGAATCCACGTAGCCGGGACCGTCGTCGACATACTGGGGCTCGGTGTTGGCGTACAGGTAGTTGTTGTCCTCCCACACGAGGGGGTCCAACGGCTGGACCAGCGTCTTGATCAGTCCGGCGCGGTCGATCGCGTGCCCGATGCCCTGGCGCACATCGACATCGTCCAGCGGGACGTGGCGGGTGTTGAAGACCAACTGGAGCATCGTCGTGCCGAGGGACTCGTGGGTCTCGAGCCCAGGCGAGGAGGTCAGCTGTGCCAATGCGTCACTGTCGAAGGTCGACGGGTAGCCGACATCGACCTGCCCGCTTCGCAGCGCTTGGACCATAGCGCCCTGTCCCGGTACGGCGTCGACCAGGATCCGGTCCAGGTGAGGGGCTGTCCCCCACCATCGCGGGTTGCGCTCGAGGACGATCTGGCTACCCGGATTCCACGAGGCCACCAGCCAAGGTCCCCCCGAGACCTGCGTCTGCGGGTCGAGGGTGTCGAACCCGTGGTTCCACCCGATGCGTTCGGCGATGTGTGCGGGCAACAGGTCGTCGAAGAGGGATGGCCAGGCCCCGAACGGCGTGTGGAACACGACGGTCACTGTCCTGCCATCGTTGCTGGACGTGACGGACGTGATGTCGCGGTAACCGAGAGTCGACGCCACCGAGTCGGGAGCACCGTCGACGTCGTTCCCACCTCGTTGGGACTGCCACGCGTAGACGAAGTCGTCGGCACTGATCGGCACCCCGTCCGACCAGACAGCCTTCGGATTGATCTGGTAGACGACGGTCTGAGGGGAGATGCTCACCAGCTCGGCGCTCGACACGACGTCGGTGTCGAGGACCGGGGTCTGCCCGGGGCCGACCTGGAACACCTGAGGCCAGATGGCGCTCGCGACGTCGCGGGTGATCTCGTTGTCGCCTTGGACCGTGTGGTCGTTGAGCGTCACGGGCACCTGGTCCACGGCCAGCGTCACGGAGCCGCCCGAGGTGCCCTCGAGAGCTGGAGCGGAAGCGGGTGACGTGCGATTTGAGCGAGGGTTGGGCACAGCCCCGCATGCTGCCAGGACCACGGCGGCGATTAGTACGCCGACGCGGGCGCCGTTCACTGAAGGCGCAGCGCCAACGTAAGCGTCGTGAAGGCGAAGATCACCGCAACCGTGATCGTGATGCGGTCAAGGTTCCTCTCGACAACCGTGGAGCCGGCGGCGGCCTGACCCACCGAACCGCCGAACATGTCCGACAGCCCGCCACCCTTCCCCGAGTGCAACAGGATCAGGAAGACCAGCGCGGCAGACACCGCTATGTGGACGACGACGATTGCTATCGTCAGCACCTATCCGCTCCTCCCGAGGGGCCGGGGACAGCAGGAAACTAGCAAAGCACCCGAGGTCAGCGGGCCGCGGCCACGCTCTGAGCGGCGATCCGGACGATCTCGGCGAACTTGGCCGCCTCCAGGCTCGCCCCTCCCACCAGGAGCCCGTCGACGTCGGGCTCCGCCATGAGCTCCGCCGTGTTGTCCGGTCGCACCGAGCCTCCGTACTGGATTCGCACGCTGGCGGCCGCCTGCTCGCCCGCGAGCCCGGTGATCACGGCGCGTATGTGAGAACAGGCCTCCTCGGCGTCCTCCTCCGTGGCGGTGCGGCCGGTACCGATCGCCCATATCGGCTCGTACGCGACGACCAGCCCCGCCACCTGCTCCGGCGGCAGGCCGCCGAGAGCAGCCTCGGTCTGGGCGCTGAGGCGCTCTGCGGTCACGCCCTCCTCGCGCTCGGTGGCGGTCTCCCCCACGCAGACGATCGGCACCATGCCGCTTCGCAATACCGACCTGAGGGTCGCCGCCACGACGTCGTCAGTCTGCGCGAAGAGCTGACGGCGCTCGGAGTGTCCCACGATCACGTAGACGACCCCGAGGCGTGCCAGCATCGGCGGCGACACCTCCCCGGTGAAGGCTCCCGAGTCCTCGAAGTGGCAGTGCTGGGCCCCGAGCCATACCCCGATCCCGCGATCCTCGAGCACCGTCCCCACCGAGCGCAGGTCACAAAAAGGTGGGTGCACCGACACGTCGAGCGCCCCGAGCTCAGCGGCGGCGATCCGGAGCCCTAGATCCTGCACGGTGCGGATGGCCTGGAGGTGGTCGTGATGCATCTTCCAGTTGCCGCTCACGAGCGGCCTGCGGCCGGCGATGTGCCTCGACGCGGTAGCCGCCGACATCAGTCGCTCCCGCGCCGGCCCGGGGCGTTGGAGGCTTCCCGCAGCGCGCGCAGGCCCGGCAGGTCCCCGTGCTCGAGCAGCTCGAGGGATGCTCCCCCTCCGGTCGAGACGAAGCCCACTCGATCTGCAAGCCCGAACGAATCGAGCGCCGCCGCGGTGTCGCCCCCTCCCACGACGCTCCACGCCCCCGAATCGGTCACCGCCTCGGCCACCGCTCGCGTTCCCTTGCTGAAGCGGTCGTCCTCGAAGGCGCCCACCGGCCCGTTCCAGAAGATCGTCCGTGCGCCGGTCAGAGCCTGCGCGAACCTGCCGGCGGTGTCCGGGCCGATGTCGACGCCCTCCCAGCCGTCGGGCACGTCGAGGCCGACGACTGCGCTCTCCCCGGTGCCGCCCCTCCCCCGCCCGATGGTCCCACCCGGTCCGAGAGCGACGAGATCCGATGGCAGGAGCAGGCGCTCAGAGGCCGAGTCGAGGAGCTCCTTGCAGCTCTCGACACTGTCCGGGTCGACCAGCGAGCGGGCGACGGTGTGACCCTGGGCCACCAGGAACGTATAAGCCATGCCGCCACCGACGATCAGATGGTCCACCTTCTCGAGCAGGGAGCGCAGCACCCCGAGCTTGTCGGCCACCTTCGCCCCTCCCGCCACTGCTACGAACGGGCGCTCGGGCCCCTCGAGCAACCCCCCGAGCACCTCGACCTCGCGTGCCAGGAGGCGCCCAGCGGCAGAGGGCAGCCGCGTCGGAGGGCCGACGATCGAGGCGTGGGCACGGTGCGAGGACCCGAACGCGTCGTTGACGAACGCGTCGAAACCCTTCACCAGCCTGTCCACGAACCTCGGGTCGCACCCCTCCTCCCCCGGGTCGAAGCGGAGGTTCTCGAGCAGTTCGACGCCAGGAGCAAGCTCCTCGAGCCGTGCGCGTACCGGGGCGACGCTGTAGAGAGGGTCCACATGTCCCTTCGGCCTGCCCAGGTGCGTGCACGCAGTTACCGAAGCGCCCCTCGAGACCAGCCACCCAAGGGTCTCCGTAGCGGCGCGAATGCGGAAGTCGTCGGCGACCACGGCCGGCCCCTGGTCTCCTTCGGGGCGAACGAGCGGGACGTTGAAGTCGACACGCACGAGCACACGTCTGCCGGCTACCGGCGGGAGGTCCTCGAGCAGAGGCAGCCCCGCCGCCGCACCGGGCCGACCGCTCAACGCTTCGACTGCACTGGAGGTCAGGATCCTTCGGGCCCTGAGCCGCCGATCAGCAGACAGAGGTCGACGAGGCGGCTGGCATAGCCCCACTCGTTGTCGTACCACCCGTGGGCCTTCACCAATGTCGTGCTCTCGGTGACGGGCATGACCATCGTGAGCCCTGCATCGAACGTGCACGACGCCGAGCTACCCACTATGTCCGAGGAGACGATGGGGTCCTCGGTGTAGACCAGCACCTTCGACAGCGGGCCTTCTCGGGAAGCGGCCCGGAATGCCTCGTTGACCTCGTCCACACTCACCGTGCGCCGCACGACAGCCGTGAAGTCGGTGATGGATCCGTCGGCGACGGGTACCCGCAGGGCGGCGCCGTCGAGGCGCCCCTTCATCGCCTCGAGCACCAGGCTCGTGGCCCTCGCGGCACCGCTCGACGCGGGAATGATGTTCTGCGCCGCGGCGCGGGCACGTCGAAGGTCCTTGTGGGTGAGGTCCAGCAGGTTCTGGTCGTTGGTGTACGCGTGCACCGTCGTCATGAGCCCGCTCGTCACCCCGAAAGCCTCGTCGAGCACATGCACCATCGGGACGAAACAATTGGTGGTGCACGAGGCGTTGGACACCACGAAGTGGCGCTTCGGGTCGAAGGTCTGGTCGTTGACCCCGATCACGAACGTGGCGTCGACACCCGTCGCAGGAGCGGAGATGATCACACGCCGGGCCCCTGCGTCGAGGTGCGCTGAGGAGGCCTCGCGGGTGCTGAACCTTCCGGTGGACTCGAGGACCACCTCCGCCCCGAGCTCGCCCCACGGCAGCGCCTTGGGATCGCTCTCGGCGAGGACCCTGATCGGACGCCCGGCGACCGTCATGGTGTCCCCGTCGACACTCACCTCCGCGTCGAAGCGACCGTAGGTGGTGTCGTAACGCAGCAGGTGGGCGTTCGTCTTCGCATCGGTGAGGTCGTTGACAGCCACCACCACGACGTCCCCACCCTGCGCCCGCGCGGCACGAAGAAAGTTTCTGCCGATCCGCCCGAAGCCGTTGATCCCGACTCGAACCGTCATCGTCCCTATCCGACCAGACCTTCGAGCGCCGCCGCCAGTCTGGCAGGGTCATGTGCCAGCCCGTTGCGCTTGGCCAGGTGGGTCTCGACCACTGGCACGGACGGATCCCCGAGGGCGATGCCGGTGGTGTCGGCCAGCACGACGTCGACCCTTACGCCGTGGGCCTCGAGGGCTCTGATGTGGTCCGCCACGTCGTAGCCTTCGGTCTCTGCACGCTGGGGCCGCAGGTTCGCCACGTAGACCTTCCTGGCGGCGGTACTGCGGATGGCCTCAGCCACCTGGGGGACCGCGACCGCCGCCAGCACGCTCGTGAAGAGCGAACCCGGACCCACCACCACCTGGTCGGCCGCGCCCAGCGCTTCCAGGACAGCCTGAGGAGCAGGTGGGTCCGCCGGCACGAGCGAGATGCTCTCTATCTCCACGGTGCCTGCCACGGCCGTCTGCCCCTCCACCACCCCCGCAGGCGAGGAGGCTTTGAGGACGACGGGCTCGCACGACGCGGGCAGTACCCGCCCTACGGCACCGAGCAGCCTTCCTGCCTCGTCGAGCGCCCGTTGCAGATCCCCGGTGGCTGCCACGAGCCCGGCGAGGACCAGGTTGCCCAGCGCGTGCCCGGCCAGCTCCGCGGAGTCCGAGTCGAAGCGGTGCTCGAACGCCGAGGCGAGGGGGCTGTGGTCGGAGGCCAACGCCACCAGGCACTTGCGCAGGTCGCCGGGGGGCGCGATGCCTAGCTCGCGCCGCAACCGGCCCGAAGAACCGCCGTCGTCGGCGAGCGACACGACGGCGGTGATCTGTCCCGCGTACCGCCGAACCGCCCGCAGGGTGGCGGCGAGCCCGAGGCCCCCCCCGATGGCGACGACGGAAGGGCCCGCCCCTGCCGTGCCCGCACCCGGGGGCTTGGTTCGTCCGCGGGGGCTCAACGGTCTATGTCCCGGTGGACCACCGAGACCTCGAGCCCTCTCTTGAGCAGGCGACGCGCCAGCTCCTCGGCCAGGACCACCGACCGGTGCCGCCCCCCGGTGCACCCGACCGCGACGGTGAGATAGGACTTGCCCTCGGCTGCGTACGAGGGCAGCAGGTCCCCGAGCAGCCCGTCGACCCGTTCGAGAAACCCGGCCGTCGCATCCTGGGAGAGCACGAACCCCCTGACCGGCTCGTCGAGGCCCGACAGCGGCCTCAGCTCCTCGACCCAATTCGGGTTGGGCAGGAAACGGCAGTCGAACATGAGGTCGGCGTCGAGCGGCACACCGTGCTTGTAGCCGAAGGACACGACGGAGGTCCGCATCGGGCTCTTCGAGCCCTCTCCGAACAGGTCGAACACACGGCGGCGCAGCTGGTTGACGTTCAGCATCCCGGTGTCGAGCAGGACGTCCGAACGGTGGCGGATCGTCTCGAGGCGTCGTCGCTCGTCCGCGATGGCGTCCTCGACGTGGGCCCCCGAGAGCGGATGACGCCTGCGAGTGCCCTCGAAGCGCTTGACGAGCACGTCGTCGGGGGCATCGAGGAACACCACCGAGATCTTCTCGCCGCGCGCGGACAGCGAGTCGATCGCTGGGAGCGCCTCGTCGACCATCGCGCCGCCCCCGCGCCCGATGACGAGGGCCACCCGATCGGTCCCCGAGTCCGGTCCACCGACCACGTCGGCCACCTCCGACAGGAGCGACGGGGGCATGTTGTCGATCACGTACCAGCCCGCGTCCTCCAGGGCGGCAGCGGCGGTCGAACGTCCCGCCCCGGACATCCCCGTGATCACCAGGTACTCACTCACCGGTCCCATCCTCCCCCGGCCCGGCCCACTGCGCTCCCCCTGTCACCCCGGAGAGGGCGGGAAGCTTCGCTCCGGCTCCCGAGGCACCGGGCTCTTCCCCATCGGCGGAGACGCGGCCCCGTCCGGAGGGGGAGGGCACCCGGTGCAGGTGCTCGTACACCGCGGCTGCGACGCGCTCGGGGAGCCAGTCGAGAGACTCCAAGTCCTCGTACGAAGCCTGTCGGAGCTTTCGGACGCTCCCCATCTCCTTGAGCAGTCGGGCCCGGCGCACGGGACCGAGGCCCTGCACGCCATCGAGGGTACTGGACCTCACCCGCTTGCCCCGAAGCCGGCGGTGGTAGGAGATGGCGAAGCGGTGTGCCTCGTCCCGGACCCTCTGGAGCAGGAAGAGCGCTTCGGATCCCCTCGGGATCCGAAGGGGCTCCGAGCGCCCCGGCACGAAGACCTCCTCGAACTGCTTGGCGAGCGCGGCAACCGCTATCCGTCCGCTCAGGCCCAACTGCTCCAGGACCCTCACCCCGACCGCCAGCTGACCCTTGCCTCCATCGAGGAGCAGCAGCTGAGGAGGGTACGCGAAGCGTCTTGCGCCCCTGCGCGACGGTCGCTCGCCGGCGTCGTCCTGAGGGAGCTTCGCCTCGCGGTGCTCCGATCTCTCCTCGAGCAGGGCGCGCAACCTCCGGGTGAGGACCTCCTCCATCGCCGCGTAGTCGTCGTTGCCCGGCACGTCGCGGATGCGGAAGTGGCGGTACTCGCTCTTGCGAGGGAGCCCGTCCTCGAGGACCACCATGGACCCGACGTAGTCAGTGCCCTGGAGGTGGCTCATGTCGTAGCACTCGATGCGCAGGGGCGCCTCGTCCATGCCGAGTGCTACGCGCAGCGACTCGAGCGCCTTCGCCCTGCTGTCGTAGTCCGATGCACGCCGCAGCCGGTGGTGGACCAGGTCTTCCGAAGCATTGCGCGCCGCGGTCTCCATGAGGGCTCTCTTGCCGCCGCGCATTGGAGACCGCAACGCCACCGGGCCGCCGCGTCGGTCCGACAGAAAGGCCGCGTACGCGTCCGCGTCCTCCGGCATCTCCGGCACTAGCACGAGCTTCGGAACCCCGTCGGCAGCAGGCCCGGCTCCCGCCCACGTGGCCGGGTCCCCCGCTCCCGACGTCCAGCCCTCCGAGTCGGCGCCGCGCTTGGCTCT
Organism: Acidimicrobiales bacterium; assembly: GCA_035509915.1. GTDB lineage: Bacteria > Actinomycetota > Acidimicrobiia > Acidimicrobiales > UBA8190 > Bog-564. The sequence continues at coordinate 17,637 of DATKIB010000172.1, read as the reverse complement.
GGCGCGGCGACCGGGCAAGGAGGGCTGCGCATCGGCGTATAGCTGCTCCAGCACCCGTCCCACGAGTTGAGGGCGGTCGATCTCCTCCACCTTGTCCACGATGAATCCGCGCCGGCCCACGATGCGGCCGCGGCGCACGTGAAACACGCACACGGCCGTCTCGAGCACGTCGTCCTCCAGACCGACCACGTCCAGATCCTCGGGGTCCTCGGTCACGACCTGCTGGCGCTCGACCGCCATCTGCAACGTCGACAGCTGGTCGCGCCTTCGCGCTGCACGCTCGAAGTCGAGACCCTCGGCCGCCTCCTCCATCTCCGAGTGCAGCCTTCGCTCGACATCGTCGGTAGCGCCGGCGAAGAACGACATGAGGTCCTCCACGAGCCGCGAATAATCCTCGTGGTCGACCGCACCTATGCAGGGTCCCGAGCAACGCTCGATGTGATAGAGGAGACAGGGCTTGCCGAGCTTGCAATGGCGGTCGAACTTGGTGTCCGAGCAGGACCGGACGCCGAAGGTGCGCAGCAGGAGGTCGAGCGTGTCTCGCAGGGCTCCGACGTGGGCGTACGGCCCGAAGTACCGTATGCCCGGCCTTCGGCGGCCGCGCACCACTGCTGCGCGAGGCCATTCATCCGAGACGGTCACGGCGAGGTACGGATAGCTCTTGTCGTCCACCAGGCGGATGTTGAAGCGCGGCCTGTGGCGCTTGATGAGCGCGTACTCGAGGAGGATCGCCTCGACCTCGTTGGCCACCTGGATCCACTCGACGTGGTCGGCGGCAGAGACGAGCTGGGCGGTGCGCGCCGGGAGGGTGGCAGGGTCGGCCAGGTAATTCGAGACGCGGCTGCGCAGTGACTTCGCCTTGCCGACGTAAAGGACCCTGCCTTGGGCGTCCAGGAACTGGTAGGAGCCCGGGGAGTCGGGTACCTCGCCGGGTCTGGGACGGACGCGCATCTTTCGGAGAGTAACCTGGAGGCAGCGCCGGCCTGGTACCCCGGCGTACAGAAGGCTCCGAGGCCGACAACCCCGCGGATGGGCGACCAGGCTGTCCCCGCCGGCCGTGAATCGGAGCCCTCCCCGAAGGGGGTCCGAATGCTCCGCCTACAGCGAGCGCTCCCGGAGCGCTACAGCACCGCAACGCCCGACGAGCTGGACCGTCGCATCGGCGCGGCCAAGTCCGCCCTCGGCGAGCGACTCCTGGTGCTCGGCCACCACTACCAGCGAGACGAGGTCATGCGGTGGGCGGACGCCCGCGGCGATTCCTTCGGGCTGTCGCGCATCGCCGCAGAGCGCCACGACGCCGAGTACATAGTGTTCTGCGGGGTCCATTTCATGGCGGAGTCGGCGGACATCCTCACCGGTGAACACCAACAGGTGCTACTCCCGGACCTGAACGCCGGGTGCTCGATGGCCGACATGGCGGATCTCGACTCCGTGGAGGAGGCGTGGGACTCGCTCGCCGAGGTGACCGACACCGATCGCATCGTGCCCGTCACCTATATGAACTCCTCGGCGGACCTGAAGGCATTCGTCGGCCGTCACGGCGGATCGGTCTGCACTTCGTCGAACGCGCGCGCGGTGCTCCGCTGGGCACTCGAGGCTGGCGCGAACGAAGCGCTCGGGGACAAGGTCCTGTTCTTCCCAGATCAGCACCTAGGCCGCAACACCGGATTCCAGCTCGGGTGGACCGAGCGTGACATGAGGGTGTGGAACCCGCGCCTCGAGCTCGGCGGGCTCGACGAGCCGGACGTCAAGGAGGCAACGCTCCTGCTGTGGCAGGGGCATTGCACGGTGCACCAGCGATTCCGGCCCGAGCACGTGGCGGCCTTCCGCCAGGAGCACCCCGATGGCTGCGTGGTGGTGCACCCGGAGTGCTCTCACGAGGTCGTCGAGCTGGCCGACGCCACTGGGTCGACCGACATCATCATCCGCTTCGTGCGCGAGGCGCCCGCTGGCGCTGTCATTGGGGTCGGCACCGAGGTGCACCTCACCAAGCGATTGGCTGACGAGCATCCCGACAAGACGGTCCTCTCGCTCGACCCCCTCGTGTGCCCCTGCTCCACCATGTTCCGCATCGACGCTGCGCACCTCTGCTGGGTGCTCGAGTCGCTCGCCGACGGCACAGTCGTGAACCGCATCACCGTCGACCCGGACACCGCGGCCTGGGCGCGGGTCGCACTGGAGCAGATGCTCGCCATCACCTGAGGGCCGAGCGTCACTCCGCCCGCGGCGGCTTTCCTCCTGATCCCGAGCGCGCTCGCGGGCGCGCAGGTGCCCGCCCGTTCCTCCTCGCCGCCGTTCCTGCGCGCGCAGCCCCGTTGCCCTGCGACTTCGGTGCACGTTCCACCTGGCGCCGGCTGCCGCTGGCGCCGGATCGCCGGCTCCCGTTGGCCGCGGCCCCGAGCACCGGCACCAGAACCGCGCCGGTGTAGCTCGTCGTCGTGGCCGCCACGTCCTCCGGGGTGCCCTCGGCCACGACCCGGCCCCCGCGCTCGCCACCTTCGGGGCCGAGGTCCACGATCCAGTCGGCTGTCTTCACGACATCGAGGTTGTGCTCGATCACGATGACGGTGTTGCCCTGGTCCACGAGGCGTGAGAGCACGTCGAGGAGCTTGCGGACGTCGTCGAAGTGCAGGCCGGTGGTCGGCTCGTCGAGCACGTAGAGAGTGTGCCCGGTGGAGCGCCTGGAGAGCTCGGAGGAGAGCTTGACCCTTTGAGCCTCGCCCCCCGACAGGGTGGGCGCCGGCTGACCGAGGCGGATGTACCCGAGGCCCACGTCCACCAGTGTCTGAAGGTGGCGCGCGATCGTCGGCTGATTGGCGAAGTACTCGAGCCCCTCCTCACAGGACATGTCCAGGACCTCGGCGATGTTGCGCCCCTTGAAGGTGACCTCGAGCGTTTCGCGGTTGTAGCGAGCTCCGCCGCAGACCTCGCACGGCACGTAGACGTCCGGGAGGAAGTGCATCTCGATCTTGATCGTGCCGTCCCCGGCACATCCCTCGCAGCGGCCCCCGCGTACGTTGAACGAGAAACGCCCCGGCAGGTATCCGCGCACCTTGGCCTCGGGAGTCTGGCTGAAGAGCTTGCGGACATGGTCGAACAGGCCGGTGTAAGTAGCAGGATTGGACCTCGGTGTGCGGCCGATCGGCGACTGGTCGATCGCCACCACCTTGTCGACGAACTTCACCCCGTCGATCGTCTTGTGGGCGCCCGGAGTAGTGCGTGCGCGGTTCACCTGAGCCAGCATCGACTGAAGGAGGATGTCGTTGACCAAGGTGGACTTGCCAGAGCCCGACACTCCGGTGACCGCTATCAGGCACCCGAGCGGCAAGTCGACGTCGATGTCGCAAAGATTGTGCTCACGCGCCCCGCGGATCACGAGGTGCTCGCCGGATCCCTTTCGGCGCATCTCAGGTACTGCTATGGAGAGGTCGCCCTCGAGGTAGCGACCCGTCACCGATCTCTTCTCCGACAACAACCCGTCCACCGGCCCGCTGTACACGATGTCCCCGCCGTGCTCCCCCGCGCCGGGGCCGATGTCGACTACGTGGTCGGCGGAGCGGATCGTCTCCTCGTCGTGCTCGACGACGATCACGGTGTTGCCGAGATCCCTCAGGCGGAAGAGTGTCTCGAGGAGCCGCCGGTTGTCGCGCTGGTGGAGCCCTATAGAGGGCTCGTCGAGGACGTAGAGCACCCCGACGAGCCCCGACCCGATCTGGCTGGCAAGGCGGATGCGTTGCGCCTCCCCCCCAGAGAGGGTGGCAGTCCCACGGGCGAGTGACAGGTAGTCCAGGCCCACGTCGAGCAGGAACCGGAGCCTCGCCTGCACCTCGCGCAGCACCCTGTCGGCGATCAAATGCTCGCGTTCGGAGAGCTCCAGCTCATCCACGACCTCGGCCGAGCGCGCCACCGACAGGCTGCACAACTCGTAGATGTTGCGCCCTCCCACCGTCACCGCAAGCGACACGGGTTTGAGGCGCGCGCCGCCGCAGGCCGGGCACGGAACCTCCCGCATGAAGTTCTCGGTCCACTCGCGCACCGCATCTGAGTCGCTCTCCGAGTGCCGGCGTTGGAGCCACGGCACGATCCCCTCGTAGTGGGTGGTGAACGAGCGTTGGCGCCCGAAGCGGTTGCGGTAGCGCAGGTGCACCTGGCGTTGGCCGGCTCCGTACAGTAGGAGCTTCTTGTCGTTCTTGCGCAGTCGATCCCAGGATTTGTCGAGCGAGAAGCCCTGGAGATCGGCCACCGCGTCGAGCAACCGGTCGAACCAGCGGCTCCGGCCCCCCGCCCAAGGGACGAGGGCCCCTTCGGAGATGCTCTTGGACCCGTCGGGGACGACGAGCGCGGGGTCGACTTCGAATCGGGTCCCGAGGCCGTCGCATTCCTCGCATGCGCCGTACGGCGAGTTGAACGAGAAGTTGCGCGGTTCGGGCTCCTCGAACGAGAGGTTGTCGAACGTGCACGCCAGGTGCTCGGAGAAGGTGATGAGCTCCTCCGACGAGTCGGCCTGCACCACCGCGACTTGCGCGATACCTCCGGTCAAGCGCAGGGCGGTCTCCATCGACTCGGTGAGCCGCTGACGGATCGTGTCGCTGCGCACGAGGCGGTCGACGACCACCTCGATCGTGTGCTGCTCGTACCTCGCCAGGTTGAGCGCGCCGCGCTCGGACAGGTCCACGATCTCACCGTCCACCCGGGCCCGAGCGAATCCCTGCTTGGCCAGGTCCTCGAGCAAGGCCTCGTACTCGCCCTTGCGGCCCCGCACCAGCGGAGCGAGGACGCTGAACCGCGTGCGATCGGGAAGGTCGAGGATCCGGTCCACTATCTGTTGAGGGGTCTGGCGGACGAGGGGTCGCCCGCACTTCGGACAGTGCGGCAGCCCGACGCGCGCGTAGAGCAGCCGCAGGTAGTCGTAGATCTCGGTGACGGTGCCGACAGTCGAACGCGGGTTGCGGCCGGCGGACTTCTGGTCGATCGAGATCGCCGGCGAGAGCCCCTCGATGAAGTCGACGTCCGGCTTGTCCATCTGACCGAGAAACTGCCGGGCGTAGGAGGACAACGACTCGACGTAGCGTCTCTGGCCCTCGGCGTAGATGGTGTCGAAGGCGAGTGAGGACTTCCCGGACCCAGACAAACCCGTGAAGACGACGAGCTCGTCGCGCGGGATCTCGAGCGAGACGTCGCGCAGGTTGTGCTCTCGCGCGCCGCGGATCACCAGATGATCAGCCACGAGACCTCGGTCCGCGAGGTGAGGCGAAATGGACGACCATCACGGCGAGGATACCGGTGCTCCCCAAAGCCGCCGTCCGGGATCGCCTCACACTGCCGGGGCCCCGACAGGGGACCCGCCTGGCGCCTCCGCCAGCGCGAGGCGCAGCTCGGCGATCTCGTCGCGAAGCAGAGCCGCCTCCTCGTAGCGGAGCTCTTTGGCTGCCTTGCGCATCTCGGACTCCAGGCGGCGAACCAGGTCGACCAGCTCCTCGGGTGGGCCATATGCGTCGCCCGCTCCCCCCGGGGCCCCCCCACCACGCTCCGCCACGCCTCCTTGGCCGTGTCCGGCCGCGCCCACCGACCGGGTGGGACGTCCGTCGGGTCGCAATCGGCGCCCGGCTCGCGCTCCGGCCGGTACGGCGGGTCGAGAGCGACCCCGGGCTTGCCCCCGCCCCTTGTCGCCGGGCCCGTACGCGCCGGCGCGCTCGGCGGCCGGACGAAGCCGAGCGAGAATGTCTGTGACCGCCTTGCGGATCGTGGTCGGATCGATCCCGTGCTCTTCGTTGTACGCCTGCTGGAGCGCGCGGCGCCGCTGTGTCTCTGAGATCGCCTCGCGCATGGCGTCGGTGATGGTGTCCGCGTACAGCACAACTTGGCCGTCGACGTTGCGCGCAGCACGTCCCATCGTCTGGATCAGCGCGGAGGCAGAGCGAAGGAAGCCCGTCTTGTCGGCGTCGAGGATCGCCACCAGCTTCACCTCGGGAAGGTCAAGGCCCTCGCGCAGCAGGTTTATGCCCACCAGCACGTCGAACTCCCCGAGCCGCAGGTCGCGAAGCAGCTCGATCCGAGTGATGGTGTCGATGTCCGAGTGGAGGTAGCGCACCCTGACCCCGAGCTCCACCAGGTAGTCGGTGAGATCCTCGGCCATCTTCTTCGTGAGGGTGGTGACGAGCACCCGGCCGTCGTGCTCGGCCACGGCGCGCACCCGGTCGAGGAGATCGTCGATCTGGCCCGTGGTGGGCTGGATGAGCACCTCGGGGTCGACCAGCCCCGTCGGCCTGATGACCTGTTCCGCTATCCGGGTCGACACGCCGAGCTCGTAGGCGCTCGGGGTTGCCGACATGAAGATGACCTGACCTACTCGCTCGGTGAACTCGTCGAAGGTGAGCGGCCGGTTGTCCAGAGCGGAGGGCAGGCGGAACCCGTGCTCGACCAGGGTGAGCTTGCGGGAGCGGTCGCCCTCGAACTGCCCGTGGATCTGCGGGACGGTGACGTGGCTCTCGTCGATGACAGTCAGGAAGTCGGACGGGAAGAAGTCGAGCAAGGTATGTGGGGGCTCGCCGGCAGCTCTTCCGTCGAGATGCCGGCTGTAGTTCTCGATCCCGTTGACCACTCCGACCTCGGCCAGCATCTCTAGGTCGTGCTCGGTCCGCATGCGGAGCCGCTGCGCCTCGAGGAGCTTCCCGGACGACTGGAGCACCGAGAGCCGCTCGCGAAGCTCCACCTCGATGCCCGCGATCGCCCGCTTCATCGTCTCGTCCCCGGCCACGTAGTGGGTAGCGGAGAAGACGATCAGCTCCTCGAGCTCTTCGCCCGCCTCGCCGGTCAAGGCGTCGAAGGAGCGGATGCGCTCGACCTCGTCGCCGAACATCTCGATGCGCACGGCCGTCTCCTCGTAGGCGGGATGGAGCTCGACCGTGTCGCCCCTGACGCGGAATCTGCCTCGCGACAGCACGGTGTCGTTGCGGTCGTAGTGGAGGTCCACCAGCCGTCTCAGCAGGCCGCGCTGTTCGACCGTGTCACCCGGGTGCAGGACGAGAATGCGGCTCGAGTACTCCTCCGGCGATCCCAGGCCGTAGATGCAGGACACGGACGCCACCACGATGACGTCCCTGCGGAGCAGGAGGCTGGACGTGGTGGCGTGTCGGAGGCGATCTATCTCGTCGTTGATCGACGAGTCCTTCTCGATGTAGGTGTCCGACGAGGGAAGGTAGGCCTCGGGCTGGTAGTAGTCGTAGTACGAGACGAAGAACTCGACGCGGTTTTGGGGGAACAGCTCGCGCAGCTCCGAGGCGAGCTGGGCTGCCAGGGATTTGTTGGGCTCGATCACGAGGGTCGGGCGCTGGACCGCCTCGATCGTCCACGCCACAGTGGCCGTCTTCCCGCTCCCGGTGATGCCCAGGAGCGTCTGGTACCGGTCGCCTCGAGCGACCCCTTCCGCCAGGGTGGCGACGGCGCGCGGCTGGTCGCCCGCCGGACGCAGCGGGGACACCACCTCGAACTTGGGCACCAGCCGATCGTACCGGCGGGGTGTGACGGCCCGGGCTCTCCGTTTGACCCTCGAGCGGCTGCCAGACTGCTTCGCCGGCCCGCCGGTACTGTGCAGCGGTGCACAACAGGAAGTGGCGCCTCACCAGGCTGGCGGTGGTGCTGGTGCTGGGCCTGGCCGGCTACTTCACCTTCATCAGGACGTCCCACCTCGACCGGGGTCTGCTCGGCGCGCTCTTGATCCACCGCACTCCGGTCCATGTGCTTCGCGCCAAGCCGACGATGGCCAGCTCGGTGAGCCCCTCCACCAGCACCTTCGCGGTGGTGAAGAAGGCCGGAAAGCGCGACCCGTCACGTACTGGCATATACGAGATCGAGTGGGCCAGCTCCAACAAGTCCGCCCTGGAGGCGGGGATGCTCTTCCAGCTGTTGCCCGACCCTTCCGAGGCCCGCACCACCCTGGCCGACAGCGAGAAGGAGTTCGGCAAGACCCCACAGCTAACCGGGCAGACCCTCGCAGCGAAGGGGACGTTCTCGATCGCGGGAGTGCCGGGAAGCACGGCCCGAACGTTCGCAATGACCGGATCGAGCAGCGGCGCGGCCGACGGCTACGCCTACACCGTCCTGTACCGCTACGACCGCTCGGTGGTCACCGAGCTCGTGGAGTCCTCCAGCACCAAGGTGTCCACGTCCGCAGCTTCCTCGATCGCCCAGGCCGAGGAGGCGCTCCTGCGCAGGGCGGAGCCCGGTTTCTCGATGGAGCACACCACGACGCCACTCGTTGCCTCGTTGGTGTTCGCCGCGGTGGCTCTTGCGGTGGCCGCAGGCGCCTACTTCGTCCCCGAGTGGGCGGTGGGCGCGCTGGAACGCAGGCACGAGCGTCGCGAGGAAAAAGAGCGCGAGCGAGCGCGAAGCGAGTACCGTGCCCGCGGCCGGCGAACTGTGAGCCGGCACAAGGCCGCTGCGTGGCGACGCCCGCCGGGCAGGCACTGAGCACTCCGAGGGTCGGGGTGCCATGGGCGTCATGGCCCTGCGAGCACCACGCGCAGCGTCGCCATGGCTCAAATGCGCTTCTCCTTGGCCCGCTCCAGTCTGGTCAGCTCCTCCCACACCTCGAGCGTCTGCGAGCGCAGGTGGGCGAGGTCGCCCGAATTGTCGATGACGAACTCGGCGCCGGCGATCCTCTCGTCGCGGCCGATCTGCGCGGACACGCGCGCCTCTGCGTCACCACGGTCGAAGCCACGCTGCACGACCAGGCGCTCGATCGCAACGTCGACTGGACAGTCCACCACCGCCACCGCGTCCAACGACAGCACCTGACGGTGCACCGGCCGCAGAAGGGGGATGTCCAGCAGCACGACGCGATCTGTACCCTCGGCCTCTCGTCGTCGCTCGACCATGACGACCCCGATGGCTGGGTGGGTGATCGCATTGAGCGCCTCGAGCTCCTTCGGGTCGGCGAAGGCCAACGCTGCCAGCGCCTTGCGGTCGATCGTCCCGTCCGCCGACAGGATCCTGCGTCCGAAGCGCTCCACCAGCGGCCCGTAGGCGGGGCCTGAGGGCTCCACCACCTCGCGCGCGACGCGGTCGGCGTCGATCAAGAGCGCTCCTCGCTCCTCCATGATCTGCGCCACCGTCGACTTTCCCGAGCCGATCCCACCGGTTAGGCCAACCGCGAGCACCGACTCGGAACCGTTTCCCGAGTCGGCGCTCAGCTGGCCGCTGCAGGCTGCCCGCCGCGGGGCCTACTGGCGATCGCGAACAACACCAGGGTCGTGTCGTCCACCGTGTCGGTGACGAAGAAGTCGTCGGCCGAGATACCGGTGTCGCCGCCAGCGTCCCGGCGCGCCAACAGCCGGTACGCCAATGGCAAGAGCCTCGTATAGGCGGCGACGTACCAGCGCCGCGGGATCCTGTGCCTCAAGTCGAACACGTCGAGCGACAGCAGCTTGTCAGCCTTCGCGCGCCTCGCCGCGAGGTCTTCCTTCACCCGCTCGACGGCGTCGAGACCTCCCACCCAGACCTTGGCGAAGTGACGCGACAGCGTGGCATGCAGCTCCTCGGGCCCGAACAGATGGATGTGAAAGGGGTTCTCGAAATCTGCCGGCTCGTTGGGCGTCAGGAAGAAAGCTGTCCCCTCTGGGGAGAGGACTCTCGCCAACTCGGACACGTGTAGGCCGGGTTCGTCGAAGTGCTCGATGATGTGCGACGACGACGCCCAGTCGAAACCTCCTCCACGCAGGCCGAGCCGCAGCGCGTCCATCCTGGCGACTTGAAGCCCCTCGCTTCCGAACCTCGCAACAGCCGACCTGGTGGCCTCCTCGCTGTAATCAACGCCGAACACCCTCCGCCCCTCGCCGGCGAGACGGATCGACTCGAAGCCCTCCCCGCAGCCGACGTCCAACACCGCCCCGCGCCCGAGGCGATCCGTGATCGCCCGGTAACCCGCGTCGTGCAATGCCAGCAACGAGTCGGGCGTGACACCTTGCCGGGGACGCTCACCCGTCAGCCTGCTCGAGGTGCTCGAAGAGATCGTCTGCACGCCGCTCCCTGCCCATGTCGGTGTCGCGGGCCAAAGACGCAGCCGCCACCAGGGCGAGCCGGCCTTACACTACCGTGACCTCCCGGGTCCCGAGCTGCCCTCTCGGCTCGCCCGTCCAACGGAGAACCGCCCGACGGACTCGGTGCGCCGGCGAGACGCGCTTTCGATGACCAAGACCACCACCCCCACCGAGACTTTCCGCACCAGTCTGGCCGAGCACCTGCTTCTCGCGGCGATCGCGTACATCCCGCTGCTGGTCGTGAAACCCGGCGTGGTGACCTCCGACACCAAGACATACCTGTACCTGGACCCTGGGCGTTTCCTCCGGCAGGTCGCGAGCATGTGGGACCCGTCGGTGGCGCTGGGCACCGTCACCCACGAGTACATCGGCTACCTACTGCCGATGGGTCCCTTCTACTGGTTCTTCTCGGTCGCAGGGGTGCCGGTGTGGGTCGCACAGCGCCTCTGGCTCGGCTCCGTCATCTTCGCCGCCGGAGCAGGACTTCTCCTGCTGTGCCGCACGGTCGACGTGCGCTCACCCGGCCGGACGGTCGGAGCACTGGCGTTCATGATCTCGCCCTACCTGCTCCAGTACTCAGGGCGGATCTCGGTCATCCTCCTCCCGTGGGCCGGGCTCCCGTTCATGGTCGCGTTCGCGGCGCGTGCGTTGCGCAAAGGCGGCTGGAGGTACCCGGCGCTGTTCGCCTTGACCGTCGCCGTCACCAGCGGGATCAACGCCAGCTCGATCATCTACGTCGCGGTTGCACCGGCTCTGTGGCTCGTCTTCGCCGTCGCGGCGGGCCGCGAGGGCACCTGGCGCCAGGCCGGGGAGGCGGCGCTCAAGATGGTGGTGCTCACCTTCTTGTGCTGCTTGTGGTGGATAACGGGGTTGGTGGTCGAAGCCGGCTACGGCGTGGACGTCCTGCGATACACCGAGACACTCACTGCGACGAGCGAGACCTCGAGCGCGTCCGAGGTGATCCGCGGCCTCGGCTACTGGTACTTCTACGGAGCCGACAGGCTCGGTCCCTGGGCGCAGTCGGCCGTCATGTACACCCAACAGCTGTGGCTCCTCTCTGTGTCGTTCCTAGTGCCGGTCCTCGCCTTCCTGGCGGCCGTGATCGTGCGATGGCGCTATCGCGCGTACTTCGTCGCTCTCGTCGTCGTGGGGGTCGTGCTCTCGGTGGGGCCACATCCGTACACGAACCCGACACCCGTAGGCGGTCTGCTCAAGCAGTTCATGTCCGACACCACCGCAGGCCTCGCACTTCGTTCCACCGACCGCGCGACACCGCTTGTCATACTCGGCCTCGCCGTGCTGCTAGCCGCAGGGATCTCGGCTATCCGAATGCGCCTACCGATGCTCGGCTACGCGTGCGCCTTGCTCGCGGCAGCGGCGGTCGTCGCCGCCAACCCGGCGATCTTCAACGGCGACGCTGAAGTCGTGAGCTTCTTCACCCAGCCCGCCAAGCTCCCTTCGTACGAGACGGCAGCGATCGCTCACTTGAACGCCACCCACAAGTCGACCAGGGTCCTAGCGATACCCGGCGACAACTTCGCCTCCTACCGGTGGGGAGACACCGTGGACACCCCCCAGCCGGCCTTCTTGGACCGGCCGTTCGTCACACGCGAACAGCAGGTGATGGGCTCCATTGCCACCGCCGACACCCTGTTCGCCCTCGACGACCCGATCCAGTCCGGGACCGAGCAGTGGGACTCGCTCGCCCCGATGGCGAGGCTCCTCAGCGCAGGAGACGTGCTCGTCGAGTACGACCAGCGCTACGAGCATTACGGCGTGCCACAGCCGCAGCTATTGGCCCAGCAACTGCAGCAGACTCCGGCGGGCCTGTCGGACCCAGTGTCGTTCGGGAAGCCGGCGCCAAACATATCGAGCTATTCCACCCTCGACGGCCAGGACCTCGCTTCCCTCCAGCCCTTGGCTTGGCCTTCGCCCTTGGTCGACTTCACGGTGCAGGACCCGCGGGCCGTCACACGCGCCGAGTCCGACTCCGGCGCGTTGGTGGTCGCCGGTGACGCCACAGGGTTGCAGGACCTCGCCGACGCCGGCCTGCTCGACACCGACAGCGCCATCTACTACTCGTCGAGCCTCGACACCGACCCAGGGCAGCTCCACCAGCTGGTGGCCGCCGGTGGCCAGCTCGTGGTGACGGACACCAACCGCAAGCAAGCGTTCCGGTGGGACACCGTCTCGGCAAACTACGGCGAGACCGAGACTCCCTCCGAGGACCCTGAGCGCACCGACCCAAGCGACAGTCCCATCGACTTGTCCCCAGCTGCCCCCTCCGATTCCAGGACCACGGCTTCGTACGTCGGCGCGGTAGATGTCACCGCCTCTTCCTACGGCGACGCCGTCTCCTACACGCCCGAGGACCGACCTGACAACGCGATAGACGCCAACCTCGACACAAGCTGGAACACGGGCACCTTCGTGCCAGACCCGGCCGGTCAGTGGTGGCAAGCCCACTTCCAGAACGCTGTGTCGGCCGACCACGTGACGCTGGTGCAGCCTCAATCAGGCAACACGAGCCGCTGGATCACCCGGATCACCCTTACCTTCGACGGCGGTCACAAGTTCACCGCCGGTCTGGGTCCCTCCTCGCGCTCGGCCCAAGGGCAAGTGGTGTCCTTCCCTGCCCGCACGTTCCACTCCCTTCGCATAACGATCGACGCCACGAGCGACGACCACAGGTCGACTTTCAACGCGACGAGTGTGGGCTTCGCGGAGGTCGAGGTGCCCGGCCAGCACGTGGTGGAGGTCATCCAGATGCCGCGCGACCTGCTCCAGTCGACCGGTGCCTCCTCGCTCCGCAATCGCCTTACCATCGTCATGACGCGCCAGCGCGTTTCGCCATACTCGTTCCCATACCGCGCCGACCCCGAGACGACCATCTCGCGCGGGTTCTCCCTGCCGACTGCGCGTACGTTCACCATCGCGGGCTCCGCCAGCCTCTCGGCTCTCGTCCCGGACGACGAGATCGACCGGCTCGTGGGCCGTTCCGGCTCCGACGGCAGTGGCGTGGTCGCGTACTCGAAGGGGCGACTCCCGGGAGACCTGAGGGCCGGCGCCTCTGCGGCAGCGGACGGTGACCTCGGCACAGCCTGGCAACCCGGGTTCGGCGCCGCGTACGAGAAAGGTGAATGGCTCGAGTACAACCTGCCGGACTCCACTAGCTTCGACCATCTCGACCTCCAGGTCGTGGCCGACGGGCGCCACTCGGTCCCGACTTCGATCACCGTCAGCACCGAGAACGGCAGCCGGTCGGTCGCCCTCCCTCACATCACCGACACCCGCACGCCCGGGGCGACCACCTCGGTGCCGGTGACCTTCTCGCCCCTGAGCGGAAGCCAGATCCGCATCACGATCACCGGGGTGAGGCTCGAGCGCTCGACCAACTTCGATTCCCCGACCCCTATCGCCCTCCCCATGGCAATAGCGGAGGTCGGGATCCCGGGTGTGCAGGTCGCTCCGGTCCCCGCGCAGCTCCCCGGTGATTGTGTGTCGAACCTCGTGTCGATCGACGGCAGACCTGTCAGCGTGAGCATCCGCGGCTCGACAAGCACTGCGCTCGACGACGGAGAGGTGTCGGTCGTGCCGTGTGGGGCAGACGCGGGAGGGGTTACCCTCGGGCCGGGCCAGCATGTGGTCGAGACCGCACTCGGGCACACGACCTCCACGGGATGGAACATCGACCAGCTCTTGCTGGACTCGGCCTCGGGGGACGGACCGGCCCCGGCCGCAACGTTCGGGGCCACACCGGCCACGCAGCCCGGCGCGGCCCCCACCGTGGCGGTGACCCACAAGAGCACGACCAGCGAGACGCTGCGGGTCAGCGGCGCCGTTGCCCCTTTCGAATTGGTGTTCGGCCAGAGCAACAACTCCGGATGGAGGGCCGTGGCGACCTCGGCCGGTTCGTCGACCACGACCCAGCGCGACACCGCAGGCGGTGCAGGTGGCGGTCGCGAAGGCAGTGGCACCGGTCGCGGTGGTGGCCGCGGCCGAGCGGGCATCGACCTCGGAAACCCTCAGCTGGTCGACGCTTTCGCCAACGGCTGGCAGGTCACCGCCAGCGACCTGAAGAAGCTGGGCATGGACCAGGGAGGCGCAACGAGCTTCACCGTCTCGCTGTCCTGGTCACCTCAGCAGCGCGTGTGGGTGGGGCTGGGGCTGTCGGCAGCCGCCATCGTCGCCTGTGTCGCCCTGGCGGTGCTGCCGGTGCGGCTGCGTCTGCGGCTGCGCCGTCGCCGGCCAGCGCGACCGGCCCCGAAGCGTCCCGAGCGCAGCACGCGCCGAAGAGCCGAGCCCTTGCTCTCGGCCGCCTCTGCGGCTCTTTCGGTCGCGCTCGAGGCGCGGCGCATGCTCCTGCGGTTGCGAGGCGCGGGACCGGCGCCCGCAGCCGTCTCCCCCGTGCCGGCCGCGACCGGCACCATCGAGTCTCCGCCCGGCCCCGCGCTCGCCTCGTGGGGAGAGCCGGTCCTCTCGATGCCCTTGTCCGGCGGCGGGCGGCGACCCCGGGTCTGGGCGGTGGTGACACTCTCGATCCTCGCCGGGCTCGCGGCGAGCGCCATCGTGTCCCCTCTCGTCGGCGGCGAAGCCGCCGCGGCGACCGCCGCAGCACTGTCGCTGCGCTGGTTGCGCGGAGTCCTCACCCTCGCAGCCGTCGGCCTGCTCGTGGCCGCGGCCGTGAGCATCGTGGCCGGCCAGGCACTCCACTTCGTGCCCGAGAGCTCCAACTGGCCCTCCGCGTACGAGTCGGCCTCGCTGTTGGTCTGGATGGCGGTGGTGGCGCTCGGCGCGGACGCGGTCGCCGACACGGCGCGCTCGTGGCGCGATCGGAGCACCGTGCAGCCCGACCGGCGGGCTGGCGGGCGACAGGGCGACTAGAGATCGACCGCGGCGCTACCCACGCGCCGCAGCGAGGAGGAGCCGGCCGCCTCGTCCACAAGGGCTTCCAGGGTCCGAGCAGCGGTGGCGTCCCAAGAGAAACTGCGGGCGTAGTGCTCCGCTGCCCGCCCCAACCGGCTCCGCAGCAGGTCGTCGCCGAGCAACCTCGACAGCGCCGCGGCGACGTCCTCGACCCCGTCGGCTAGGAGGCCGGTGGACCCGTCGACGACCGCGTCACGGTGGCCGGCGATACGCGACGCGACAGCAGGCGTCCCGCAGGCGCCGGCCTCGGTCAGGGTCATCCCCCAGCCCTCGCGCAACGAAGTCGAAGCGACCACCCAGGCCCGGCGGTACCAGGCCCTGAGCTCCTGCTGGCTCACGTGCCCTGGTAGCTCCAGCCACTGCGTGGCGTCGAAGTCGCGTCTCATCTGCTCCAACCGGTCACGCTCATAGCCTTCGCCGATGATCACCGCCTTCAAGTCGGGGCGCTTCTCACGTGCCAGGGCGAGCGCTTCGATCAACATGTCGAAGCGCTTGACCGGTACGAGCCGACCGACCGCGACCACCAACGGCTGGGACGAGCGCTCTCCCTCGGCCGTGAACGCGGGGTCCACGCCCGGAGGCACCACGCTCACGAGGCGTTCGGGGATACGGAGCATCGAGACGATCTCTTCGCGCGAGGAATGCGAGAGCGTGACGATACGGCTGCGCCGGTAGAGCACTGGAGCGAGGAGGGACTCCACGGTGCGACCCAGGGCCGCCAGAGACCGTGGGAGGACCATCCCCCACATCTCGGCGTGCACGTGGTGCAGGAACACGAGCCTCGGACCTCGGAACCACACCGGTGAGAAGAAGGGCATGCCGTTCCAGACCTCGACGAGCGCGTCCGCTTCGCGGGTGGAGCGCAGGCCCTCCCATGCGATCGCCGGAAACACGCTGTAGCGGCCGTTGCGACGTACCGCGCGGTACCCGGAGCGCTCTACCGTCCGCGGTTGCCCCGGGACGGCCGAGGTCCGAAAATCGACGTCGAGGCCGGCCTCGGCCCAGCGCGAGGCGATGCGGTGCGAATGAAGCTCGGACCCACCAGCCTCGGGATCATCGAGATCCCGCCAGGCGACCAGCTCGACCCGGCGCAGACCGATCTCGGCCGCGCGTGCGACGAGCTCCTCACACGCGTTGCCGTCGGGCGCACCCGACAGGGAAGTCGCACCGGGCTGGCGCTCTCGAGCCGCGTCGAGCTCGCGCTCGGGCTCCGGCTCCTGACCACGTCCGACTAGCCCCGCGGACGTCAAGCCGCCAGCCGTTCGGTCGTCGCGACGAACACTCGCCTCGAGTGCAGCCGGACGAACACCGCAGCCGTCGACAGCGCCAAGCCGCCCTGTACCGCCAGGTCGGCCAGAGCCGTCGGTCTGTAAGCACCGTGAGCCGCCGCCAGGGCGACGGTCGCCGCGACCGCGCCCACCGCGAGCAGTCCTCCTATCCAGCGCTGCCCGGCCGCCAGTAGGTAAATCGTGAGCACGACCGTGACGCTCAGGAAGCACATCGCCAGGACGAGGGGCCAGAACGCCGCGTGCGCTCCCACATATCTGGCGGAGAACACGAGCGAGAGCAACCAGCGAGGGAAGGCGATCGCGCCCAGCAGGAGCACTGCGCCCGGTACCGCCAGAAAGAGCACCGTCACCCACAGCTGCCGAAGAGCGTGCCCGCCTCGGTGCCATTCGATGGCGGCCTCCGGCAGGAGGTAACCACCCAGGGCGATCGCGCCGAACACGAGCGCCTTGCTCGCTACGGAGATGGCGGCATAGGGGCCTGTACCACCGGGAGCCTCCCGGCCCAGGACGATCACGTCGACGTTCTGGAGGTAGGCCAGCAGGGCCATTGCGACCAGTGCCCCGAGGACGTCGCGCACCAGGCGCTGGTGCTCGCCACGCACTCCGTGACCTGTGGCAGCGGCGGCACGGGCGGCACCGGAGACAACCGGCACACCTGCTACGCCGGTGACGGATTCCATCTCATCGGCGCGCGCTCTTCGAGCTCGTCCGCCCCAGGCGCGGTCCGCGGCCCAGCGCGCATGCAACAGCGTGACCGCTTCCGCAACGAGGATGCCCCAAGCGGCGCCGGCGACACCCAGCCCCGCCCCCACCAGCACGAGCACCGCCGCGGTCCGTGCCCCTCCTTCCACCACCAGGTTCGCCGACAGCGTCCGGTAGCGCCGCCGTGCCTGGAGGAGGCCCCGGTCCATCGAGAGGACGACCCAGAGCATGCCGGCGGTCAAGATCGCGAACACGGCGAGAGGCGATGGGATGGAAAGGGCACGCGACAACGGACCTCTTGCGGCCAGAGCCCCAACGGCCAGCACGGCGACAACCACGGTCGCCTGCCGGTGGGAGCGCCGTGCCCATTCGCTCACGGCCTCTGTCCTTCTCGACAGCGCGAGCGCCGTGACCCGTCGCACCACGCCCACGACGACCGCCGTGCCGGGCAGGGAGACCACGAGGAAAAGACTGGTGATCTGGGCCAGCGCACCGTAGCCGCGGGTGGAGAGGAGCCGGGCCACCAGCACCGTCACCACGACGTTGGCGCCGTTGGCGGCGAAGCCGGCCAACGCCACCGGACCGGCCTCGCGGACCTGCGAGCGGACCTGCGAACGGAGCTCGGGGGCGCGTTCGGGCGCGTGACCCGCCAGCACCACGTCGGGAAGCCCCGGCATCCCGCC